>DXRF01000055.1 GCA_019411205.1 Parabacteroides sp. | reverse complement strand
TAGCCAGACCTCACAAATCACAAATTTGAACTTATAAATCATAAATTATAAATTATAAATCATAAATCACTATGAGTACAATTTCAATCATTGCTGCCGTTTCCGACAACAATGCGATCGGGAAGAATCTGGGTCTGCTCTGGCACATGCCGGCAGACATGAAGCGTTTTAAAGACCTGACAACAGGACACGCCGTAATAATGGGACGTAAAACTTTCGAGTCTTTACCCAAAGGCGGATTGCCCAACCGTAAAAATGTCGTGCTGACGACGATGCCTGAAGCTGGTTTCATCAATTGCTTTGCCTGCGAATCCATGCATGACGCACTGGATATCTGCGAAAAGGAAGAAAACATCTTCATCATCGGAGGTTCTCTGGTTTACAGACAAGGATTGGGGATTGCCGACAAGATGTATCTGACCCGTATTCACGGAGAGTTTCCGGAAGCAGACGCATTTTTCCCGGTTGTCAACTGGGATCTGTGGGAAGAGGTGGAACGACAGGAATTTCCTGCCGACGAGAAAAATCCGTATCCCTACACATTCCTGACCTACGTCCGTAAAAAATAAAATTACTCCTAATTAACGGTAATTTTACAACTTTTTGCTCTTTCTTTGTATCTATATATAAGAAACGGGTTCGGATTTATGATTTATGATTTATCAGTCATACTTCATCAATCATAAATCCGAAATCATAAATCTGAAAGATATGAAGATAAGAGCAATTATTGTTTTAGCCCTGATCGCATGCGGAATAGTATCCACTATCTTCTACGTGAAAGCAAATCAGGTATCCACCAACGAAAAGGCTATCACAGAAGCCATCCAGACGAAAAACACCCCGGCATTGATCCAGGCGCTTATCACTCGGATGAAAAATCAACTGGAAAAAGACGTCCATACATTCCCCGAACTGATCAAAGAGGTGGAAACTTATGCCGGTACGTGTTCCGACTCCGCATCCGTTGCCATACTCCACTCCATGGTTGCGGAGATGTATAACAACTATTATATGCAAAACCGTTGGAACATCAACCGGCGGACCGAACTGGCAGGCTATGTGCCCGATGATATCCGGGAATGGACCTCCAATCTGTTCAGAGAAAAGATCAAACAGGAACTGACGCTCTCTCTTCAACCGGCACACCTGTTGCAACAAACACCGGTCAGCCAGTATAGCCTGATCCTGAAAAAAGGAAAAGACATGCCTCAGCTCCGCCCTACCCTGTATGATTTCCTGGCTTTCCGGGCGATCGACATACAACCGTCGGATAAATGGTATGAAGATGTGATCGGCTTCCGCCGTACACAACCGGAAAAGAAAGCTTTGTTGCTGGACGAGTTGGACTACTGGCAATACAAATACGATATCCAGTCTACAAACACCAACGACTACAGACACACGTTGGACAGCTTGTATACTGTATACGGCAAAGAGCCGTTTGCCGCCGAAATACGCATTGCCGAGATGAATCTTCTCCAACGGGAACGTTATCAAGGCAACAAGGCTCACCAAGACTCCATCCAGGCGCTCATTTATTCGCTCTGCAAAGAAAGTATCGCGCAATATCCCAAATACGACCGCATAAACGTTTTCAAGAACCAGTTAAACGAAATGGAAACGCCGGTCTTGAATATCCAATCCGACAACAATGTGTACCCGGGCAAGGACCTTACGTTGCAAATCAAGTATGTCAACACGCCCCAACTGATCGTGCGCATCTACAAAAGCCTTCGCCAGCCGGAAGATGCCTGGCGGAATTACAACAAGAACAGTAAAAGCATGCGGGGAGAGCTGGTAAAAGAGGTCACATTCAAGATGAATCTCGCCAACTCATACACCGAAGCCGATTCCACGCTGGCCATTCCGATGGACAAGTTGGGATTGTACGAATATGTGATCACGGTTCCCGGCAAGCAGCTGACAGTCTCCAACCGTTTTAGCGTCAGCCGCCTGGCAGCCCTCACCCGCAGCCAGACCAACAACCCGGAAGTGCTTGTCACCGACCTCGAAAGCGGTAAACCGATCGAAGGTGCAACCGTTATCTATTACAAAACCAATATGATGAACGGAACCATCCAACGCCAGGGAGAAGTCAAAACAGACCGGTTGGGAATCGCCATCCTCCCGGCCAAAAAGAAGATCGAGCACATACGTCCGGTACTTCGCGAAGACTCCTCTTCCATCATCACAAATATATATCCTTACGGCACTTCCCGCTCCGGACAGGAAAAGGAGACAGTCGATTTGTCACTCTTTACGGACCGGGGCATCTACCGGCCGGGGCAAAACGTATTCTTCAAAGGGATCGCTTATGTGAAAGATACGGATAACCCGCATGTCGTGGCCGGACGCACCTATACCGTCACCCTGCGAGATGCCAACTACAAGGATGTAGCCAGCAAAGAATTCAAGACCGACCGGTTCGGTTCCTTCAACGGAGAGTTCACCATCCCGGCACAGGCTTTGAGCGGGAACTTCACGCTTGTCACAGAAAGGTTTCGTACAAATATCCGGGTAGAAGAATACAAACGCCCGACTTTCAAAGTCAGTTTCCAGCCGCTCAAGCAAGAGGTGTCTTTCGGCCATCCGGTGAAGTTGACAGGTGAAGCACAGACTTTCTCCGGTATAAACTTGCAGGAAGGCGAAATAAACTGGACGATCACCCGTCGCCCGTTCTGGGCACGTTTCTATATGCCGAACCCGTTCGACTTTACATACAAGCAGGTGGCTAACGGAACGGCAAAAATTGACAATAAAGGAAACTTCACGATCTCCTTCATACCCGAACGGCCGGAAACATCGGATATGCGCCCTGCCTTCCAGAGCTACGAAGTAACGGCAACCCTGACCGACAGCAAAGGAGAGACACAAGAGGCAAGCTATACCTTCTCCGTCGGCGATACAGGTATCCTGTTGGATATCCAAATGCCCGGAGAGGAAATGGAAAATGATTCCGCCAAAGCTGTGGTAACGGCCTATACCGTGAACAGACAGAAAACATCTGCGGAAGGAAGTTACACGATTTATTCACTGTCGGACGAAAAGCCAGAAAAGGATATGTTCGGTGCAGACCGGTACAAAATCAATAAACTGGTGACTGTTGGAACTTTCATAACGGGAGACGAAATATCACCTGTCGTATTCCGCGAACTTCCCGCCGGACGCTATCGCCTGGAAGTGAAATCGACCGACTCCAACGGAAAAGAAGTTTCCACCCATCAAGATTTCATCTTGTACAACCGCCGGGATAAACGACCGCCCGTATTTATGCATACCTGGCTGATCAAGGAGCACACGACCTGTGCACCGGGAGAAGAGGCCGCGTTCATATTCGGAACATCCGACAAGGACACCCATATATTATATGAAGTGTATACAGCAGCCAATAAATGCACGGAGCGTAAACTGATCCGGTTAAGCGATGAAAACCGGACTTTCCGCATTCCGTTTGAAGAGACGGACGGGGAAGGTTTCACCGTGTCTTTCACTTTTGTCAAGGATGGCAAGATGTATGTGACACAAGTCCCGGTCTACCGTCGCCAACCAGACCGGAGACTGACAATTCTGGCTGAGACATTCCGCGACCATTTACTGCCGGGAAGCAAGGAAAACTGGAAATTCAGGATTACGGATGCAGATTCGGCTACCGTCTCTGCAGAGGTATTGGCGAGCATGTACGATGCTTCATTGGACAAGTTGTTGCCTTTCAGCTGGTCTTTCTCTCCTAAAAGATATGTTTATCTGTACGCTCCGCGTTTCTCTGAAGGGACAGCATTCACGAACAGTAGCCGGTACGAAACAGGAGACCGGAAAAGCTTGAATGTCCCACAGTTCCAATACGACCGACTCGACTGGCAGGATGTACTGAGCCTCGGTTGGCAATATGAACAAAGCGAACGACGCTATGCAACTGGAGCCGTCATGAAATCAGGGACAGCCCCGGCAGTAGCCGAAGTTCTCAGCATCACCGAAGACAGTGCACCGTTGGAAGAATCGGCCATACGGACAAAACAAAATGCCGCTGCCATCATTACAGAAGCAGAGGTTGAAGCGGGCGGCCCGGGCATCTACAGAAAAGTACAGCAAGAACCGGTCCAACTTCGTGAAAACTTCGCCGAAACCGCTTTCTTCTATCCGGCACTGGTTACCGACGAAGCTGGCGATGTAGCGTTCAGCTTCACCATGCCCGAAAGCAATACGACCTGGAAACTGCAACTGCTGGCCCAGACGGAAGACCTGAAATACGGCTACCTGTCCCGCGAAATCATCACCAATAAGCCGTTGATGGTAACCCCCAACCTGCCGCGTTTCCTGCGCCAGGGCGATGAAGTGACCATCACGGCACAAATCAGCAACCAGTCGTCTGCCACTATGGACGGACGCGCCAGCCTGGAACTGTTCGATCCGGACAACGACCAGCCGGTAATCTGCCTCACCAAATCGCAGAAGCCTTTTACCTTGGGAGCCGACAGCACCACGACTGTCAGCTGGTCATTCAAGGTTCCGGCCTTCGCGGGCGGCGTTATCGGTTGCCGTATCGTTGCCGACTCAGACAAAGGAAGCGACGGTGAACAGCATCTGATCCCGGTTCTGTCGAACGAGATATTGATAACGGAAAGCACCCCGTTCTACCTGTTCGACAAGAGCGAAGAAGTGATCCGCCTGAAAGACAACAAAAATATCCGTCCGTTCCGCACGACACTGGAGCTGACTGCCAACCCTATCTGGTATGCCGTACAGGCATTGCCGACCCTATCCCAACCGGAAAACGACAACGTCATTTCCTGGTTCGCCTCTTATTACAGTAACACTCTGGCGAGCTACATCGCCACCGCCCACCCGCGTATCCAGCAGGTCATCAGCCAGTGGAAAGCACAGGGCGGAAACGCCTCCACACTCTATTCCAACCTGGAAAAGAATGCGGAGCTGAAAAACATCCTTCTACAGGAAACACCCTGGGTATTGGAAGCAGACAATGAAACGGAACAAAAACAACGCCTGTCTCTCCTGTTCGATATGAACCGGGCAGCAGGGCAGCGGGAAACCGCCCTCCGACATCTTCTCGACCTGCAAACGCCGGATGGAGGCTGGGGTTGGTTCAAAGGCATGTATCCGAGCCAGGAGATCACACTCTATATACTGAAAGGGATGAGCCAACTGACTGAATTGAATGCGGTCGAATATAACCAGCAGGAAAAAGAGATGCAGATGAAAGCGCTCAAATTCGTAGACAAACAAATCCAGTCCGATTATGAGGCTTTACAAAAGATCAAGAACTGGCAGAAAAACGAAATTTCTCCATTGGAAATCGAATATCTGTTCGTCCGCAGCAATTACCGCGACATTCCGGAGCCCGGTTCGGCACGTGAAGCGATCCGCTACTACACCGACCTGGCTGAAAAGCAATGGAACAAACAATCCATCCACGGCAAGGGGGAAATAGCCTGGCTCCTGTGGAGGAACGGGAATAAGGAGACTGCCGGAAAGATTATCACCTGGCTGCGTAAAACAGCTTCGACCTCTCCGGACAAAGGCATGTATTGGGCGAACAACCGGAGAAGAACAAACACCTTTACCTCTCCGATCGACACCCATTGCCTGCTGATGGCTTTCTTCCATGAGGTTTCGCCCGACAAACAGGAAACGGACCGTATGAAACAATGGTTGCTCAGCCAAAAGCAGACGCAGAACTGGGAATCCACACCGGCAACGGTCAACGCTATTTATGCTTTGCTTCTGACAGGCAGCGACTGGTTGGACACAACCAACACTTGCACCGCCCAATGGGGCAAGCAAACTTATAGCACGACAAGCGGCGAATTGGCCACCGGCTACCTGAAAGTAACGGTTTCGGATGAAAAAACAACCGCATCCGAAGCAAACTCCATCTCCATCCGGAAAGAAGGCCCGACCCCTGCATGGGGAGCAGTCTACGAGCAATACTTCCAGAACATCAACGAGGTAAAAAAACAGAAAGGCGTCCTGAACGTAGAAAAGCAGCTATTCGTAGAGACCAATAACGGGACTGAGCGGCAACTTCGTCCGGTCACCCCGGATGAGCCGCTCCGCGTCGGCGACAAAGTGGTCGTCCGCCTTGTGGTCCGTACCGATCGCGAAATGGATTACGTCTTCCTGAAAGACCTCCGAGCCGGATGTTTTGAACCAGCGAACCAACTTTCCGGTTCTATCTATAGGGACGGGGTCTGGTATTACCAGTCGCCGACGGATGTTTCGGAGAATTTCTTCTTCGATCGCCTACCCCAGGGGACTTTTGTACTGGAATATGCCGTATACGTGTCACGCACCGGTGAATATGCAGGAGGAATCAGTACGATCCAATGCCTATACGCACCCGAATTCGTATCGCATACGGAAGGAAGCATTGTCAAGGTAGATTGAGCGAGACTCCCGGCGATGGTAGCTGCACGCAGATCCGGCATCTCCGACTCGCAACGGGAGCAGAATTTTATTTTTTAAAGAGACTAATTCAGTAGTAAACATTATCTTTGCATTCTAATCAATAGCTAAATAAAAAGAGAAAATGAAACAGATTATTTTTATTTTTATGGCCATCCTGCTGGCAACAGGAATAGCTTCAGCTCAAAACAAAGCTGTAATCTCGGCAAATGAAACCTCTTTCGATTTCGGAACGATCAAGGAAGCGAACGGCAATGTCTCGCATACTTTTAAAATAAAAAACTCAGGCGATGCGCCGTTGGTCTTGACACGTGTCATCGCCTCTTGTGGCTGTACGACGCCGGAATGGACAAAAGAACCGATAGCTCCGGGTAAAACAGGCGATATCAAAATCACTTACAACCCGAAAGACCGCCCCGGTCCTTTTGTCAAGACTATTTCCGTATACAGTAATGGTAAAACCGGTAGTTTTATCCTGACGATCCGGGGAGAAGTAGAATAATAATAGAAAAACCGAACGATTAAAGAATGTTGAACAGAAACAAACTGGTCTTTATACTTGCCGGTATACTGTTTGCCATAAGCAGTATATCGGCACAAAACAACGCCCAAATCAGTGCAGACGAGCTGATCTATAACTTTGGTACGATAGGGGAGTCCGATGGATTGGCAAGTCATGTATTTAAAATCAAAAACACAGGTAACGGCCCGCTTGTCATCACGCGGATCACAGCTTCTTGCGGCTGCACGCAGCCCGAATGGACCAAAGAGCCCATCGCTCCGGGGAAGACCGGAGAAGTAAAAGTGACCTACAATCCGAAAGGACGTCCCGGCCCTTTCTACAAGACCATAGCCATCTACAGTAACGGCAAAAAAGGCAGCTTCTCCTTAGGTATCAAAGGGAATGTGACTCCTAAAGAAGCTCAGCCCATATTGGTTTATCCTTATAGCATCGGCGACCTGAAGTTGCAAACCAAGAATATCCTCTACAGCACAGTTCGCCCGGAAGAAACATTAGGAGAGAAAATCAGCATAATCAATGAAGGAAAGACATCTTTGGATATTCATTTAGGAAAGATGCCTCATTACTTGAACATCGTAGCCAATCCGGCTAAACTGGCTCCGGGTGAAACAGGCGAAATATCTATCCTGATAGATGCGAAAGAAGTTAAACGGAAAGGCCGTGTGACTGCCGAAATCCCGTTGACGGTCGAAAGTACCGGACAGAAAAAAGGGACAGAAAGCCACCTGTATGTTGCCGCCAATATCATAGACGATTTCAGCAAACTGACTGCATCGGAAAAAGCAAAAGCCCCGGTTGCACAGTTATCCGGAACACTGCTCGACTTCGGCAAACTTCCTGACAAAAGCAGTTTCATCCCGCTGGTCGGCGGTCGGGTAAGCGGCACGATCGAAATTACCAACTCCGGAAAATCGCCGCTTGTCATCTATAGCGCGACCTGCGACGACGAACGCGTAGCCGTTTCCGGAGGTAAAAGAGAAATCAAACCTGGTATGACAGCCACCTTCAAAGTGACGGTCCGCCCGAAAGAGATAAAAACAAAACTGGAAGCCCTCATCAATTTCGTATGTAATGACCCGAACGGTCCGGTACGGCTTGTGAAGGTGACAGCGGAAAAGTAAGAAAATCTGAGATTTATGATTTATGATTTATAATTTATGACAACAAACAGTATAAATCATAAATCATAAATCACAATCCATAAATTATAAATCATAAATCTTATCATGGAACATCCCGAGAACGACGATCTGTACAAAGGATTAAAGGTGAACAAGGGAGTAGCCGATGTACCGACCGTAAATCCTTATCTGAAAAAAAGGATTCAACGCAAAGAATATACGCCTGCCGAATTTGTGGAAGGTATCCTGAAAGGAAACATTACGATCCTCAGCCAGGCGGTAACGCTGGTGGAAAGCTCCAAATACGAACACCAGCAAGTGGCACAGGAGATTATCGAAAAATGCCTGCCGCATGCAGGAAAGTCTGTCCGTATCGGTATCACCGGAGTGCCGGGAGCCGGTAAAAGTACCTCGATCGATGCGTTCGGCATGCATCTGATAGGGGAAGGACGTAAACTGGCAGTGCTGGCGATCGACCCCAGTAGCGAACGCTCGAAAGGCAGCATCCTCGGCGACAAAACCCGTATGGAGGCCTTGTCTCGTGAAAAAAACGCTTTCATCCGTCCTTCGCCATCGGCTGGTTCCTTAGGTGGTGTAGCCCGTAAAACACGCGAAACGATCGTTCTTTGTGAAGCGGCCGGATTCGATACGGTATTTGTCGAAACTGTCGGTGTCGGACAAAGCGAGACGGCCGTCCACTCGATGGTCGATTTCTTCCTGTTGATCCAACTTGCCGGTACCGGAGACGAATTGCAAGGCATCAAACGCGGAATCATGGAGATGGCAGACGGGATCATCATCAATAAAGCAGATGGTGACAACCTCGAAAAGGCAAAGTTGGCGGCAGCGCAGTTCCGCAACGCCTTGCATCTGTTCCCGGCTCCCGAATCCGGTTGGTTCCCGAAAGTATTGACTTATTCCGGTTATTATAACCTGGGAATTAAAGAAATCTGGGATATGGTCGGAGAATATATGGAATTCACACAAAAGAACGGCTACTTCCACTACAAGCGTAACGAACAGGCCAAATATTGGATGTATGAAAGCATTAACGATACGCTTCGCGAAACGTTCTACCACAACCCGGCGGTAGAAAGCATGTTGAATTTCACGGAGCAGCAGGTATTGAATAACGAGATCAGTTCGTTTGTCGCAGCCAAACGGATGATGGATCTGTTTTTGGAAAATCTGTCTGCAAAGAAATAGACGCTGTTTAGCAGAACAAAGAATAGAGTAAACAGAACCAGCTCTATATATGAAAATCCCCGCAGAAACATTCATCTGCGGGGATTTTCATATGTTTACCAATAACGGATATCAAATAGAAGAAATACGAAGCGTATTCAACAAATCACGATTGATCGGTTTGTCGTTCTTAATCGCCTTGGAGAAAGGAACGTAGACAATCTCGTCATTCTGGATACCCATCATCACGTTACGCTGGTCATCCAGCAACGCATCGACGGCGGCCACTCCCATCCGGGTTGCCAAGATACGGTCCTGTGCAGTAGGCGAACCACCGCGCTGCAAGTGTCCCAAAATCGAAACACGCACGTCAAACTGCGGATATTCCTTCTTTACACGTTCAGCCACACCCATCGCACCACCGGTCACTTCACTCTCCGCAACAAGAACGATACTGCTGTTCTTGGACTTACGGAAACCGGTTTCGATCATCTCGGCCAATTGGTCTTTCTCCATCGATATCTCCGGAATGATAGCCGCTTCGGCTCCCGATGCAATCGCTCCGTTAAGAGCCAGGAATCCGGCATCACGCCCCATCACTTCGATAAAGAACAAACGGTCGTGGGAGGTTGCCGTGTCACGGATTTTATCAACACATTCCATGATCGTATTCAAAGCCGTGTCGTAGCCGATCGTGATATCCGTGCCATACAGGTCATTATCGATCGTACCGGGCAGACCGACAATCGGATAATTGAACTCCTGCGCAAAGATGCGGGCCCCCGTCAGCGTTCCGTCACCACCGATGGTAACCAAGGCATCAATGCCATGCTCCATCAATTTGTCGTAAGCCTGCTTACGGCCTTCCGGCGTCTTGAATTCCGCACAACGGGCCGTCTTCAGGATAGTACCGCCACGCTGAATAATATTACTTACATTCTGAGTCTTGAAATCTTCAATTTCGTCGGTTATCAAACCCTTGTATCCACGATAGATACCCTTAACGGACATTCCGTTATAAATAGCGGAACGTGTCACTGCGCGAATAGCAGCGTTCATCCCGGGAGCATCACCTCCGGACGTTAAAATGCCAATACACTTAACTGTAGACATAGCGTCTTATATTTTATATGTTCGCGGCAAAAGTAATAATTATTTGCCAAAAACCTGTCTATTTTCCAAAACTTCATCAAATCTTAACCCTAAAAGTCAACGGCTGGCATTCAATTCGCGAATACGCACAGCCACCTCTTCCATCAGCCACTTCGGAGTGGATGTAGCCCCGCACACCCCGACACTGCCGACACCTTCAGGCAACGGCTCGGTAATCTCCTTTGCCTCCGAGATAAAAACCGTGTTCGGGTTTGCCTTCCGGCATTCCTCCAGCAGCATCTTGCCATTGGAACTCTTCTTTCCGGCAACAAAATACACCCAATCATGCTTGGAGGCAAACATCTTGATGTTCGGTAAGCGATTGGCTACCTGACGGCAGATCGTATCGAAATATTCGAATTGCACCCCGTCCGCAATACGCTGCCGGATCTCAGCCACGACCTCACGGAACCCGTCAAGCGACTTGGTCGTCTGCGAGAAGAGACAGATATTCCGGCTAAAATCCAACCGGTCGAGATCCTGCACCTTCTCGATAACGATAGCCGTCCCTTCCGTTTGCCCGACCAGGCCATTCACCTCGGCATGTCCTTTCTTTCCATAGATCACAACCTGCGTATGGCTGTCGCGCGTAGCCATGTAGCATTTATGAATCTTACGCTGCAACTGGAGCACCACCGGACAGGTCGCATCCACGATCGTGATGTTGTTCTGCCGGGCAATCTCGTAGGTCGAAGGCGGTTCGCCATGTGCCCGAAGCAACACCTTTTCTCCTTTCAGACGGGTAAACTCGTCGTGCTCGATCGTCTGCAGTCCTGACTTTTCCAACCGTTCCACTTCCAGACTGTTGTGCACGATATCTCCGAGGCAATATAACGTATTCGTATTTTTCAGTTCACGTTCTGCACTTTCGATAGCCGTCACCACACCAAAACAGAAACCGGAACCTTGATCTATCTCGACTTCTATCATGGCTAATCCGATGTAACGACCTTTTTATACTGTTCCAAAAGCCAAGCTTTCTGCTCGGCAATCGTCAGATGCGAGTTATCCAGCTCCAGCGCATCATCAGCCTTACGAAGCGGGCTCTCAGCACGAGTCATATCGATATGGTCACGCGTCTTTACATTTTCAAGGACTTCCTCAAAAGATGCTGCCTCGCCTTTAGCTTTCAGTTCGTCCAAACGCCGCTGGGCACGGACTTCCGGACTGGCTGTCACATAAATCTTCAGTTCCGCATCCGGGAAGACAACCGTGCCGATATCGCGACCGTCCATCACGATCCCTTTCGCTTTTCCCATTTCCTGTTGCTTGGCGACCATCGCACGGCGTACAAAACCTAAAGCGGCAATCGGGCTCACGCGGTTGGCCACTTCCATTCCCCGTATTTCTTTTTCCACATTCACACCGTTCAGATAGGTATCCGGACGTCCGGTCTCCGGGTTAAAACGGAAAGAAATATCGATATCAGGCATGGCATCCTGCAATTTCCGTTCGTCGATACCGTCACTTGTAAAGAAACTGTGCTGCAAACTATACAAAGTGACAGCCCGGTACATCGCCCCAGTATCAATATAGGTATATCCCAGTTCCTTTGCCAAATCTTTTGCCATCGTGCTCTTTCCGGTGGAAGAGACACCGTCTATCGCTATAATTATCTTTTTCATCACTACATATATCAATGTAAAGGAAATGCAAATATACAACAGTTTATCGCTCCCTTCCTTATAAATTATCCTATTCATCCTTATATTTTATTGTTTTCCATATAATCCGCAAACCGTTCGCCCCCCCAAGCGAACAACCTACGAGACACAACAAAAAAGCCAATGGATGGGCTCCATTGGTAAAAGACTCTATTGTAAAAGAAACCAATTTACTTAGAAATCACTGATCGTAGTAGAGATACTCAGCATCATGGAAAGAGCTGAAGGATGGTATTTGGCAACGGAAACACCTACGTCGAACATCTTGATCCGCACACCGGCACCACCGGAGAAACCGGCAAGAGCGTTACCTCCCTGCAATTTCATGTCCAATGCCGTCTTAGGGTTATATCCGATACCGAGCCAGAAGTTATCGGAAGGGACATAGTCGACACCGATCACCAGGTGTTTTACAAAAGACTTGAAAAAATTATCTCCCGTATATTCCCTGTCGTAATCGTCTACATACTCGACCTTCCATTTCGTCAGATACTGTGCCGTCAGCGACAAGCGGATCGGCGCATGGGCCATCTGTTTGGTGATCCCCAGCTGGATATCCCAGGGCATCTTCTGGCGCTCGTCTTCATAGGCTTTCAGTTGGGCTCCGATATTTTTAAATGCAAAACCGAAAGAAAACCCTTTTTCGGAATCATAATAACTCAAGCCGGCATCGACAGCCATACCGATCGAAGTATAATCACCGATACCTGAATATAAAAACTTCAGCGAAGCCCCTCCACGCCAGCGCTCGGAAAGGTCATACGAGAAGAAACCGTTCACGCTGATGTCCTTTGCCGTAAAATCGCCCGTCGGAAGGCCTTCTTCCGACATCCCCCGTATCTTTCCCTGACTGAAGAACGAAGCTCCCACACCCCAAGCGCCTTTCTCTTTATATGCCTTGGTAAAAAGGGCACTCCCGACATTGATATCCGATATATAATTCAAGTAATTCAGATTAACCATCTGATCCATTTCGGCCCCCAATAAAGCCGGGTTATGAAAAATCAGGGAAGGGTCCCGTTCAATCAGGGACATCGTATTACCTCCCATCGCATTAACTCTTGCCGAAGAAGGATAGCGGAGAAAGGTATATCCGGTGTCGCCGGTTTGCGCGACAGCAGCCTGTAACAAGAAGGAAAAGAAGAATATAAATAGAATATTTCTCATATTTCTCTGGTAAAATGCATACAAAGATAAATAAAACGGGTATATACACCTCACTTACAGAAACGGGAAAAAGCTGAAAAAGGTATATGGGAACTATTATTTTTATTCTCAGTCAAAAAAAAAGTAAAAATAGCGTATATTTAATACGAATTATTCGGATTTAAAAAATAACTCCGTATATTTGTCGCAGAAGAAAAACACATCTCTAAACACTAAGAGATATGGAAGTTAAGAAATCACCAAAAGCGGACCTGGAAAAAGGTAAGACGATGGGTATCCTGATGGGTATGATCGTCGGACTTGCAGTACTGTTCGTTGGCTTCGAATGGAGCGACCGTGAAATCACAATTGTCCAAAATGAGGGCGTTGCTGATATCATCGCGGAAGAAGAAGTTGAAATCACGAGACCGGAGGATACTCCTCCCCCTCCTCCCC
>DXRF01000054.1 GCA_019411205.1 Parabacteroides sp. | reverse complement strand
CTAATACCCAATTAAGATGCTAAAACAAAACTTATTTTTTTCAGTACGAATTAACCTGATCTTTATTCTGATAGGGTTATTCGCTAGTCAATCATTTGCCCAAAATATAACGATTACCGGTACCGTCAAAGATCAATCCGGTGAACCTCTGATTGGTGTAAATGTGATGGAAAAAGGAACAACCAACGGCTCTATAACAGATATGAACGGAAAATACAGTGTTTCCTCTACAAATAAAAAAACGATCCTTGTATTCTCTTATATCGGATACATATCCCAAGAGATTCCTGTTGCCAACCAGAAAACAATCAATGTGACGATGACAGAAGATACGGAAGAGCTGGAAGAAGTAGTTGTAATCGGTTACGGTACGGCAAAGAAGAAAGATTTGACGGGGGCGATTTCACGTGTAAAAACGGAAAAATTAGAAACAGAAGCCCCACGTTCTGTTCAAGACCTGTTACGTGCCAGCGCTTCCGGCCTATCGATTTCGATGGCTACAGATGCCGCCGGTACCGCCGACCTGCAAATACGCGGAAAAAATTCTCTGAAAGCAGGCTCTTCTCCTTTGTTGGTCTTGGACGGAGTTATTTATGATGGATCTTTACAAGACATCAATCCTATGGATATTGAAAATATCGATATTTTGAAAGATGCCAGTTCCGTTGCCGTTTATGGAGCAAAAGCCGCCAATGGAGTAGTAGCTATTACCACCAAAAAAGGAAAAACAGGAAAACCTGTAATTTCATTTAATGCCAACGTTGGTATGGTAAGCAACGCACTTCTGCCTAAAACTGTCGATGGTGCAGGATTTATCAAATTCAGACAAGAATATGGTGAAAGCCTAATGACAGAAGCTGAAATAGCTGCACAGCCCGGTAAATTTGCCGATCCGCGAACTTTGTCAGCAGCGGGAATTGACCCGTTGGCTTGGTATAACTATGACCAAAAATCTCCAGTATCGGTCTTGCCGGATGAAAAGACCATGATTTATAAATGGTTGACCCGTCTAAACTTCAAAACGATCGAAATGGAGAATTATTTAAACGGAATCGAAACAGATTGGGATGATGTTGTTTTCCAAACCGGATTACAACAAGATTATACTGTCAGCATTTCAAACCGTAAAGAAGACTTTTCTTATTATTGGTCTTTGGGATATGCAGACCGCGAAGGAGTAAAAGTCGGCGACCGCTATCGTAATTTTCGCTCTCGTTTGAACTTGGAATCAAAAGTGACTTCTTTCTTGACAGTGGGTGTAAATGCACAATTTGCAACCCGCCTTGGGGGATATTTAGCAGCCGATGTTGGCCAACGCGAACACAACTCACCTTTTACGACGAACGATATCGATATATTGGACAGTCCATACCGAATGTATCCATCCGGTGACAACAACACGAAAAATCCGTTCTTCGATAATTTATACCGTGACAGGCGTGACATCAACCATGACCTGAATGCGAACTTATATGCAATTGTCAAATTGCCGTTCGGGTTGGAATACCAGATGAATTTCACACCTCGTTACCATTGGTACGAATATATGAACCACGAATCATCCGAACATCCGGAATGGGCAGGTGACGGCGGTCGATCCGAACGGAAAAATGAAAAAACATTCAACTGGCAAGTAGACAACATTGTCCGCTGGAAAAAAGAATTCGGCAAAGACCATCGAGTCGAAGCGACTTTCCTGGCCAATGCAGAAAAAGGGCAATGGTGGCAAACTGTAGCAAGCAACAAACTCTATTCGCCGAGCGACATATTGGGATTCCATAACATAGGTGCCGGTACAGCACCGTCCGTTTCCAGCAACGACACATATAGGACCGGCGATGCATTGATGGGACGTTTGTTCTACTCTTTTAAAGACAAATATATGCTGACAGCGTCTGTCCGCCGTGACGGTTATTCGGCTTTCGGACAGATGAACCCACGTGCCACATTCCCAGCCATTGCTTTAGGTTGGGTATTCACATCTGAAAAGTTTATGAAAAAAACATCCAGCTGGTTGGATTATGGAAAATTACGTTTCTCCTGGGGGCAAAACGGAAACCGTGACATTGGCCAGTACGAAGCATTGGCTCAACTAAATTCCGGAGCTTATACATATGTTGATCCGAACGGAAATGTCTATCTGACTTCTCAAGTATATATCAACCGTATGCCCAACAACCAATTGAAATGGGAACGAACCGAATCTTACAATATAGGATTAGACTTCTCTTTGTTCGGAGACAAGTTAAGCGGTAGTGTCGAAACGTATATGGCTGAATCGAACGACCTGTTAGTGAACCGTTCATTACCCTCTATTTTAGGATATGCCAGTGTAATGGCCAATCTGGGAGCTTTGACAAACCGAGGTTTCGAACTTTCGTTGAATGCCAATTTGATCAACCATGACAATTTTGCATGGAATTCAAGCGGTACGTTTTCTTTCAACCGCCGTAAGATCAAACATCTTTATGGCGATATGGAAGAAGTGAAAGACGACAATGGAAACGTGATCGGATATAAAGAGGCCGATGACTATGAAAACAAATGGTTTATCGGCCATGATACCGAACAAATCTGGGATTACGAGCGTGACGGGGTTTGGCAATTGGGAGAAGAGGAAGAAGCATCCAAATACGGTAACAAGCCGGGCGACTTCAAATATATTGACCAAAACGGAGATGGAGTTCTGGATACGAAAGACAAGGTATTCCAAGGCTACAAGACTCCGCGATATTATTGGTCTTGGCGTAACGAATTCACATTCTTTAAAAATCTAAGCCTTTCATTCATGATGTATTCACATGTGGGACAATATGGTACGTTCAATCGAGCCGCCAATACAGGCGGTATGTATGACCGTTATACGATTGTAGACATTCCACGCTGGACCAAAGACAACCCGACAAACGATTATGCCCGTATCGGTTCAACCAATAAGGGTAGCAATTATGTAAAGAAAACGTTTGTCCGCATGGAAAACATTACCTTGTCCTATAACGTTCCCAAACATTTATTGAAAAAGATAGCCGTACAAAACATGCGCTTCTCTTTAGCCGTCCGTAATCCGTTCGTGATTACCGGTTGGGATTTCGGTGATCCGGAAGGTGGCGATACAACTTTGCGTACGGTGAATTTCGGAGTGAATTTTACTTTATAATTAACCTGAAAATATAATAAGAATATGAATATCAACAAGAAAAAATGTATAATCCTGGCACTGGCCACCTTACCCATGCTAAATTCCTGTAGTGACAGTTGGCTGGAGCCAAAACCTCTGTCTTTCTACTCACCCGAAAACACATATGTGGATGCAGAAGGACTTTATGCAGCTTTGACAGCCTGCGAACGTAACATGCGTCATGAATTTTTCGGAGACGGCGCCCCGATCCTAACAGAAATGTATCTGACCGACATCGCCATACATGGAAAGACAGACGAAAGCGGTTCCCTGGTCGATTTGGATAACGAAATGCTACCCTCCCGGACGAAAAACGACATGAAAGGTAAAAACAAATGGTATTGGGAAGAAGGATTCAAAGGCATCAAATATGCAAATATCGCCATCAGTCGTTTGGATGCAGCCAAATATAAAGACGAAGCAGAACGAAAGGCTGTATTGGGTGCCGCTTATTTTCAGCGTGCCTATCGTTATTACAAACTAACACACCAGTTCGGCGACGTCCCTTATCTGGATCGGGAAATCACTGAACCGAAATTGGATTTTTATACGTACGACCGTTGGAGTATCTTGGAACAATGCAAAAAAGACATGGAGTTTGCCTACCAATGGGTACCGGAAGTACAACCGCGCGGACGTGCCAACAAGGATGCGTGCGGTGTCTTGCTCATGAAATTGTGTATGGCTACCGGCGATTTTGACCGCGCTATTACGGTCGGTAAAGAAGTCGTCGGACGTCATCCGTTGATGACCGAACGCTTCACTGGGAATCAAACAAAACCCAACACCAACCTGATGCATGATTTGCACAGTGTGGAAGCCAAAATTGACATGAACAACACGGAAGGTATCATGTATGTGGTCGCCCATCCGACAACCACCCCATTGGATAAAGACAACCGTATTTATACCATGCGTAATGCTGTGCCTTACTGGGCAAAAGGTGGCGCCATTAAAACCCCGGACGGGAAAAGCGGTACTGCTATTGCACCCGACGGGGCGGACAAAAATACGGAAATCGATAACGACACCCAATACGGTCGTGGTATCGGGACGTTACGTCCAACCAATTATTACCAATACGAAATTTGGACTGAAAAAGAAAAGAATGACTTACGCGGGCCATTCAATCATGACAGTTGGAAGCGGATGGAAGATTTACGCTATAACGATCCCGGCTTGAAGAAATCAAACAATCCTTATTACGGACAAAACTTGATTCGCCCGGTAGACCTTTCTGTCGCCGACTCTATCCGTTGCTGGTACATGTGGCCACACTATAAAGTATTCGTCCCTGATCCGACAAAGACTCAGGATTTCCAAGGCGGAGAAACACCGTGGTATATTTATCGTTCTGCAGAAGTTTACTTGATGTTAGCAGAATGTTATTATTGGAAAGGTGATATGGCAAATGAGGCTGCAATGCTGAATGTTGTCCGTGAACGTGCCGGTGCGGAACCTCTAAACGGAACCGTCGGTATTGCCGATGTACTTGCCGAACGGGCCAGAGAATTGTATTACGAAGAAAACCGCCATGTCGAACTGGTCCGTATCTCCTATTTGTATGCCAAGACCGGTAAGGCATGCGAAGCTTTGGACGGACGTGTGTATAAATTGGATAACATTTCAGGACCGGGCGGTATCGGTACGAATTGCAAAGATACCGGCGTAAACTTCTATTTCGATTGGGTTTCCGCCAAGAATAATTTCTTCAATAAAGGTGTTAAAATTCCGAACGGCGAATACCGCATGAGCGTACACCACATTTTATGGCCGATTCCTGAAACTGCTATCACAAGTAACACCGGAGGCGTAATTAACCAAAATATCGGTTATCCGGGAGCAGAAAACAACCAGGAACCTCTAAAGGTCGAACCCATTGATCCGGATATTTGACATTTAAGAAAATGCGCATAACAACAACAGCGCAAAAGAGGCACATCGCCGTCGGGAGACAGTAAGCAAACTTATCATTTCCCACAGCTTGTGCCTCTTTTTAATCATCTTTCAGATCTTTCGCCCCAAAACAAAGCGGCAATAGTGATTCGGCACTCTCTGCCACCACGACCTCTTTCGTTCCGCACAACAAGACCTTCATCGGCTTGCCATAGCGTTGTTCCGCCTCCAACAAAACCTGGCGGCATGCACCGCAAGGGGAAATGCTCTCGACCTGCCGGCCATTCGTGGCGGCTGCAATGGCAAGAGCGACAACAGGCATATCCGGATATTGATGGCCGGCATGAAACAATACCACCCGCTCCGCACACAGACCGGAAGGGTAAGCGGCATTCTCCTGATTACTGCCGGTTACGATCGTGCCGTCCTCCAGCAAGGCTGCCGCTCCGACATGAAACTTCGAATAAGGGGCATACGATTGTCCCGTCGCTTTTATGGCCGCCTCCATCAACCGCGACTCTTCTTCCGGTAGTTCGGCAAGAGGATAAATCCGGATTTTTGTCTCCAACTTGATTTCTTTCATGAAATAACGCTCTAAATGATACAAGCAAAAATAAAGAAAATATAGAGAAAGCCCAAATACATTCGTGATAAACAATAGCCATGTTTCTATTGTCAAACAGCCCATTCATTAACCTTTTGCCTTTAGTCGAAAAGGCTTTCGCCCTTGGTCAAAAACACTTTCGACCAATGTCAAAAGCCTTTTCGACCAAGGGCGAAAGGTTAAAGAGTGGTAGTAATAGCTGTAAATTCCTATCTTTCATTAAAATATATCGTAGTGAAAACGAATCAGAGCGACATGGTCAACCTAAATCAGGACGAGACAAATGGTGAAGGCAAAATCCTGAGGTGAAGGCAGTCCGGATGTTTGCCTTCACCCTTGTATCCCATAACAATCAAAAGGTTTCAAGGACAGGTGAAGCCAAATCGGAAATCCGCATAATCCTTAATTTATAAATAGCATGATGACCAATCATCATTTATGATCCATCTCTGCCCAATTATAATGCGGCCTCCCTCCTCCCGGCACAATACTATGACAAGGATGTAAAACAAATTAATTATCTTTGCCGTTAAATATAATTACATACAACGAATCAGTCATGCGATTAACATTACGAATCCTTTCCCTGCTGTTGGTGCTGTCTGTTACCGGCACGGCACTCGGAGCCAGCCAACGGAAAGTGCCGGCATACGAAAAGTATATCAAACAATACAGCAGTTTAGCGATCCAGCATCAAAAAAAGTACCGTATCCCTGCAAGTATCACGCTTGCACAAGGGTTATTGGAGTCGGGAGCCGGACGAAGCGAGTTGGCACGCAAATCGAACAACCACTTCGGCATCAAATGTCATTCCGACTGGAGGGGCGGCCGGGTTTATCACGACGATGACCTGCGCGGAGAATGTTTTCGCAAATATAAGAATCCGGAACAGTCTTACGAAGACCACGCCCGTTTTCTGGTCGACCGTCCCCGTTATGCTTCCCTGTTCAGACTGAAAGTAACCGACTATAAAGGCTGGGCAAGAGGTCTGCAGAAATGCGGCTACGCAACAGACCGCGCCTACGCCAACCGACTGATCAAGCTGATCGAAGATTACGACCTGTATCGGTATGACACGGCAAAAGGCGGTAAAAAGCCTGGCAAGCGACCGGCACACATTTCCCGCTATACGGTCTACCGCACAAACGGCCTGCTGTATGTCTATTCCAACGGCAAAGACAGCTTCGACGACATAGCCGCCAGCCTCGGCTTCCGGGTAAAAGACTTGAAGAAATATAACGAGGTGCCGGAAGATTTTCCGTTACAGAAAAATGACATCGTTTACCTGGAAAAGAAAAAGAAGAAAGCAGACAAGCCGAATTATGACCATGTCGTACAGGTAGGCGAATCCATGCACAGCATCGCACAGAAATACGGAATACAGATCAAGAGCTTATATAAGATGAATAAAAAGCACAAAGATTATATTCCCGAAGAAGGAGATGTGCTAAAACTTAGATAAGTAAGACAAAAAATAGTATCTTTGCAGACAAATTCACAAAAACAATGAGTGACCAACGTTATAATCTACGCGGTGTATCCGCTTCGAAAGAAGATGTTCACAACGCAATAAAGAACATCGACAAGGGAATCTTTCCCCAAGCATTCTGTAAGATCATTCCCGACATTCTGGGAGGCGATCCTGAATATTGCAACATCATGCATGCCGACGGAGCCGGAACCAAGTCATCTTTGGCTTATATGTACTGGAAAGAAACCGGAGACTTGTCCGTATGGAAAGGTATCGCGCAAGATGCTTTGATAATGAATATCGACGACCTGCTGTGCGTGGGCGCCGTAGACAACATATTGGTTTCCTCCACCATCGGACGCAACAAGTTGCTGATTCCGGGTGAAGTGATCTCCGCCATCATCAACGGAACAGACGAACTGCTGGCCGAACTTCGCGAAATGGGAGTCGGCTGCTATGCTACAGGCGGCGAGACGGCCGATGTTGGCGACCTGGTCCGTACCATCATCGTCGACAGTACGGTTACCTGCCGCATGAAACGTGCCGACGTGATCGACAATGCGAACATCCGTCCGGGCGACGTGATCGTCGGGCTGGCATCTTTCGGACAGGCCACTTACGAGAAAGAATATAACGGAGGCATGGGAAGCAACGGGCTGACCAGTGCACGCCACGACGTATTTGCCAAATACCTGGCAGAAAAATATCCGGAAAGCTTCGACAAGGCTGTCCCCGACGAACTGGTTTACAGCGGTGGCTTGAAGCTGACCGACTCTGTAGAGGGATCGCCGCTGAACGCAGGCAAGCTGGTGCTTTCTCCCACGCGGACCTATGCACCGGTAGTCAAAAAACTATTGGATGCCTTGCGCCCAAATATCCACGGTATGGTACACTGCTCAGGCGGTGCACAGACCAAGGTAATGCACTTCATCGGAAACAATTGCCGTGTGGTCAAGGACAATATGTTCCCCGTTCCCCCACTGTTCAAGACGATCAAGGAACAGAGCGGTACGGCTTGGGACGAGATGTACAAAGTGTTCAACATGGGGCATCGCCTGGAAGTCTATCTTTCTCCGGAACATGCGGAAGAAGTGATTGCCATCAGCAAATCATTCAATATCGACGCACAAATTGTCGGCCGCGTAGAAGAAAGCGATAAGAAGGAACTGATTATTAAAAGCGAGTTCGGTGAGTTCATATATGGCTGAGAATAACACGCTATTACAGAAACTGGAAGGTTTGGTGTCTCGCTTCGAAGAGGTATCGACGCTCATCACGGACCCTAACGTCATCGCTGACCAGAAAAGATACGTCAAGCTCACGAAAGAATATAAGGAGCTGAACGAAATCATAAAAGCCCGCAAGGAATACATGCAATGCCTCAACGGCTTGGAAGAGGCCCGTCTGATGATGGCCGAAACCGATCCGGAGATGAAAGAAATAGCCCGCGAAGAAGCTGCAGCCTGTGAAGCGCGTATTCCGGAACTGGAAGAGGAGATCAAGCTGCTCCTCGTACCGGCCGACCCGCAGGACGACAAAAATGCCATTGTCGAAATACGTGGCGGAACGGGTGGTGACGAAGCCGCACTCTTTGCCGGAGACCTGTATCGCATGTACGTGAAGTATTGCGAGATGAAAGGCTGGAAAGTGGCCTTGTCCAGTTGTAGCGAGGGAGCTGCCGGCGGTTTCAAGGAAATCATCTTTACCGTGAGCGGAGAAAAGGTATACGGAACCCTTAAATACGAATCGGGGGTACATCGCGTACAACGCGTGCCGGCTACCGAAACACAAGGACGCGTGCATACATCGGCAGCAACCGTCGCCGTCCTTCCCGAAGCAGACGAATTTGACGTGGAAATCAACGAAGGTGAAATCAAATGGGACACGTTCCGTTCGGGTGGAGCCGGAGGGCAGAACGTAAACAAGGTCGAGTCAGGCGTCCGCCTGCGCTATGTCTGGAAAAACCCGAATACAGGCGTAAGCGAAGAAATCCTGATCGAATGTACCGAAACACGCGACCAGCCGAAGAACAAGGAACGCGCCCTTACGCGCCTGCGTTCGTTTATATATGACAAGGAACACCAGAAATATCTGGATGACATTGCTAACAAACGTAAGACGATGGTCTCTACCGGCGACCGCTCGGCGAAGATCCGTACCTACAATTATCCGCAGGGACGCATCACCGACCATCGCATCAACTACACGATTTATAATCTTTCAGCCTTTATGGATGGGGATATACAAGGATGCCTCGATCAGCTGATCGTGGCCGAAAACGCTGAACGACTGAAAGAGTCTGAACTATAACATCGATTTTTAGACTAATTTTTACACGTAACAACATGAACAAGCAGCAATTATTCGAAAACATCAAGAAGAAGCAGTCCTTCCTTTGCGTGGGGCTCGATACAGATATAAAGAAGATACCGCAGCACCTGCTGTCTGAAGAAGATCCGATCTTCGCATTCAACAAAGCGATTATCGACGCGACAGCCGACTATTGCGTGGCTTACAAACCGAATCTGGCCTTTTATGAAAGTTTGGGCGTAAAAGGGATGCTGTCGTTCGAAAAGACAATCGCTTACCTGCGTGAAAACTATCCCGACCAGTTTATCATTGCAGATGCAAAGCGCGGTGACATCGGAAACACTTCCGAAATGTATGCACGTTCTTTCTTCGACCATATCAAGGTAGATGCCGTAACGGTCGCTCCGTATATGGGTGAAGACAGCGTGAAACCGTTCCTGATCTACCCGGAAGCCTGGGTGATCCTGCTGGCGCTGACCTCCAACAAAGGCTCGCACGATTTCCAGTTGACGGAAGATGCCAACGGCGAACGGCTATTCGAAAAAGTATTGAAAAAGTCGCAGGATTGGGCTACGGACGAACAGATGATGTATGTGGTAGGCGCTACCCAGGGAAAGATGTTCCTGGATATCCGCAAACACGCTCCCAACCACTTCCTGCTGGTTCCGGGCGTAGGTGCACAGGGCGGAAGCCTCGCCGAAGTGGCCCGTTACGGCATGAACGACCAGTGCGGACTGCTGGTAAACTCCTCCCGTGCGATCATATATGCAGACAAAACGGAGAATTTTGCCGCCGCAGCGCGTGAAGCAGCCCAGGCCGTACAACGCGAAATGGCAGAATATCTGCACGATAAAGGAATTATTCCCTGCAAAGCATAGGCTATCCCAATAATTTTCACCATTTTTGCAAACTGCCTTGAAGCAAGTCCGGGCAGTTGCATTTGAAATACATATAATAAGATTAAGTAATGGAGTTTTCAGCCCAACAAATAGCGAGCGTTTTAGGTGGAACCGTCGAAGGCGACCCTGAAGTGAAAGTCAACAACTTCTCAAAGATAGAAGAAGGTAAACCGGGGACATTGACCTTCCTGGCAAACCCCAAATATGAACATTTTATCTACAAAACTGAAGCAAGCATTGTTTTAGTAAACAATGATTTCACTCCCGCCGAACCGGTAAAAGCCACATTGGTCAAGGTTGCCAATGCTTATGCTTCGCTCGCCATACTGTTGAATATGGTGGAACAGGCCAATGTCAAGAAAGCGGGTATAGACGCTACGGCGTTCATCGCCGGCTCGGCAACGGTCGGCGAAGGATGTTATGTCGGCAACTTCGCCTACATTGGCGAAGACGTGAAGATCGGCAAGAACAGCCGCATTTATCCACACGCTTATATCGGCGACCATGTGACCATTGGCGATAACTGTACAATCTATCCACATGCAACCATCTACAACGGCTGCGTAATCGGCAACAACTGCATTCTGCACGCCGGAAGCGTGATCGGGTCGGATGGTTTCGGCTTCGCTCCCGAAGGCGATAACTACAAGAAGATCCCCCAATTGGGAAATGTCGTATTGGAAGACGATGTCGAAATCGGAGCCAATACCACGATAGACCGTGCCGTGATGGACTCTACCATCATCCGCCGGGGTGTCAAACTGGACAATCTGGTACAGATTGCCCACAACGTGGAAGTCGGCGAAAACACGGTCATGGCAGCCCAGGTGGGCATTGCGGGGTCCGTAAAGATCGGCAGCCATTGCATGTTTGGAGGCCAGGCCGGATTATCCGGCCATATCCATGTGGCGGACCATGTGGTATTCGGTGCACAATGCGGCGTGATCAGCGATGTAAAAGAACCGGCTACCCTGTTAGGTGCTCCGGCTATCAACGCAAAGGCGTTTATGCGCTCCAGCGCAATCTTCAACCGCCTGCCGGATATGTATCGCCAGATGGGACAGATGCAACGTGAGATAGAACGACTTAAATTGGCTGTTGACAATGCGCGCAATTGCCAATGAACAAATCATAAATTATAAATCATAAATCATATAGATCGTATGCAGAAACAGAAGACGCTTGCCACGAGTTTCTCTATGCAAGGAAAAGGGTTGCATACAGGTTTGGATATCCAGATTACTTTCCATCCTGCACCCGAAAATCATGGATATAAAATCAAACGTGTTGACCTGGAAGGAGAACCTGTAATCGATGCCGTTGCTGAAAACGTTGCCGGAACCCAGAGAGGGACCGTACTTTCCAAAAACGGTATCCAGGTAAGTACCATTGAACACGCGATGGCAGCTTTATATGCCTACGAAATAGATAACTGCCTGATAGAGGTGAACGCACCCGAATTTCCGATTCTCGACGGCAGTTCCCGTTTTTTCAGTGAAGAGATTCAGAAAGCCGGTGTCGTAGAGCAAAACGCACCGAAAGATTACTATATCGTAAAGCACAAGATTGAAGTCAAGGATGAAGAAACAGGTTCATCCCTCATTATCCTGCCGGACGACAAGTTTAGCGTCAATGTACTGATTTCTTTCAATTCACCAGTGCTTTCCAACCAGTTCGCCACACTGAACGACCTGAGTGAATTCCCGACAGAATTGGCTGCTTCCCGTACATTCGTGTTTGTCCGCGAAGTAGAGATGCTGTTACAGAATAACCTGATCAAAGGTGGTGACCTCGACAATGCGATCGTCATCTATGACCAGAAAGTATCGCAGGAGGTGCTCGACAATCTGGCCGACAAGCTGTCTATCCCGCATAAGGACGTACAAGACCTGGGCTACATCAACAATAAACCGCTGGTATTCGACAACGAGCCGGCACGTCACAAGCTGATCGATGTGATCGGTGACCTGGCATTGATCGGCAAACCAATCCGGGGCCGCGTAATCGCTACCCGTCCGGGACATAAGATCAACAACCAGTTGGCACGCATGATCCGCAAGGATATCAAACTGAACGAAGTTCAGGCTCCCGTCTATGATCCGAACAGCACTCCGGTTATGGATATCAACCGTATCCGCGAACTGCTCCCGCATCGTTACCCGTTCCTGTTGGTTGACAAGATCATCGAAATCGGCGGCAACTATATCGTAGGTGTGAAAAACATCACGAGCAACGAACCTTTCTTTACAGGTCATTTTCCCCAGGAACCGGTTATGCCGGGCGTACTGCAAGTTGAAGCGATGGCCCAGACCGGTGGATTGCTCGTTCTGAATTCGGTAGACGAACCGGAACGCTATTCCACTTATTTCATGAAGATCGACGGCGTTAAGTTCCGCCAGAAAGTCGTTCCGGGCGATACGCTGATCCTCCGTTTGGAGTTGCTGGCTCCCATCCGTCGTGGTATTTCAACCATGAAAGGATATGTATTCGTAGGCGATAAGCTGGTCAGCGAAGCTGAGTTTATGGCACAAATCGTAAAGAATAAATAAATCAATGATTTATGATTTCAGATGTATGACTTATGGTAACCGACATGATACGATAAACCATACATCCGAAATCATAAATAATAAATAATAAATCATTATGAACATATCCCCTTTAGCAGTCGTTCATCCCGAAGCTAAAATCGGTCAGAATACAACAGTCGATCCCTTTGCTGTAATCGAAAAAGATGTCGTAATCGGTGACAACTGTCGTATCTATTCACATGCAACTATTTTAGACGGTGCCCGGATCGGCAACAATTGCCAGGTATTTCCCGGAGCTGTTATTGCCGGCATCCCTCAAGACCTGAAATTTAAAGGAGAAATTACAACTGCCGAAATCGGAAACAACACCATTCTCCGCGAATGCGTGACCGTCAACCGCGGTACAGCCTCCAAAGGCAAAACCATTGTCGGAAACAATTGCCTGATTATGGCCTATTCCCATATTGCCCATGATTGCCTGTTGAAAGACAACATCATTATCGGCAACGCTTCACAGATAGCCGGAGAAGTAGAGATCGATGACTTCGCCATTGTTAGCGGCGGTAGCCTGGTTCACCAGTTCTCCCGTATATCCAAGCATGTCATGGTACAGGGTGGTTCCCGGATCGGCAAAGATATTCCTCCTTATACCCTGATCGGACGCGATCCGATCGTATACTGCGGTATCAACATCGTAGGATTACGCCGTCGTGGATTTACCAACAGCCAGGTATTCCTGATCCAGGATATCTACCGTACGCTTTACACACGCGGCCTCAACAATACGGAAGCCTTGAAAGCCATCGAAACCGAATACGAGCCCAGCGAAGAACGGGATCTGATCCTGAACTTCATTAAATCATCCCAGCGCGGTATTGTCAGAGGTTCGATCGATGAGTAAATAATGAGCCAATGTGCCAATGTAAAGAATGATATCAATTGGCAAA
>DXRF01000053.1:3229-14191 GCA_019411205.1 Parabacteroides sp. | reverse complement strand
GATGTAGGCCACGTTGTTTTCCACTGTAATTGCTTCGAACGGGCATTCCTTTGCACATTTGCCGCAACCGATACAGGCATTGGCACATGCTTTTTTGGCTACTCCACCTTTGTCTTTGTTTACACAGCTGACGAAGACGCGGCGAGATTTGGGGCCTTTCTTACGCAGTTCGATGATGTTTTTCGGGCAAGCTTTTACGCAAGCTCCACATGAAGTACATTTGTCTTCGTCCACTTCCGGAAGCCCGGTCTCGGGGTTGATGTGGATGGCGTCGAAGTTACATGCAGCCACACAGTCGCCATAGCCTAAGCAACCGAATGAACAGCCGGTCTCTCCGCCATACAGGGTAGAAGCAATCGCACAGCTCTGCACACCGTCGTATTGGTTCGTACGCGGACGGGCGGCACAGGTCCCGTTGCAGCGGACAACGGCTACCATCGGTTCTGCGCTGGCTGCTTCTTTTCCGAGGATGGTGGCTACTTTGCCCATTACCGGTGCTCCGCCAACGGGACATAACAGGCCGTCCAACGTGTCGGCCTTTACACAAGCCGTAGCAAAACCACCGCATCCGGGGTATCCACAACCTCCGCAATTGGCTCCAGGCAGGACCTCCTGGACTTGTGCGATACGAGGATCTTCGTATACTTCAAACTTCTTGGAGGCGGCGTATAGAAAAACTGCGCCGATGGCTCCAATCGCTCCTAATGAAATAACGGCAATTAAAATCATGATATGTTTGTCAATTAAGTTTTTTCAAAGTAAATATGAATCGCTTTTTCAGTTTGTCGCGTAAAAAGTATAATATGCAATAATAAGGAACTAAGAGCAGTAATCCGGTTAACCCGCTTGTGGTTTCTTCCCATTGCATACTTGTACCTGTTACAATAGCCGCAAAAACTATTATCAGCGGAAATACGAATGCGAGAAGTACGGCCTGCAGCCCCAGTGAACTTTGTCCGCATAGCTGGACTTCTTCGTTTATATGGAATTTACCGGAGTTATCAGGAACCTCGATGATCTTCTCTTTACTCTCGGATGCCGTACACATGCTTTTCGCATGGCATCCGGAGCAAGCCGATTGTTGGATGATCCTGACGTAGACCGTACCGTCGTCGATCTTCTCTATAACCCCATTGTGATTGATACTTTCGCTCATATTTGTAATCTCGACATTGCAAAACCGAGGCAAAAGTACGTATTATTTGGAAATTATGTCACGATTAACAAAGTTTATTATGGAAATAATCGACTTTGTCTTACCATTTGTAATTAAACCCGAAGCTTAACAGCTCGTTGATCTGAAGATAACTGTCGAAATCTTCTTTCTTTTCCACAGCGTCATCGTACCGGAGGTTCAATGATATGGTCGTAGAGAAGAAACGGCTGATGGCCATTGTCAGGCGGTTTTCAAATTCACCCAACATACGGTCGTAGCTGGTGAAATAATAAAAACGTGAATACCAGCTGACATTCCGGTTGAACTGGAATGTCATGGTTGCATTGATCGTGGAACCGAACTGGCTGAGCTTGTAGTTGTATTTATCCGTGGCTTCATTCTTTTTGAAACCGTGACGGCCCAAATCTATGTCCTTGTCCGTACTGTACATGAATGTATATGAGAGCGGAGCCAGGTTGGCAGACAGGGTCAGTTTTTTATGACGTCTGTTGGGGAATGTCTTGTTCAAGTCGTATTTCATACCGATACCGAGGTTGATGTTGAACGGCGATAAGAAACCGGCAAGTTTATTGTTCGTGTTTTCCGCATAATTGCTGAACAGCTGTGTCTGGAATGTCGCATCGAAGGTATAGAACCATTTGTTGAATGCTTTGTAACCGATATTGCTGTGAAGGCGCAACACGTCATCACCGATCTTATAATCGCGCAACGTATCCTTGGGAGCCGTATAGACGTTCGTTTTCCATTCCAGTTCGTTGGTAAACTGGACTTTGTCTTTGTTATAGTTGTATACGAAATACTGGCGGTTGGTCAGGTTCAAAGTGCTCACACCTCCCTTGTGCCAGTTCGGAGAGATGTAATTCTGTGCAAACTGAATGGCACTTTCGAAATGGGAAACCCAATAACGGCGTTCCGGGATGAACTTGACCGGAGCATCCACGTCACTGAAAGCGTTCGGATCGTTTTCTATCCTGATCAGTTCCGGTTCGTATGTCGCTTTCTTGATGACATGCGTTTGAACGACGTCGGTCGGCAGGTCGCGTTCCGAATAGCGGAAGTATTCCGGATAGTTCTTACGTACATAATTATATGCGGTATTCTGCAGCTTGTTCTTTAGTATTTCGTCTTGAAACAAAGTCGTGTCCGGTTCGAACAATGGAAAGCTGGGACGTTGTTTAGCAATAAAGTCCTTATCATACAGTTGCAGGTCTTCCGGAATAAGTCCTCCCTTGAACAGGATCGGGGTGAACAGAGGGTTGACGATGGTCGTATCCCGCAAGGTGACCCACGGGCTGATGATGGTAGACGGGTCGCGTACCCAATTTACCCAGTATTGTGCTTCCGGCGATAACTCGATCTCGTCTTTCTTTAAGAAGCGGAGCAAGTTCTCACTCGGTGTAGCGGGAGAGGAGTAACTGCTGTTGAGTTTCTCGAACTGTGCCCTGAGGTCAGGAATTTTATCCAGTTCCGTTTCTTCCAAGTCTAATAAAGGAAACGTGTCGGGGGTAGCAGTCTGAACCGGTTGGTTTAACTGGTTTCCGCTAATGATATTTACATCTTGTGCTTCTGTTCGATTACTACTGAATAACAATACAATAAACAACGCTAAAACAGACCTCTGTATCATAGTCGCATCTTTTTACATTCATTTAAAATATTGGTGCGAAAATAGTGAAAAGTTCTGAGATAGACTAATATTAATTATAGGTAAGTGTATTTTGTTTTCGGTGTTGCCGGGAACCTGTCGGTTTTTCGGGCAGACTTTTCGTTGCGTGAGAAAGTGAAGCCGGCAGGTAGACTGTGGAGAACAATATTTTGGCAGAAAGCAGAAAATGAAAATCCACTTTTGTGCTTACCCGAAAAAGTTGTACATTTGTCCCCTCGAAAATCAGACGGAATATGGATAGAATCCGATTAAAAGACAAAGAATTTGAACTCTTTATCCCGGAAGAGGAGATAAAAGAAGCGATAGGAAAAGTGGCGGAACGTATTCGTGCCGATGTGAAAGGCACGCATCCGTTGTTCGTAGGCATTCTGAACGGTGCTTTTATGTTCACAGCGGAGCTGATGCGCCAGTTGAACGAACCGTATGAAATCACTTTTGCCCGCTATTCTTCCTATAAGGGGACCAGTACGACCGGTGTGGTTCGTGAGATTATGCCGGTGCAGGCCGATGTGAAAGGGAGAACTTTGATCTTGATCGAGGATATTATCGATACCGGCTTTACGATGCAGTATGTGATGGACAAGCTTCGCAAGGACGGTGCGGCCGATGTTAAGCTGGCGACTATGCTGTTCAAGCCTGATTCGTTGAAGTGCGATCTGAAGCCTGATTATGTCGGCATCCGGATTCCGAGTGACTTCATTGTCGGTTACGGACTGGATTATGATGAGCTGGGACGGGGCTATCGGAATATATATAAGATAATTGGCAATTGAGAATTGGAAATTGCCAGTTTGGAGAAGAAATTGGTTACATTAAATTTATAGAAAAGGAGACGATGGGCGCTTGAGATTGGCAGGTGATTGTCAATTCTCAATTGTCAATTGTCAATTTAAAAAGTTTACTTTGTTATGTTGAACATTGTTATTTTTGGTGCTCCCGGTTCAGGAAAGGGAACACAGAGCGAATTGATTATTAAAGAATATGGTTTGGACCATATCTCTACAGGTGATGTCTTGCGTTCTGAAATGAAGAACGAGACAGAGTTGGGAAAGATTGCTAAAGATTACATCGAAAAAGGACAGTTGGTTCCGGATGAACTGATCGTTGACATGTTGGCCAAGGTTTTGGACAGCAAGGTGAACTCCAAGGGCGTTATCTTCGACGGTTTCCCCCGTACGATCCCGCAGGCTAAGGCACTGAAAGAAATGTTGAATAAACGTGGAACCGATGTTTCCGTTATGCTGAACCTTCAGGTAGAAGAAGAAGAACTGATCAACCGCCTGTTGGAACGCGGTAAGGTTTCAGGCCGTTCGGATGACAATCTGGAAACAATCAAGTCAAGACTGGATGTTTATCACAAACAGACCGCTCCTCTGGCTGATTACTATATCGGTGAAGGCAAACATGTTGCCATCAAAGGTATGGGTACAATTGAAGAAATCTTTGGTCGTATCAAAGAAGCTGTAAATAGTTTGTAAATAAGATTTGTGATTTATGATTTATAGCGACAAGCGGTATAGGTTGTTATTATAAATCATAAATCACAAGTCATAAATAAAAAAGTAAAAATGGCTGAATCAAACTTTGTAGATTATGTAAAGATCTATTGCCGCTCTGGTAAGGGTGGGAGAGGGTCTTCTCACTTTCGCCGCGAGAAATACATTCCGAAAGGAGGTCCCGACGGGGGCGATGGAGGGAGAGGAGGCCATGTGTATCTTCGTGGGAACCGGAATTACTGGACGCTTCTCCACCTGAAGTATGAACGTCATATCATGGCGACGAATGGTGAAGGTGGCGGTGCCAAACGCAGTTTCGGGAAAGACGGTGAAGACCGTGTGATAGAGGTTCCTTGCGGGACAGTCGTGTATGATGCCGATACGGGCGAGTTTATCTGTGATGTGACCGAAGACGGTCAGAAGGTAATGCTGCTGAAAGGCGGACGTGGAGGATTGGGTAACTGCCATTTCAAGACGTCGACCAACCAGGCTCCCCGCTATGCACAACCCGGCGAACCGGCGCAGGAACGTATGGTGATCCTGCAATTGAAGCTGCTGGCCGATGTTGGCCTGGTCGGTTTCCCGAATGCCGGAAAGTCGACGTTGCTGTCTGTTGTTTCGGCGGCCAAACCGAAGATCGCCAATTATCCGTTTACGACGCTCGAACCGAACCTGGGTATCGTAAGCTATCGTGACAACCGGTCGTTCGTCATGGCCGATATTCCAGGTATTATCGAAGGTGCGAGCGAAGGCAAAGGGTTGGGATTACGGTTCTTGCGCCATATCGAACGCAACTCGTTGCTCCTGTTTATGGTGCCGGCCGATGCGGATGACATCAAGAAGGAATACGAAATCCTTTTGGGTGAGCTGGTCAAGTATAACCCGGATTTGCAGGGCAAAAGCCGTGTCCTGGCTATCACCAAGAGCGATATGCTGGATGAGGAGTTGATTGAGGCGTTGTCCGAAGATCTGCCGGAGGGTGTTCCTTATGTATTTATCTCTTCCGTTGCCGGAAAGGGAATCGTTGAGTTGAAAGACCTGCTGTGGAAGGAATTGAACAAGGAAACATTCCACGAGGTAGAGCGTATTGTACATAAGAACATCGATGTCGGCGCGCTTTCACTTGATGATGACGATTTTATCATTCCTCTTGATGAGGATGATCCCGATGATGAAGAGTATGAAGATTATGAAGATTGGGACGACGAAGAAGATGAAGATACTTCCAAATGATAAAGTGAAGATGTTGCAATTTCCCGCATTGGGCGAGGATTGCAACATCTCTCATTTTGTGACAACCCGCCAGGGAGGTGTGAGTGAAGATGCGTATGCCTCCTTTAACCCCGGCGAATACAGTGGAGACAATCCGGAAGCCGTCCGGGCAAACCGGAAACTTCTTTCGGATGCGATCGGAATCCCTCCCGAACGTATCTTTGCACCTTTCCAGGTTCATGGGGCGGAGATCCGTTCGATCGAACCTTTTTTTCTTTCCCTTCCAGTGGAAGAACAGCGGCTTTATATGCACGGTGCAGATGCCTTGGTGACGAATGTGCCGGACGTTTGTATCGCCGTCTCGACAGCCGATTGTGTCCCTGTCTTGCTGTACGCTCCCGATGTGAGGGCGGTAGCGGCCGTTCATGCTGGTTGGCGGGGTACTGTACTGCGGATTACCGAGAAAACCGTTCGTTTCCTCATGGATGAATATGGAGCCGATCCTCGTCTCATGAAAGCCGGCATTGCCCCTTCCATCGGTCCGGATGCCTTCGAAGTCGGAGAAGAGGTTGTCGATGCCTTTCGGGAGGCTGGTTTTGAAATGCCGCGTATCTTGAAGCGTAATGCCGATACCGGAAAAGCCCATATCGATTTATGGGAGGCCAACCGTCTGCAATTATTGTCAGAAGGCCTTCCGGCCGGAAATATCGAACTTGCCGGCATCTGTACCTACACCCATCCCGACGAGTTCTTCTCCGCCCGCCGTCTGGGAATCAAGAGCGGACGTATCTTGTCCGGTATCATAGTTAAACAGCAAGCAACCGACAAATAACAATTTATAGTTTTATAAATCATAAATCATAAATCATAAATCATAAATTCCCCCTATGTTGCGTATTTCAATTTCTGAAGAAGTAGCTACAGTCTGTCCGGATTTGCATGTTTTGGTCCTGGCTTGTGATGTTTGCAATTCGGAACCGGACGAAAGGCTTTGGCAGGAGATCGCGGACGAAGAAAAAGCGGTCCGGGAAACAGTCAAACTGGAACAAATCAACAAATGGCTCCCTATACAGGCTACCCGCCAGGCCTATAAGCGTCTGGGAAAAGATCCGAACCGTTATCGCCCTTCTTCTGAAGCGTTGCGGCGGCGCATTCTTCGTGAATTACCCCTTTATAAGGTCGATACGCTGGTCGATCTCATCAATTTGGTTTCTATCCGTAGCGGATATTCCATCGGAGGCTTCGATGCGGATAAGATTGTCGGTGGCAGTCTGGTGCTGGGAGTCGGCAGGGAAGGTGAAATTTATCATGGAATCGGGCGTGGAGAATTGAATATTGCAGGGCTGCCTGTCTACCGGGATGCGGTCGGCGGGGTTGGAACTCCGACCAGCGACGAGGAACGGACAAAAATAGGATTGGATACCACTCACCTGTTAATGATTATAAATGGTTATTCCGGATTGGATGGCCTGGAGTCGGCGGGGAAGTATGCCGTGGGCTTATTAAGCAAATATGTTTCAGCCATAAACATGGAGGCGGAACTTGTCACGGTTAAGGATAGGACGAAAATAACACTATAATTGTGTTATAGTAGTGTTAATTATGCTTATAAAGTATAAAAAGCACCTGTTTTTATGCTAAAAAACATCTATATCCTTTTGTTTTAATCGATTAATCTATAAATTTGCCCCTGTTAACGATTAACAAAACAAAAAGAAACATGATCGAATTGATTGGAACAAACGCCGGCCTTGTTTGGAACGCATTGAATGAAGGCGGTAAAATGAGTGTTAAGGCAGTAAAGAAAGCGACTAAGATTAAAGCGGAAAAAGATATGTATGCTGCTTTTGGTTGGTTAGCAAAAGAAGGCAAATTGGTTTTCGAAAACGTCGAGGGTGAATTGTACGTTGCGTTAGTATAAATATAGCGTAGCTGAATCTATTGGAAGGAGGGCTGTTCGGATTTTAGTTTGAACGGCCTTTTGTGTATCTGGACGTTTTCTGTCAAAAAAACAAACCGATTCGTTGTTTTATTCAATTCTATCCTTTACTTTTGTGTAGAATTTGGTGTGAAATGACCGAAGATCATAAAAGATTGTTGGCTGTATTTGATGTTAGGGTTCGTGATTTGATGGAACTTTGCGATAGGCAAAAGCAGAAAATCAACGAGCTTGAAGGTTTTTTAGTACAGAAAGAAGGAGAACTTCTGCAGGCAATGAAGACGATCGAAGAGTTGAATGCCAAATGCGATAACATGCTGACTGCACGGGTTGTTTCTGTCAACGAGGGAGAAATGAAAAGTGCCAGGATGAGGTTATCGAAGTTAGTGCGGGAAGTAGACAAGTGCATTGCACTATTAAACGAATAGAGGCGATGGACGATAAATTTCTTATACATGTAGAGATAGCCGGTAAAAGTTATGGTATCAGGATCAACCGGAGTGAGGAGCAGGTAGCCCGTGAGGCTGTCCGGCAAATCAGGAAGAAAATGGACCAGTACCGGAAGAAATATTCCGACGTGGATGTAAAAGATTTGTTAGCCATGGTAACCTTTCAGCTATCGGTGGAAAACTTGAAGTTGGAGGATAAGAATGACACAAGTCCCTTTACTGAAAAGATACAGGAACTGACCGATGAACTGGAAAGTTACCTGAAGGATAAATAGTTGTAAGAATAAAGAAGATGCGTTTCCGCACTACTTTGCATGGGTGTATCCATGTAAGGCAGTGCTTTTTTTGTATAATATATAACAGAATTTAAACTATAAGTAAAATGGGTATGACTATAATCATAGCACTTGTGACCTTCATTGTCGGAGGTTTGCTCGTGTGGTTTGTGATGAGAGTCCTTATGAGGTCAAGGTATGACGCTGTGATACGCGAGGCTGAAAAGGAGTCGGAAGTAATGAAGCAGAAGAAGCTGCTCGAAGTAAAAGAGAAGTTTCTTCATTTGAAAGCGGACCTGGAGAAACAGGTGTCCGCCCGTAATTCAAAGATACAGTCTGTAGAGGCTAAGTTGAAACAACGTGAGTTGAATTTGAACCAACGTCAGGAAGAACTGCAACGCAAGAATAGCGAAGTAGATGCCGTGAAGGAGAATCTGGCAACCCAACTGGAGTTAGTCGATAAGAAGAAACAGGATCTGGAGAAACTTCACCAGCGTGAAATCGAACATCTGGAAACTTTGTCCGGGCTTTCTGCCGAAGAGGCGAAGGAACGTTTGATCGAGTCCTTGAAAGATGAAGCCAAGTCAGAAGCTACTTCCTACATCAATGAAATCATGGAAGAGGCAAAGATGACAGCCAACAAGGAGGCGAAGAAAATCGTTATCCAGTCCATACAGCGTGTGGCTACCGAAACGGCAATCGAGAATTCGATTACAGTCTTCCATATCGAATCAGACGAGATCAAAGGCCGTATCATCGGTCGTGAAGGGCGTAACATCCGGGCGTTGGAAGCAGCAACCGGCATTGAGATCGTGGTTGACGATACGCCTGAAGCAATCGTGTTGTCCGGTTTTGATCCGGTCCGTCGTGAAATAGCTCGTCTGGCTTTGCACCAGTTGGTACAGGACGGACGTATCCACCCGGCACGTATCGAGGAAGTGGTAACGAAAGTGAGAAAGCAAGTTGAAGACGAAGTGGTGGAAACCGGTAAGCGTACCGTTATCGATCTCGGTGTCCATGGCTTGCATCCTGAACTGATCCGTATGATCGGTAAGATGAAATATCGTTCTTCTTATGGTCAGAACCTGTTGCAGCATGCGCGTGAAACGGCGAATTTATGTGCTGTGATGGCATCTGAACTGGGATTGAACCCGAAAAAGGCAAAACGTGCCGGACTGTTGCACGATATAGGTAAAGTGCCTGATGACGAGCCGGAATTGCCACACGCAATCTTAGGTATGAAGCTTTGCGAGAAATATAAAGAGAAACCGGATATCTGTAATGCTGTAGGTGCTCACCATGACGAAGTGGAAATGCAAACGCTGCTTGCTCCGATCGTACAGGTTTGTGATGCTATTTCGGGTGCACGTCCGGGAGCCCGCCGTGAGATCGTCGAGGCTTACATCAAGCGTCTGAATGATCTGGAACAGTTAGCTCTTTCTTATCCGGGCGTAGTGAAGACATACGCTATCCAGGCCGGTCGTGAGCTCCGTGTGATTGTCGGGGCTGACAAGATCGATGATAAGGATACCGAAAACCTGTCAACCGAAATCGCAAAGAGGATCCAGGACGAAATGACCTATCCGGGTCAGGTGAAGATCACGGTGATCCGTGAGACTCGTGCAGTAAGTTACGCTAAGTAGAATCGATAATTACTGAATAAGTTTATGAAGGGCCGGGCTGAATAAAGTCCGGCCCTACTTTTTGAAAAACGACAGGTATCATCATTTGTGGTTCGCATCCGACCAATGATAAATCAAATATGATATTGATGTGGAAGACGCAAATAACGCGGATAAGAAATATGCCTGATATGAAAAAAGCGGTTGCCCGGAAATAGGGCAGCCGCTTTTTTAGTTGTATGTAAAACCGGATTGCTTATTTGTAGCTGTAACCCGCTTTCTTTTGTGCACTGTTGGCATTAGCACCGGGGATCAGTGTGAAGCCCCATTTGTATTCCTGGTCTGCCGGTAAAGTGTGTTCCGGTTCCGGACGTGAATACCAACTGTCGTAGCCGGCCAATCCCTGCTGTTTCAGGTCTACGCATACTTCAACGAAGTTGCGAGGTGTGATGTCGTTGATATGTGTCTGGCGAGGTTTGTCGTACGGCCCGATTTCCGGACGGTTGGCAATCTCTTCCGGTGTAAAGTTATTCCACTGGTACGGACGGTGGGTTGCCTTGCCGGCATCGAAGTCTTCGACGGAGTTACGCATTGCGTTGAATTCCATCTCGTCGTCTGCAACAATCAACAGGTTCTTACCTTTACCACCCAATGAAATCCAACGGGTATCGCAGTGGTGGCCGTTTTCCTGCGGACGGACATAAGGGAAATACTGTTCTTCTGCCGTGCTCTTATACTGTCCGATCATGTAACCGGCCTTGCGGTCCCAATAGTTTTCCAACGGACCGCGACCGAAGTATTCCAGTTGGTCCATCGTTGCGGGCAGGCGGAAACGTACGCCGATACGTGGAACGACCATCTTGTCGCGTTCGCTCATGTTTTCGCGGCCCGGAGAGAAGGTGGCGGTTGCAGTCGCTTCCGATATCTCGATCTTCTTTCCATCCAAATGAGCCGGAGTGAAAAGTGTAGCCACATTCATGATGCCATCGGGATAGATTTTATAAGTGATGACGAACTGGTTGCCGGCCGGCAGTTTGTAGTCGACCTTCACGATTGCATTGCCGTCTACGATTTCAGCGGAAGCGCTTGTCACGTTGAAGTTACGACTTGAGATTTCCCAGATTTC
>DXRF01000053.1:0-3219 GCA_019411205.1 Parabacteroides sp. | reverse complement strand
CGTAATCGTTGTCGTTCGGAGCACGCCAGAAATTCGGTTGGATGCCGAAACCTTCGTTAAAGTATTCCGTGTTGCCCACCTTGTAAGAGGTGACGACGCCGGCTTTCTTGTCGAATACGAAGTTTACTTTCGAGGAAGTGACTTTCACGTTGTCTCCTTCTTCCGATACGGTCAGTTTAGGACCACTGGTCTTATAAGCCGTCTTGTCTGCTTCGACAGGCAGACGGAACTGGCCCAGTGCGATGTCGTGACCGGCAGGAACAAGACCTTCTTCCTTTACGGTTGTAACGACGAAGTCAACTAAATAGTCAACACCTGCCTGCGGTTTTAGGCTGGCTACGGGAACTGTGATTTCCTGTGAAGCCTGCGGAGCCAGGTCGAGTGACATCTTGTTGCTCTTGATGATCTTGTTGTTTGCTTTTATGGTATAAGTAAACATATAGTCCTTCAGGTTCGTGAAATAGAAGCGGTTGGTGATCTTGAACACGCCGTTAGCCGCATCTATTGCTTCGAAACCGACGTTCTGATGCGTGAACTTCACTTCGGCCATGCTCGGATGGGGGGTGCGATCCGGGTTGACCAAGCCGTTGCAAAGGAAATTGCCGTCGCTCGGCATATCTTTACCGAAGTCACCGCCGTAAGCGTAAAACTCTTTTCCGTTTTCATCCTTGGTAAGGATACCCTGGTCTACCCAATCCCATATCCAACCGCCTTGCAGGTTCGGATATTTGTAGATGGCTTGCCATTGTCCCCACAGGTTACCGGTTGAGTTACCCATCGCATGGGCATATTCGGACGGTGCGACCGGGCGGTCGCTGCCTTGTGCACCGATCTCTTCCAGCCATCCGGCACTTGGATATTGCGGTACATACATATCACTATTCCATTCCCAAAGGGCACGTTCGTAGTTGACCGGACGGTTCATCAGGCCTTTGTCTTTATTCTTTAGATATAGGTAAGTCTGGTAGAAGTTGTAACCGTTTCCGGCTTCATTACCTAATGACCAGATTGTCACGGACGGATGGTTTTTGTTGCGTTCGTACATGTTGACTGTACGATCCATGTGCGGTTTCAGCCATTCCGGGTTGTTACCTAACGTGCCGCCTTTGCGCAGGTTGTAGTACATACCGTGTGATTCGATATTGGCTTCGTCGTAAACATACAATCCATATTCGTCACAAAGCTCGTAGAACCTGCGGTCCTGCGGATAGTGGCACAAGCGAACGGAGTTGATGTTGTTCTTCTTCATGATTTCGAAGTCCTTGCGCATCAGCTCTTCTGTCACGTAATGTCCGGTCTGCGGGTTGTGTTCGTGGACGTTTACGCCCTTGAACTTGATCGGCTGTCCGTTGAACAGCAGGACGGTGTACGGTTTGCCGTTACCGGCGATCTGGTCGATCTCTTTGATTTCGATACGGCGGAAACCGACATTCTGTGGGATTACTTCCGTCACCTTGCCGTCTTCCTTGATTGTCATCAACAGCTTGTAGAGGTTCGGATGTTCCGCGTTCCAGGTTTCCACATTGTCCAGTGTCTTTTCGAACGAAGTCGTGGCAATCGTGTTCGGACTTACCCACAGCTGGTTCTCGGCTGTTGCAGCCACATTGCCTTTTGCATCCAATAATTCGTATGTGACGTCGATGTTCTTAACCTTGTCGGAATGATTCTTGATGTCCATTGCGAGACTGAAGATACCGTTTTTGTAGGTGTCGTCGAGTGTGGAAACAATGCGGTAGTCATTGATGGCGATCTTGGGCTGTGACCATAGATAGACGTCGCGTTCGATACCGCTCAGACGCCAAAAGTCCTGGCATTCCAAATAGGAACCTGTGCTCCAACGGAAGATTTTCAGCGTCAGTACGTTCTTGCCCGGTTGCAGGTATTTGTTGATTAGGAATTCGGCTGGATTCTTGGAATCTTCGCTATAGCCTACTTCTTTGCCGTTTACATAAACATATAAGCCTGATTTGGCTCCGGCGATGTGTAGATATACGTCACGTCCGTCCCAACCGGCAGGAACCTCGAAGTCGCGGCGGTAAACACCAACCGGATTCGCTTCCGGCAACAGTGGAGGTTGCGGGTTACGTGGTTTGAATTCATATCCGTGGTTCGTATAGATGGCGGTACCATGTCCCTGAACCTCCCAGTTTCCCGGAACGGTGATGTCATCCCAATCGGAAGTGCTGACGGAAGGATCTGTGATGTTGGCAGGAAGATCTTTGTATGAATTTACGAAATAGAATTTCCATGTGCCGTTCAGTAACGAATAGAAAGGACTTTTTTCATATCGGGAAGTGAGAGCTGTGGCACGGTCTCCATAACTCATAAAAGAGGAGCGAGGGGCCTCTTTGTTAACGGCAACGACCTGGATGTCCTGCCAGTAAGGCTTCGCAGGCTGGTTTGTCGCATTGTCTGCCAAAGCGGTACCCAGAAGGAAGCAACTCAATGCTCCTGTGAGCATCGTTTGTTTGATCATGTATTTCATATGCATTTTTAATTTAGATTAGACTTAGTCAGTAGAGAGATGAAAGGTGAAAGTAATAGTACATCTTTAACTTTCACCTTTCATCTTTATTTATCTTGCAGCGTAGAAAGAATAACCTTCAGCTACCTGTTTAAAAGCAAGCACGCCTGCCTGGTTCAATTCCACATTCATTTCTTTTCCGTCAGGAAGGTACATGACAACTTCGTCTTCACCTGTGAATTTCAACAGTTTGGTCGATTCGCCGTTTGCTTCTACGTTCCAGCTTTTATCTGTTTCATTGAAAACCAGATCAACCGCTTTCTCTTCTCCTTCTTTCTGGATGTGATAGCCGTCTTTCTTTGTTTCGATGGCATACGTGCCGTCTTTTGTTTCGATTGTTTTTACCGTACCGGCATCTGCAACAGGATTGCTTCCGCTCCAGAATTCAATCGAGTTCAATACCAAGATGTCGGCTAATGCTGAGATTTCGTAAACCGGAACAATCCAGAATGCGACGAATACCAACTCGTTTACAAACTTGCTGTCAATGTTTCTGTTCCAATCCAACAGCTTATTGGACAACCCAAATGATCCAATGCATGATGAGAATAATACACTGCTGGCAAGCGTTGCCGCTACCAATAAAGTTACACTTTTTTTCTTCATGAATATTTAGTATTTGTAGTTAATTCGGGGACGAAGATAACAATTTAAACGATAATAGCTATTAATGGGGAACTTATAATTTCTATAGG
>DXRF01000052.1 GCA_019411205.1 Parabacteroides sp. | reverse complement strand
CCTATGATCTGGTCGTTTTGCAGTACGGGTTGAATATCGTCAGCGACAGTGTCCTCCAGTATGGCTGGTATGCCAAGCGGATGGAAGAAGCCGTACGCCACGTGCGCGTTTGTTTTCCGGATGCCGATATCCTGATGCTGGGGGTTTCGGACAGGAGCCGACAAGTGGACGGAACCTTCGAAACGATGCCTGCCGTATTAGCCTTGCTGCACGCACAGCGGCAGGCGGCCCGCCGTTCGGGAGTCGCTTTCTGGAATGTCTTCGGGGCGATGGGAGGAGAGAACAGCATGATCCGTTTCGTGGAGAACAATTGGGCCAGCAAAGACTATACCCATTTGAGTTTCAGGGGAGGAAAAGAGATAGCTTCTGCCTTGTTGAAGGCAATATTATTAGAAAAGGAGTTTTATGATGAAGCAGACAAAGTGGCTCAGTAGTCTATCGGCTTGCCTGGTTTTGATGGCCGCCAGTTCTGCCGGAGTGAAAGGAAAATTGGCGATCCCGTGTCAAGCGTGGGAACAGGGGAGCCTCGATACGATCCCGCTCCCTTCCCGCATTTATTCGATCGGGAAGGAGGTCGATTCGATCCAGTCGCCCTCTTCGCTGCAATCCTTCTTTGACGGACTGGATTCGCTCGGAGCGGGGAAGGATACCGTATTGACAATCGTCCATTTAGGTGATTCCCACATACAGGCCGGTTATTATTCCGGTAAAGTGATGCGTCTTTTGCAGGCGCAGTTCGGAAATGCCGGACGTGGATGGATTGCCCCTTTCAAGTTGAGCAAGACGAATGAGCCGGACGATTATTTCATCTCTTCTTCCGTCCGCGAATGGGTGACGGGACGCTGTATCCAAGCCAATAAGAAATGTCCTGTTGGAATCGGGGGAATCGGCATCCAGTCCGTTTCTCCTTCCATCAATTTGGACGTTCGGATAGCGCCTAACAACGGGGCCGGCTATTCCTTCAATCAAGCGATTCTTTACCGGGGGGAGAAAGCCATGCCTATGTTGCCGGCCGGTTCGTTCAAAGATTCCATACAGACATCCTTGGCTACGGTTCCGGCTGTCGCAGGTGTCTTGGCCGATACCTTCCGTATTTCTCATCCGGTAGATACGTTGCAGCTGCACAGTACCCGGCGGAAACAAGGCACGGATAAGCTGCTTCCGGCCTCCAACTTCAAAAATGTTTATTATGGTTTCAGCCTGACGAACGGTTATCCGGGGGTCCTCTACCATTCGGTCGGCGTGAACGGGGCGATGTATGTCAATTACACAGACGAAGCATACGTTCGTCAGTTGGCTCTGTTGAAACCTTCTTTGCTAATTATTTCGTTGGGTACGAACGAAACTTTCGGCCGCCGCTTCCGTTCGGAAGAATTTGGCGGACAGATACGTGCGTTCGTTTCCCTCGTCAAGAAACAGATGCCTGAAACGGCTATTCTGCTCACCACTCCGCCGGAATGCTACAAGCGGACTTATGTCAATAAAAAACGGACGTATGTCCGTAATTCGAATACCCAACTTGCTGCAAAGGCGATTGTTAAGGTGGCACGTGAAGAGGGCGTAGCTTGCTGGGATCTCTTTGCCGCTACGGGAGGGAAAAGCTCCTGCACCAAATGGCGTAAGGAAAAACTGATGGGCCGTGACCGTATTCATTTCACAAAGGATGGCTATCGTGAGCAAGGAACTTTGTTGTATCGTGCCCTAATGCAATCTTATAATCAAATGTTGAAAATCAGAAAAGATGATGAATGATTTTATAAATAAAATGGGAGAATATTGGTCTCAGCTCTCATTCGACAAACTTGGCGATATATTGACCTACCATCAGAATGCTCCGATACTTTTCAGCAGCGGATTGTTTTTCTTCCTTTTTATCGGTTTCCTGATTATTTATATGTCGCTCAGGAAGCACTTGCTGACGCGTATCATTTACGTTACGTTGTTTTCCATCTACTTCTATTATAAGAGCAGCGGATTGTTTTTCTTTCTTCTGCTGTTTGTCGCAACATCCGATTTTTGCATTGCGCAGTGTATGGCCAAGACGGCTTCCCGATGGAAGCGCAAAGCATGGGTTGTCTTGAGCCTGTGTATCGACTTAGGGCTGTTGGGATATTTCAAATACTTCAATTTCCTACGGGAGATCATGGCTGCCGTTGCTCATGAGTTGGGGTATCAGTTAGGGAATACCTCGTTGCAGAACATTACCTATCAGCCCTTGGATATATTTCTGCCGGTCGGCATTTCCTTCTTTACCTTCCAGACCATCAGCTACGTGATTGATGTGTACCGGGGTAGGATAGACCCCCTCCGGCGTTGGATCGACTATGTTTTCTATGTCTCCTTCTTCCCGCAGCTGGTGGCCGGTCCAATCGTTCGGGCACGCGATTTTATTCCTCAGATTTATAAGACTCCGGTTGTTACGCGGGCGGAGTTCGGAGAGGGGCTGTTCCTCGTCTTGTGCGGACTCTTCAAGAAAACCGTCATATCCGACTATATCAGCTTGAACTTCGTCGACCGCATATTCGATGCTCCTTTGCTCTATACAGGGGTGGAAAATCTGTTGGGTGTGTATGGGTATGCCTTGCAGATCTATTGCGATTTTTCCGGCTATTCGGATATGGCGATCGGGATTGCATTGTTGTTAGGTTTCCGTTTTAACGTGAACTTCGATTCGCCTTACCAGTCGGCGACCATTACGGAATTCTGGCGACGTTGGCATATCTCGCTCTCTTCTTGGTTGAAAGATTATTTGTATATTTCACTCGGAGGCAATCGGAAAGGGAAAATACGGACATATATCAACTTGCTGATAACGATGCTGCTGGGTGGTTTATGGCACGGGGCTTCCGTGAGTTTTATCCTCTGGGGTGCCCTGCATGGGGTTGCACTGGCTGTCCATAAGTTCGTAATGAACTATTTCAGCAGTTTCAAACCGTTAGGATCGGAAATGAAACCCTGGAGAAGAGTGATAGGTGTCTTGGTCACTTTCCATCTGGTGTGTTTCGGCTGGATGCTGTTCCGTGCCGACTCGATGCAGACGGTAGGTGAGATGCTGACACAGATTTTCACGAATTTCCATCCGGAGGTCTTTACGCAGTTTGTGATGGGCTATAAAGGTGTGTTCGTCTTGATGGTGGTGGGGTATATCCTGCATTTCATGCCGAAATCGGCAGAAAATGGTTTGCAGGCAGTCGTCACCCGTTCTCCTTTGCTTGTGCAGGCGGTGATGCTGGCGATTGCGATTTTTGTTGTCGTGCAGTTCAAGAGTGCCGGGGTGCAACCGTTCATTTACTTCCAATTCTAAAAATCCTTTATCACTCTATCACTACAAAGGTTATAGTTATTGGTATTCAAGCGTCAGAGGTGTGATACAGGACGTTTTTCTCTATCACTCCTCTATCACTTCTGAAACACATGGTGATTTTATTATATGATTGAAAACCAGTATACTATCTTCTTTTACTTTTGAAAAAGCATATAAAATAATCGAATAAACAAATGTAAAAACGAATATAATAGGTATTAAATTGGCGAAATACGGTTCTTCATTCCACAAAAGCCCTCTCTTTTTTTAGCAAAGACAAGCACATAATTCCGTAAACACCCCCATGTAGCCATCCTTAACACCCGGGTGTACCGGCTCTCTACACCCGGGTGTTAAGGATGGCTACATGGGGGTGTACGGCAACTAAAGTACCGTGCCTGGCAATGAAAACCGCCCAGTTTTACCTATTTTACAGCCGTTTTTTGCATAAAATAATCGAGTGATTTGCAGGGATGGGGAGACATGTGTATTGTCAGTGATAGAGAAGTGATAGGGTAGTGATAGAGAAAACGGGCATGTATCACTAATCAGACAAGTTGAATATTAACCTGTAAAAAGAAATCAGTGATACAGTGACAGAGGAATAGACCGTTCGCCATCGCTGGAACTGTTGCCAAAAAGCAAAAGCCAGGGCGATGGTGGACGGTTACAGTTTTGTCATGCATCATCGTTATTTAGTTTAATGGCATGATATGGCGATTGGTGTTTTTGTCAATTTAATGCCTTCTTATTCTCTTCATTCATCGGATTCTTCCCTTCCGGTGTGTAGAGATGGTCGATGCGGGAGGCATATGCTTTTTCTATTTTCCCGCGGACGATCTTCATTGTGCTGTTGACCATGCCGTTCTGTTCGGTGAATGGTTCCGGCAGGATGGCAAAGGCTGAAGGCAGCCAACGGTCGGGGAAAAGGGCGGATAAGTCGCCTCCCTTACGGAAACGGTCTATCTGGGATTGGATGATCCGGATTGCCTCTTCACGTCCTTTATCGGATGAAAGATCGAGATGTTGGTGTGCCAGATGTTTCTTCAGCCGGTCTTTGTTTGGGACGACGAGGGCAACGGTATAGGGACTCTGGTTGTTATACAGGATCAGCTGGTCGATGCAGGAAGAATGTTCGACGAGTGCCTCCTCGATCCCTTCCGGACTGTATTTTTCCCCGTCACTACCGATCAGTAGACTTTTGAAACGTCCGAGAACGTAGAGCAGGCCGTCATGCCCCATATATCCCATATCTCCGGTGTAGAGCCATCCGTCGCGTATGGTTTCGGCAGTCGATACAGGGTTCTTCCAGTAGCCGGCCATCACATTCTCGCCCCGTATGATGATCTCTCCCTTTTCGCCTGCCGGAAGTTCTTTTCCGTCGTTATCGCATATTTTCAGGTCGAGTGGACGAACCAGCACGCCGCTGCTGCCGAAGGTATGCCGGTGTGGGCCGTTGGTGGAAATTACGGGAGTCGCTTCGCTCAGTCCGTACCCTTGGTACATCGGAAGTCCGATTGCGTAGTAGAACTTTTGCAGGTCTTTATCGAGCAACGCGCCACCGCCGATGAAGAACTTCAATTGTCCGCCGAAGTTTTCGCGGACTTTCGTGAAAAGTACGTGGTCGAATAGGCTCACGAGCGGTTTCAGCAGGAATCGGGCACCACGTCCCTTGTCTTCTCCGCCGTCTCCGTTATAGATGTAAGCCACTTTGAGGGCGAAGTCGAACAAACGGGTTATATTCTTGCCCTGGGCACGGATGCCTTGTTCGATATTCTTTTTGAAATTCTTGGCCAGTGCCGGGACGCTCAAGATCAGGTAGGGTTTGAACTCTTTGATGTTGACCGGAATGTTCTTTAATGTTTCCAGCCCTGTCCGTCCGACTTGTACTGTTGCTACGGATGCTCCTTTCGACATGAAGATGTAGAAACCGACCACATGCGCGAAACAATGGTCGAGTGGGAGGATTATTAATGTGCGCCATGTATCGTCGATATCGACACAAGATAGGGCTTGCTCTACATTCGCCGTGTAGTTGCGGTGCGTCAGGATGACACCTTTAGGGTCGGCTGTCGTGCCTGAGGTATAGGTAATCGTCGCATAGTCGTTATTCTGCAAGGATTGTCCGACAGCAAGGAAGTCTTCCAGAGAATGAGATGCCAGATATTCTTTTCCCATCCGGAGTACTTCGGACCAGGATATTTCTTTTTCTTTATATTCCGGTAGTTCGTCTATCACGATTACTTTTTCTATTAAAGGCAGCTTGTCCATGATAGCCCGTATCTTTTTGAGCTGGTTGCCGGAAACTAGGATATATTTCACATCGGCATGCACAAGACGGAACAGCAGGTCATTCGCCTCTTCAAGCTTGATGGAAAGCGGGACGTTGGTCGCACCGGCGTAAAACATGGCCAGTTCGCCGATGATCCAGGCATTACGACCTTCCGAAAGGAGCGCCATATTGTCACCCTTTTTCACTCCGAGAGCTATCAGTCCGGCACCGGCAGCGTAGACTTGTTGCTGAACTTCCTTATAAGTGGTCGGTTCGAAAGCATCCGTAGTTTTTTCCCACAGGAAAGGGTTGTCCGGATATTGTCTTACCGAACTTTCGAAAAGGTCTATAATTGTCTTCTTCATATTTAATTTATTTTTGTATTTGTACTTTCCCGATCTCATCCAAGTAGCCGCAAGCCGCTTCTACCGTCGGCACATTCTTGATCACGATACTGCGTTTCCCGTTTTGTTCGCGAAGTGTGCATTCACGCGGATGCTTTTGGATGAAGCCGAGTAGTTTGTCGAAAGCCTCGCTCTCATAATAAGGACTTTCGGGATTGGTGACGAGAAAGATGCTCATCTGCCCTTTTTTCAGAATGACTTTTTCCATACCTAACGTCTTTGCCATGCGGCGAAGGCGAACGACACGGATCAGTTCTTTCCCTTCTTTCGGTACTTTCCCGAAACGGTCTTTCAGACGCTCGGTAAAAGCAAGTATATCACGCTCTTCCTCCATCTTGTCCAGTTCACGATAGAGGGAGACGCGTTCGGAGTCATTCGGAATGTAGGTCGGTGGGAACATCAATTCCAAATCGCTTTCGATATAGGTTTCGCGGACATATTCGCTACCGGTATCGGGCCGCTTTTCGGTGGCATTGGAATACAGGTCGGCAAATTCTTCCGCTTTCAGTTCGTCAACGGCTTCTTCCAAGATTTTCTGGTATGTTTCGTAGCCTAAGTCAGCGATGAAACCGCTTTGTTCGGCCCCCAACATATTACCGGCTCCCCGGATGTCGAGGTCCTGCATGGCGATGTGGATACCGCTTCCCAGCTCCGAGAAATTCTCGATCGCCTGCAAACGACGGCGTGCTTCCTGCGTAAGGCTTGACAGGGGCGGAGAGAGGAGGTAACAGAAAGCTTTCCGGTTACTTCGTCCGACACGGCCACGTAATTGATGCAGGTCGCTGAGTCCGAACTGTTGTGCGTTATTGATGATGATCGTATTGGCATTCGGCACGTCGATGCCGCTTTCCACAATGCTTGTAGCGATCAGTACGTCATATTCGTAATTGACGAAATCCAAAATGATCTTTTCCAACTTCTCCGGTTCCATCTGCCCATGGCCGACGGCGATACGGGCATCCGGCACTTCGCGTTTGACAAGTGCCTCCATTTCATAAATATTCTGGATGCGATTGTTGATGAAAAAAACCTGTCCGTTACGGCTCATCTCGAAATTGATGGCTTCGCGGATGATATCCGGGTTAAAACGTTCCACCTCTGTTTGAACCGGGTAGCGGTTGGGCGGGGGAGTTGTGATGCTCGACAGGTCACGGGCTCCCATCAGCGAGAATTGCAGGGTACGGGGAATCGGTGTGGCGGTCATGGTGAGCGTGTCGACATTGGCTTTCAGCTGGCGCAGTTTCTCTTTGACGGATACGCCGAATTTCTGCTCCTCGTCGATAATCAGCAGACCGAGATCTTTGAATGTGACATCTTTTCCGACGATTCGATGGGTACCGATGATAATGTTGATCTTTCCTTCCTTCAGGTCTTTTAAAGTTTCCCTTATCTCTTTCGCCGTACGTGCCCGGCTGATATATTCGATCCGGCAGGGAAAATCTTTCAACCGTTCGGAGAATGTCTGGTAATGCTGGAACGCTAACACTGTAGTGGGGACCAACACGGCAACTTGCTTGTTGTCCGAAACAGCTTTGAAAGCGGCGCGGATGGCTACCTCCGTTTTCCCGAAGCCCACGTCTCCGCAGATCAGTCGGTCCATCGGACGCTCGTTCTCCATGTCGGCTTTGACATCGGCTGTCGCTTTCATCTGATCCGGAGTGTCTTCGTAGATGAAGCTGGCTTCCAGTTCGTGCTGCATGAAACTGTCCGGGCTGTAGGCGAAACCTTTTTCCTGTTTCCGTTTGGAATAGAGAAGGATCAGGTCGCGGGCAATATCTTTTACTTTCGACTTGGTGCGCTCTTTCATCTTCTCCCAGGCTCCTGTTCCGAGCTTACTCAGCTTAGGTGGTTCTCCGCTGTCCTTGCCTTTATACTTGGATAGCTTATGGAGGGAGTGGATGCTGACGAATATAATGTCGTTGTTCTGATAGATTAGCCTGATGGCTTCCTGCATTTTTCCGTTCACTTCCGTACGAACCAGCCCACCGAACTGTCCGACACCATGATCGATATGTACGATGTAATCGCCGGTTGTGAATTGGTTCAACTCCTTCAACGACAGAGAGAGCTTTCCGCTTCTTGCCTTATCGCTTTTCAGGTTGAATTTATGGAAGCGGTCGAACAACTGGTGATCTGTGAAAAGGCAAAAACGCAAGGTTTCGTCGACAAAACCTTCGTGAATGGTCTTGTTGACAGAAGTAAAAGGTATATTGTCTCCCCGGTCCTCGAAGATGGCCCGGATACGGGTTGCTTGCTTTTCCACATCACTCAGTATGTATAATGTATAGCCTTCTTCTAAATATTTGTGGAAAGATTGGCTTACCAGATCAAAATTTTTATGATAAATCGGTTGTGCTTCCATTGAGAAAGTTAGGGTAGCATCGGCTATTCCCGCCACCCGCGTACCGAAATGGAGCCGGCAGAAACCGAGTGCCGCACGTAGAAAATCCTCTCCGGTAATCAATTTGGCCCGTAGTTGTTCGATGTCGGCAAATGATTCTTCGTCTCCGATGATCGGCTCTTCATTCCAGATACTGCCGATACGCTCTTTTACCCATGCCAGATCTTTGCAGGCGAGCAGTGTCTCGGATGGCAGTGAATCCAGCAGGGATGAGTTGGTCCGGTTTCCTTTTGTCATTTCGGGTACGATATAAATACTGTCCAGTTTTTCTTTGGATAGCTGTGTCTCGACATCGAACGAACGTATCGTCTCTACCTCGTTTCCAAAGAAGTCGATACGATAGGGGAATTCATACGAGAATGAGAACACGTCTAAGATGCTGCCGCGCATCGCATACTGTCCCGGTTCATAAACGTAATCAACCTGTTCGAAACCATATTCGTCCAGCACGTCGGAAACAAACATATTGTCCAACTTCTCACCGACACTGATCTTCAGTGTGTTTTCTTTCAGGACTTCCCGTGAGATCACTTTTTCCGCCAACGCATCCGGATAGGTAACGATGACGAAGGGAGCAGTTGGGTCTTGCAATGTGCTGAGAACTTCCGTCCGCAAGATTTCGTTGGCCGGGTCCACATGTCCGTACTTGATAGCACGCCGGTAGGCAGAGGGGAAGAAATAGATTCCGTCGCCTCCGGTGAGCTGTACCAGATCGTGATAAAAGTAACCGGCTTCCTCCAAGTCATTCAACACACACACATAGCTCCCCCTTCTTTTTAAAAAAAGAGAAGCTATTGTCATTGCGGCCCCTGAACCGTTCAGCCCTTTCAGAAATATATTGCAGGACGTTTTGCTTTTTAACAGGGTATTCAATGCCGCCACTTGCGGATGGGCGGCATATTGTTTTAGTAAATCTTGTACCTCCAATGTGATATGTTCTTTTCGCAAAGGTAGAGTTTTTGTTCAAAATAGTAGATATGCATAGTATTAAATCAATTAAAATATGTACCTTCGCCCTACAAATTTAGAAGGATTATGTCAGACAGTATTGTTATTATTCCCACGTATAACGAGAAGGAGAATATAGAGAATATTATTCGGGTTGTATTTGGGTTGGAGAAAGAATTTCATATTTTGATTATAGATGATGGATCGCCCGATGGCACGGCAGATATTGTAAAACGATTGCAAAAAGAGTTTCCCGAACGTCTTTTTATGGTGGAACGTAAAGGTAAGTTAGGATTGGGCACGGCTTATATCTGCGGATTCAAGTGGGCTATAGAGCATAAGTATGATTTTATATTCGAAATGGATGCGGACTTCAGTCATAATCCGAATGATCTTCCCAAATTATATGCGGCCTGCACGGAACAGGGGGCTGATGTCGCGGTTGGCTCCCGCTACTGCAACGGTGTGAATGTCGTGAATTGGCCGTTAGGGCGTGTGCTGATGTCTTATTATGCTTCCGTATACGTTCGTTTTGTTACCGGAATGAAAGTACAGGATACGACAGCCGGTTTCAAATGCTATCGTCGCGAGGTGCTTGAGACGATCGACTTGGATCGTATCCATTTCAAAGGGTATGCATTCCAGATAGAAATGAAGTTTACAGCATATAAATGTGGTTATAAAATCGTGGAAGTCCCTATTATTTTTATCAATCGTGTATTAGGCACTTCCAAAATGAACACCTCTATCTTCGGGGAAGCACTGTTTGGCGTATTGAAATTGAAATGGTGGAGTCTGTTCCGTAAATATCCCCAAAAAGGAAATCGGAAAGCGATTGCCGGATAATGCCCGTTATATATATAAAGCAATAAAAAAGCTGTATCTTTGAAAGATGCAGCTTTTTTATTGCTTTTTATTCTTGATTTGACGCTTTCAAGGAGAAATAGAAAGTGGTGCCTTTCCCTTCTTCGGAATCGAACCACAGCTTGCCTCCGAGTTGTTCGGCAAAGTCTTTACATAGCATTAGTCCTAAGCCGGACCCCTTTTCGTTGTTCGTCCCGTAAGATGTAAAATGAGTGTTTTGCTTCAGCAGCTTACCCTGGTCTTCCTTTTTGATCCCTTTACCTGAATCTTTTACACTGACAACAACAAAATCTCCGTCTGTTTTGGTTGATACCGTGATCACACCTTTTTCGTAGCTGAACTTGACTGCGTTGGAAACCAGGTTACGGACGATTGTTTTTACCATATCGATGTCTGTCGATCCCATCAGTTCTTTATCTAGATCTTCAAACGTAATGGATATGCCTTTCTGGGTAGCCATTGGAATAAATATCTCGGCAGTGCTGTTGACTATACTGTTGATGTCGACTTGCTGTCTGTAAATGTTTTGTTTGTTCAAGCGGTTCTTTGCCCATTTCAAGAGGTTGTCGAGAAGCTGGAATATCTCCTCCGATGTCTTGTTCATCATTTGAAGCATTTCGTATACCTCATCGCTAACCTGATTCTTATCGACCATCATTAGGATGGCGTTGTTCATCATCTTCAAAGAACCAAGCGGAGAGCGTAAATCGTGTGCAATAACGGAATAGAGTGTGTCGCGGGATTCGATCGTGTTTTCAAGTTCTTGCTTGATACGTTTGATACTGAACAGTTCGTAGCGGTGGGCGACGCGTTTCACCAATTCTTCCCGTTGAAAAGGTTTTGTTACATATTCCGTTGCTCCCAACTGATAACCTTTTACGATACTTTGCATATCACTTAAGGCTGACATGATAATGACGGGGATATTATTGGTTGCCGGATTGCTTTTCAAATGCTGCAGCACTTCGTATCCGTCCATTTCCGGCATCATAATATCAAGCAGAATAAGATTGGGATGCTTTTCTTGAGCAATGCGTAGTGCTTTAGCTCCGCTGTCTGTTGTCAGTAGCGTATAACCTTCTTTTTTTAGTATTGCTTGCACAAGCATAACGTTTGTTGGTACATCGTCTACCACTAATACAGTATATTGTGATGCTAAGTTTTCCATTTGATTCTGTACTTTTCTTGATATTCAAATACTATCAATGATACAAATGTATTTAATTCTGTCGACATAATTGTATTTTCCCCTAAAATTAATTCCATTTCTGAAAAATATATCTTTTATATGTTAAGTGTGTCCAGCTAAAACTTTTGATATAGGACGAGATGAGGCTTTTTATTGAAATTATTCTTTAAGTTTGCACCATGAAATCGAATTTAGTTCTTTTAGCGCTTATATTATTAGCCAGCTGTCAGCCGGAAATGCCTGTAACATCCTCTATTCTGGTAGAGGGGGATGGTTTGACAATCCCAGTCAACAAGGAGTTGTATGGTTTGACCATTGAAGAAATCAACCATGCGGTGGATGGCGGTATTTATGCGGAACTGATACAAAACCGGAGCTTTGAAGATGGAGTACCTCCCTTGAATTGTCCGTACGACCCTGTCCGCCGGGTTTTGACTACTCCGAATGGATGGACTATTCCTTTCTTACGTTCTGACTCGGTGCCGGGATGGCGACGCTTTTCTGCGACGTCTTATATGTATCCCGATACAAAGGAATTGATTAATGACAAGAACCGGCGTTCCCTGCTGGTCTCGGTGTCTGCTTCCGCCGAATCAGGAAAAGGGGGTGTCGTTGCCGAAGGATATGGAGGAATACCGCTTCGGAAAGGTGAGAAATATGATTTGTCTTTTTATATGAAAGGAACTTCTATGGCTTCGAAGACCGTAAGCCTGGTTTTGGCCGATTCTACAGGAGAAACGGCCTTCAGCGAAGCCTTTCGAGTGGCACCAGCCTATGAATGGAGGAAGTACAAGCATACTTTTACCGCAACCTCGAATACGAATAAAGCTGTACTGGCGATAACGACTGACAGTTCGGCTGTTTTCTGGCTGGATGTTGTTTCTTTGCTTCCACAAAATACATGGAAAGGTCGTCCGAACGGATTACGTCCGGAACTGATGGAGCAGATTGCAGCATTGAAGCCTGCTTTCATTCGCTTTCCCGGTGGAAGTTTCGTAGAAGGATATACGGCTGGTACCTACCCGATCTGGCGTGAAACTGTAGGAGACATTGCCGAACGCAAACATTTTTGGAATGTATGGGCATATGGTACGACGAATGGTATCGGCTATCATGAATATCTACAGATGTGTGAAGACCTGGACGCTGAACCGGTCTATGTCATTAATAGCGGTGTGACCAGTCAAAGCCGCCGTCCGCGTTATGAAGACATAACGGCAATGGGGAAACTGATACAAGATGCCTTAGACGCCATTGCCTATGCCAATGAACCGGCCGATTCCATTATGGGAGCCTTGCGGGCCCGTTATGGACATCCGGAACCTTTCGGATTGAAGTATGTGGAGATCGGCAGTGAAAATTACGGGCTGGAATATACGAAGCGTTTCGAGCTGTTAAAAAAAGCGATCCAGGAGACTTATCCAGACATTACGGTGATAAGTAGTTCCGATGTGAGAGGGAAGAACAGAAATGAATGGTCGGATACTCATTTTTATTCGAGCGAGTCATTTTTGATCTCTAATCACGACCGTTTTGTTACCGGGCGGTATACACGCCGGATGCCTCCTGCCTTTATCGGAGAGTTCAGCTTGTCCGGTGGGGCTGCTCCCGGAAGTTTGCGGGCTGCCATCGGGGAGGCTTGCTTCCTTGTAGGTGCAGAAAACGGGCAGGAGATTGTGAAGCGTTTGGCTTATGCTCCTGTTTTGGGAAATACGAAATACAAGATAGAACGTTATCCGGCCATCTCTTTTGACGGTGAACAGATTGCTCTTTCTCCTTCTTACTATCTGTTGCAAATGTTTGGTAGCAACAGGGGAGACGAAGTGATGAAGACTGAAGTCCGTACCTATCAGAAACCCCAGGTTACTTTCGGGCGCGCCGGTATCGAAATGTTCGATAACAGTTATGAGTTCAAGGAGGTGAAAATAGATAATTCGCCGGTTACGAAAGGAACTGCCATGACCGGAGGCTGGACTGTCGGACAAGGTACATTGACACCGGTTGCAAACAGGTGGAACTACATTCTTTTAGGCGATCCTTCTGCCTATGACTATACCTTTTCGGCTGATATCAGGAGGACGAAGGGAAGCGGACAAATCCAATTTCGTGTGCGTGACAACGGGCTGCCCGGAGAACGAAATGATTATATAGGGATGACAATCGGTTCTGGTGTTGTCGAGTTCTATCGCCAGGCAGGAGGAGTGAGGGATACGTTGCGTACGCCTGTCCTTTATCCGTTCCAAAGTAATCGTTGGTATAACGTGAAGATCGCTTGCAAAGGTGAACAAATTGGCTGTTTCGTGAATGATACGCTGGTCCATGAGGCGATACTTCCCGGCATACCTTCATTGGTTTCTACTGCGGCGCTGGATAAGGAAACTCATACGATTATATTGAAGGTGGTCAACACGACCCAGCACGAAGAGAAAACGGAGTTGAACTTGCAAGGTGTCAGTGTTAAAAATACGGCGGAAATTATTCAGCTCACAGGTGATCCTGAAGCGCATAACACGTATGACCATCCTGATGCCGTCGTGCCAATGGAAAAAGAAATCTCTTTCTCGTTGAGCGGTCCCAAGATTTATCATTTTCCTCCCAACTCGATTACAATCATGAAATTGAAGATTGACTGATTGGGACGTGACTCGATATGGAAAGACATTTCCCGAAAAAGCGTTCAAAATATCTTAAAACGACTTTTTAAAGCGACAAGAGGGTGTGTCAAAACTCAATTATTAAAAAGATGAACTTATAATTTGAAATTTGAGCATCCTAAAAGATCCCCAAAAGGGTCGTATCATTACTCCATACAGAGCTT
>DXRF01000051.1:13398-14268 GCA_019411205.1 Parabacteroides sp. | reverse complement strand
CCATCTGTGGATATATAGAACCATTAGACGTATTTAATTCCGGGTCCCAGAGTTTAAATTTGGAGAAATAAAATGGATTATTACAGTTTACATAAACACGCAAACTTTTTAAACAAACTTTACTTAAAAATGTTTTGGGTAAATTGTATCCCAACTCAATCGTTTTGCAACGCAAAAAACTCATATCCTTTTTCCACCAAGTAGAAGCACGATAATTGTTTTCATTCGGAGAAGCATCTAAACGAGGATAAAAAACATCTTGTGAAGGATTCTCCTCCGTCCAGCGATCTTGATAATTAGTGAAAATATTTGAACTATTACCTGTTCCTGGTAACCAAGCATTTCCCCCTCCTATTATCCTATGAGTATCACCCATTCCCTGAAAGAATACATTAAAATCCCAATTGCGATAGATAACTGATGCACCAAAACCATAAACGATACGCGGATCGACAGTGCCACCAATATAACCTTCATCTTCTGTCGTAACAACTCCATCCTCATTACGATCCACATACTTAATATCACCAGGACGAAGGTTGCCAGAACCAACCAACTGATTAGGAATCCCGTCTTTCAAACTTCCATCCGGATTAAAATCATTTTCCGTGAATAACCGATCAGCAATCAACCCCCATAACGTATTAATAGAACCACCTCCTGTTTTAGAGCGATAAGTTCCAGCTAAACTTGCCGGTTCATCATACTCAGTCACCTTATTTTTAGCATAAGTAAATGTTGAATTAAATGTGACGGACCAATCTTTATTCAATTGTTTTTGGAAACCTAAAGACAGATCGACTCCTTGATTTTCCATTTTCCTCAAATTACCATATGGCAATGATATGAAACCGGTGAGGTTGGGAATCG
>DXRF01000051.1:5187-13388 GCA_019411205.1 Parabacteroides sp. | reverse complement strand
TCGTCTGACGTTGCATAAATATATTAGAACGCCATTCGTGGAAGACATCGACATTCAAGTTCAAAGCATCCCAAAGCCCCAATTCAAAACCCACATTTGACTTCCAAGAGACTTCCCATGTTAAATCGTTTGTACCAATTTCTCCTTCTGTATATCCGGATGTTGTATAATTTTTGTTTTCCCCAAAAACATATCCATGTGTAGAATTCACTGTTGTGATATAAGCAAAACGACGACCGCCGATATTATCATTTCCGGATTTTCCATATGAAGCTTTAAGCTTCAATTTATGAATAATATTTTTTGTAGATTCCATAAACGGTTCTTCCGATACAAGCCATCCTAAAGCTACAGACGGGAAAAAGCCAAAACGCTGGCCTTTGGCAAAATTTTCAGAACCATTGTAGCCAAAATTAAACTCACCAATATAACGGCTATCATACATATAGGACAAACGTCCGGCTATACCTTGCTTACGGAAAGGTTGTACAGTTCCATTATCATAACTTTGTTGGTTATACAGGAATAAGCCATCCACATCATGTACATCCCCAAACAAATGATGATAAGTCATCGTTGCTTCCATATAGGTCTGTTTGGTTCCATAATCACCACCCGATCCAAGTCCCAATGATTCACTACCATAATGAGACTGGTTTATTATCAAGTTACCATCTTCATCACGCCCAGTAGCCGGAGTATAACGTGCCGGATCTGCATTTCTGTCTCGCCATGAATAATTATAGGAGTCAAACGAAAAACTAAGTTTGGCTTTTAAGCCGGGAGTCAGCATTTTCAGATCTTGTTCTAAAGTTGCCAACGACTGAATCTGAGACTGTGTATTTGTTTTATATCCATACTGCGTAGCCATAGCCCAAGGATTATTGATAGATGTTCCTGACGATTCAATATGAGGAATTGCCCCATTAGAATAGCGAACAGCATATTCCCAGGGTCTTCTACTAAATGCGTTAAATAAAATATCATTAGTTGAATAATAAGGCCCCCTATGCTCTTGCATATATCCTCCGATATTTATTCGTAAAGTGGTACTTTTCGTAATATCCACATCTACATTGGCACGCACATTATATCGATTCAACTTAATATCCGTATCATAAGCCAATGAAGGGTCTGTCTCTATAATTCCTTTTTCATTATAATAAGAAGCAACTAACGCATAACGTAAAAATGTAGACCCTCCGTTAACCGTCAAATTGGCACGAGTAGAATAAGCATAATCTTTTGTCACCTCATCTATCCAGTTCACGTCCGGATAAAGTTCTGGATCATATCCATTCCGAGTTCTATCTATCTGTTCCTGCGTATAAGGCAAACTTGAGGGATCCGACAATTCGTTCCTTAGCGCCATCCAGTCTGCAGCACCAATATAGTCTGGTAATTTCGTCGGAGTCGAAATCGCATGTTCTATTCGAAAATTCACTGAAGGAGCACCGACTTGTCCACGTTTAGTCGTAATAACGACAACACCATTTGCACCACGCACACCATACATAGCACTAGCAGACGCATCTTTCAATACCGAAAAAGATTCGATTTCGGCCGGATCGATATTATTCAAATCTCGTTCAACACCATCAACCAAAACTAAAGGATTTGTATTACCCGCAAAAGAGGAAAGACCACGAATCCAAAACTGAGAATTGTCCGACCCCGGTTCACCTGTACGTTGTACGGCAATCACACCGGCTACCTGACCAGCTAAATTATTAGAGAATGAACGGGTGGAACCATATTGCAATTTTGTAGGTTGTATTGTCTCGATCGCACCGATAACCGAAGCTTTTTTCTGACTGCCATATCCTGTAACAACAACTTCACCTAATTCTGTCACGTCCTCTTCCAATACAATATCGAAGTTTATCTTATCTCCAACTTTTATCTGCTGAGATTTAAATCCTATATAAGAAATCTCAATCACTGTATTCTTATCAGGAACTTTTAAATAGAAATGTCCATCTGCATCCGTTATAGTCCCAGCAATAGAAGAATCCGTAATAACACTAATATTTACACCCGGAAGAATTTCCCGATTTTTATCATAAACAGTTCCAGAAATTTCTATAGTTTTTCCAGGTTTCTTTTCTTCTATTGCTTGAGCAAGCTGTAAGACGATATAATTATCAGAAAACTTATACTGCAAGTTTTGCCCTTTTAATGCTTCATTCAATAAATCCGCAACTATAGCCTTTCTCTTACTTAGCGACACATTAAAATTAGAATTTATTTCACTTGTACTATAAACTATCAAATAATCTGTCTGCTTTTCGATTTCCTTAAACAGTTCTTCTATCGAAAGATTTTTTGACTGAAGTTCAACCACTACATCTTGTGCTTTACTGTCAACAGCAAAAGAATGCAACACAAAAACGAACATACAAAAGAAAGCCACTTTCATAACTCTGAACGTTTTTTTTACTATTTTGGGGTATCCCCCATATATTAATAAGGATTTTTTCATACATTTGTAAATTAAGTAAATACTAATTATTCTAACAGGTTTACTTTTTAAAATCGGCAGATATGGCAGTATCTGCCGATTTATATTTTTTCATGGGCTCATAGAGATATCTGTTTTTAAATGTTATTTAGATAAAATAATTTGATTCAACTCATCATTTTTCTCAATCTTAAAATGATGAATTTCCTGAATCACTTTCAAAATAGTCATAATACCATCCCTTTGACGAAATTTTCCGACATATTCATACTCCAATATTTCCGGATTTTGGACAATTATATCTACATTGAAATACAATGCCAATTTTTCTATTATAGTTTCCAATTTTTGCTTTCTAAAAACATAAATTCCCTTTTTCCAAAGCAACTCATCCCAATTCATATCCTCTAACTTTAATGAGTCTCCCTTTTGCACCAACAATTGTCCCGGAGACAAGACCAACCCTTCAGATTCAAATTCAGGGAAATAAGCCTTAACAGAACCTTCTTGTAAAGAAACCTCAGTATATTTTGATTTTGGATAACTAAGTACATTAAACTCTGTGCCTAAAGCCTTTATGTCAATCGTTTGTGTTGAGACTACAAATGGTCTAGTTTTATCCTTGGCAACTTTAAAAAATCCCTCACCTATAAGATGGACTCTCCTCTCTTCTGTAAAAACAGAAGGATAATCAAGTCGAGATCCTGCATTCAACCAGACTTCCGTTCCATCCTGCAAGACCAGTTGTGCCCGCTGTCCAGCAGGAGTATACAGAGTATTCATCACATTTTCCGATAAAAACTCCACTTGTTCAAGCTGTACATACCAATATGTCAAGATACTTGTTGAAACGACTAATATCAGGATAGCAGCCGCATACCCGATCCTGCATGTCCAACGCTTCCATTTCAAGGAGTGTTGCTTCTGCAAAATAAAGCGATCGTATTTCTGTTTGCCGATTATTTTATCCTGAACCTGATGTCCTAAGTTCAACAAGGCATATAGATTTTGATATTCAGCAAATTCTTTTTTGAGTTCTTCGCTCGCCTCGACATCGCGCAGCAGGGATAGTCTCTCCTCCGTGGAAAGTTCCTCATAAAAGTATTTATGTATCCGTTCGTCCATATTTTCCGCTTTTGTTCTTAATAAACGGATCAGGAAACCAAAACCCCCAAAAGGATAAACGGATTTTTTTAATTAGCGAGTAAAAATATTAATAAGGGGAGATAGTCCTTCAATTCGCTTTTAATTTTTTTATAGGCGATAGCCATTTGATTTTCAACTGTTTTAAGGGTAATATTCAATTCTACAGCTATGTCTTTCTGCTTTTTACCTTCTATTTTGCTTTTGATAAAAATCTCCCGACATTTTTCTGGCAGAGAGTCTATCACTTCGGTAATGATCCGTTCGATATCCTGCTCAGAGAGTAAAGACTGATCGAATAATTCCAAAGAAGCAAGTTTCATCCGCAAAGTAGCTTGATATTCTTCCTGTATCAGGTTGACAGCTTCCTTCACAACAATGCGGTGGCGTAAGAAGTCAATACTGCGGTTCTTGATTGAAGTAAAGAGTAAGGCGACTAAATTCACATCATAAGCCAAGATCTCTTTCTTTTCCCACAGTTCGGTAAAGACGTCCTGGACAATATTTTCTGCGTCTTCTTCTGACACGACATATTCCAGAGCGAAATGTTTCATCCGGGAAAACCAAGAAACATATATTTCTTCAAAATAGTCGGATAATATTTTCTTCTCAGCCAACATTTTTCTTTTGTGTGAATTAAATCACGGCGTTCTCGATCTCCAAACTTTAATCTTCAAATTATTATATAGAGTGTGAGAGCTGTGACTTATCCATCAGAAAGGCTCTGGAAAGCCGTAGAAGCAAATAAGCAACATACTCCCACACCATATTTACGGATACGATGCGGGATATGCTAACTCATTCTTCATCTATAAATTTTCCAGATTTTTTCTGAAAGAATCAGTTAAACAACGCATGCAAATATAGTAATAGTTATCGGTTAGACAAGTAAACTGTATATCACATTCAAGACCAACGCATCTAATTCTTTAGTCAATAGCCGTGCATGAGGTACAAAAATTATCAGTTTGTTAAATCGATTACCCTTGCGAACAATTTGAATTGTATGAAAATCGATCTAAACAGCATAGTATTTTCGATTCGAACCAATGATTTTTTGATAGTTTTACAATAAGACAATCTCCCGGCAAAATAAAAGAGGTCCATCAGCCGGATATACATTCTTAAAGAGCTAAAATATCCATAGCAACGATTTATTCCTTGTTTTTATATATTTTTGCAGCTCGATTAAATTAGTAATATGAATACACATAATCTCTGTTGCATCGGCCACATTACGTTGGATAAGATTGTAACGCCTAAAAGGACACTGCATATGCCGGGAGGAACATCTTTCTATTTCGCGCATGGAATGAGCAAATTAGATACTTCCGACTTCATGTTGGTAACAGCTCTTGCTGCCAGCGAGATGGATGCGGTGGAAGAAATACGCAGGAAAGGGATCAATGTAAAAGTTTTGCCCAGTACCCATTCCGTCTACTTCGAGAATACATATGGTGAGGACCAGAACAACCGGACGCAGCGAGTATTGGCAAAAGCCGATCCGTTCACAGTTGAAGGGTTGCAGGATGTCGATGCCCGCATCTATCATTTGGGAAGTTTGTTGGCAGACGATTTTTCTTTAGATGTAATCAAATATTTATCGACCAAAGGGATGCTGTCAGTCGATGCCCAAGGCTACCTACGTGAAGTTCGCGGCGAGAATGTTTTTGCCGTAGACTGGCCGGAAAAGGAAGAAGCGTTGAAATACATCCATATCCTGAAAGCCAACGAGCATGAGACAGAAGTTCTCACCGGATGCAAAGATCCGCGCGAGGCAGCTCTGAAATTAGCTAACTGGGGTGTCAAGGAGGTATTGCTGACATTAGGAAGCATGGGGTCAGTCATTTATGCCGACGGCGAATTTCATGAGATACCCGCTTACCCTCCAACAGAGATTGTAGACGCTACAGGATGTGGCGATACCTATATGGCCGGCTATCTGTATATGCGAAACAAAGGAGCTTCATACAAAGAAGCGGGATGTTTTGCCGCCGCTATGTGTACGATCAAGTTGGAAGCTTCCGGACCTTTCGGGGGAACAGAGAAGGATGTTTGGGATATCATCGAAAAGAATAAGTGAAACGATTTATAATTTCAGATTTATGATTTATGAGCTATATATCACTGCTAAATCATAAATCTGAAACCATAAATCAACGCAGTTTCTTAGCCATCACCATATAGGAATAAATAAGCACCACGGCATACCCGAACAACGGCACGACGAATGAAAACGACATCGTCGAAATATCCGCCACATAGCCCATCAATAACGGTCCGACCGCTCCTCCTATCGGAGACATCATCAAGAAGGATGAAGCACGCTTGGTATAGTCACCCAACCCCCTCAGCGAAATAGCAAAAATCGTCGGAAACATAATAGCCTCGAAGATATAGCAGGCAAATAAAGCACCTTTCGACAAAGTTCCTAAATTCAGGGTAACGAACAGAGCGCCCAAAACGGTAAAGATCGCACAGATAAACAGGACTTTCTCCGCCCGGATATAACTCATAATCCAACTACCGATAATACGCCCGACCATAAACAGCCCCAATCCACCGAAGGAAAGAACGATCGCTGCATCATGTGCATCCATCCACCCATCGTCGGTCACATAATTGATAAAGAAACTGTTGATCGATATTTCTGCTATTTCGTAACAGAACAAGGCCATCACGCCCCAGGTAAAACAACGATGTTTCCACAATCCTTTCAATCCGGCTTTTGCCTCGGCTGTCGTCTCTTCACAATCGTCATGGTTGATCTCCGGCAGACGGATGCGGAAAAAAACAAGGGCGACAGACAGAACGACAACGCCCATCACGGTGTAAGGCAAAGCAATGTTAGCCTCCCCGTTACCGGAAAACAACAACATCCCACCGATCACCGGCGCACAGATACAACCCAATCCGTTGAAGGATTGTGCCAGGTTCAAACGGCTGGCTGCCGTCTCGCGATCCCCCAGCTCCGTCACATAGGGATTGGCTGCCGTCTCCAAAAATGTCAGTCCGCAACCGATCACAAACAGGGAAAAAAGGAAGAAGTTGAATGACATTAACTGTTCGCTCGGAATGAAAAGCAACGATCCGATTCCATAGAGGATCAGACCGAACACCACTCCCTGGCGGTATCCGTATTTATTAATAAAAAGCCCTGCCGGGATAGCCATCGTGAAATAACCTGTGTACATCGTTGCCTGGATCAGAGCTGAATGGGCCTTCGTCATGACAAGCGCCTCTTGGAAATGCTTGTTCAGTACATCCAATATAGCATGTGCAAAACCCCATAAAAAAAATAGAGATGTGACTAATACAAAAGGAATCAGATACTCTTTCTTTACCAACGATTTCTTTACTTTTTCCATTTTATTGTTATTTGTTTTATATTCGTTTATTCATTTACCGGATTGTAGGGGATCGTAAACCAGAAAGTCGAGCCTTTGCCTAACTCCGAATCCACGCCGATTTCACCATCCAAAGATTGTATGATAGACTCGCAAATGGAAAGACCCAACCCCGTCCCCTGAACAAAACTATCAAATTTAGCAAAACGTTCGAAAACATGCGGAATATTCTCCTCGGCAAGTCCTTTTCCGGTGTCCGCCACATAAAAACGCAGGGAATTACCTGTCCTGTCATATCCCATCGTAATGGAACCCTCTGAAGTGTATTTACAGGCATTGCTGAGAAAGTTGGAGAGGACCTGTGTCAGTCGGTTTTTTTCTGAATAGATCACGCAAGCGACAGACGGCAGATGACAGACCAAACCGACACCATCCTTCACACGCGACTTATAGACCTGCTGCAAATTATTAAATATTTCGGACAAGTCGACTGCCGAATAATTGAAATCCATCTGTCCGGCCTCGATCTTCGAGAGGTCGAGAATATCATTGACCAACTGGAGCAAAAGTTCATTGTTCGTCTCGATGATCTTGACATATTCACCGATCTCATCCGGCTCTTCCGCCATCGCGATCAAGTTCGAGAAGCCGACAATCGCGTTCAGGGGCGTTCGTATCTCATGGCTCATATTAGCCAGAAAAGCGCTTTTCAACCGATTGGCTTCCTCCGCCTTATTACGCAAACGAATCAGTTCGTTCGTCATTTTCAGGTCTGTAATATCACGCCTCAACCCAATCAGTTTACGGTTCTTCCCGTCTTCATTCAGTCCATAAGGAACAGCGTGCATCTCGAACCAACGATCCCCCAATGCTGGAACCATCGTCCTGATTTGGACCTCCATCACATGGGTCTTTCCACTGATAAGGTCTTCCAAGCCTTTCCTGAACAAATCGCGGTCTTCGGGATATACAAACGAAAGATACTCGTCCAACGAAATTGTCATTCCTTCAAACACGGTAGACCGCGGAGAGTAGAAAATCCGGGTATCCGGATTATACTCCCACGAGATAATCTGGGCCGCCTCGAGGGTGAAATCCAATTGCAGCTTGTTTTCTTCGAGTTCCTGACGTCTCTTCATCTCACTCGTTATATTTCTTTCCGTCCCGATAATCTGTTCGACTTCACCCGTCTTTTCCGATTTCAATCCGATAGCATAGGTTTCGAACCAGTCATAACCTTCGCTCTGTTT
>DXRF01000051.1:0-5177 GCA_019411205.1 Parabacteroides sp. | reverse complement strand
AAGCGGAACACTTCCCTCAGTTTGTTATCTACTCCTTCAGACAGGCGGGACATAAACCGGCTGTATTTCTCCTTGTCATCCGGATGCAATAAATCTAGCGCGCCTTTATTGCTCAAGCCGTCGCTTGCTAACGTCTTCCGATAGAGGGAAGTAAATGCATTCTTCCGTACGTTGTAGCACCAAGCCGACAAGGAGCCGGCATCAAGAGCAACAGACAGCTCCCGGCGTATATTATCCAGCTCTAGTTCATTCCTGCGGATATCCGTCGTATCGACCATCGTGGCAACAATATAGAGGTTCCCCTCTTTATCTTCCAGACGTGTCTTGGTGGTGACAGCCCAACGGACGGGCAGTCCGGTTTCTTCATCAAACAATACCCGGTTAAAGGAGATCGGATTGTCGCTTTGCAATACCCGGTTATCTTCTTCCCGGAAAAGGGAAGCTTTCAAATCGTCCACTTCGAAATCATTCTTTCCCAGCATACAATCAAAGGCCTCTTTATAAAAATCGGAAACTTTGTTGTTGTAGAACAAATAGCGGTACTCGTTACCCACATCTTTGATAAACAATCCTACCGGCAGGTTATCCATGATCGATTGCAGGAATGTTTTCAAACGCAGGTTTTCCTTTTCGGCAACGACATAAGGGGTCACATCGTGGGTAAAGCAAATAACCGAATTATTCTCGAACGGCACAACACGTGCCTTTGTATATTTGATCTGGTCTTTTTTTCCGTACTTGCAATTAAAGACAGTCACCTCACCCGTTTCGACCGTTCGTTTCACATGCAGGATGATTTCATCCAGCATCTCTTTTGCCTGCGGATATTCAAGATGAAGATCCTTCAGATTTTTCCCAATCTGGCATCTCGTGTCGACACCCTTCCAAATGTGGTTCTCCGGATTCACGATATCTACTACATTCAGATCTGAATCAAAAATGGTCGCCATATCCGGCATCCGGCTCAGAAGCTCCATCATTTTGGCATTTGCCGTCTTGTAAGCGTCTTCCTGGCGTTTCCTGTAATTTAAGATACCGATAAAGATGACCACCATCAGGATAACCATACAGACAAACAGGATCACTTCTACCGGATGTTCCTGCCATAATGAAGGTTCTTCGTTATAGAACACCGTATTTTCTGGCAATAACGAGGGATCAATCCCTGAGGCCACGAACGTCGGATAATTGATATAGTAATTGGGATGTGAAGGAGTGAACTGAAAAGCCGGACTATGTTCGACCCCTTTCGTCAGGACACTATGGGTCAACAAGGCCAGGTCTTTACCCAAATCCTCCCCGGAAATAAAATAGCCGCCGATGTAATTCATGTTCGACGTGCCCTGATCCAAAATCTGATAAACCGGCTTGGACGTATAGCGTGCCAATTCATTGTGGAGCATCGAATGGGCATGGGGATATTGGAGGGCATCGGTATACCATCCCGCCGATAAGATGGCATAGGAATCATCCATGCATGCAATCGAATCAAGCAATTGGGGAGTAGACAGTTTGCAACCATCCATATAGCGGAGGTCGAGCGAATCGATCTGCTTAAAAAGATCGTAGATATAGGACTCGAAAAACGCCATATTATAACGATTGTCATAACAAAACGCTACTTTGCGGATATGCGGCTGAAGCCGTTTTATCAACAACAAGTTCTCAATGACAAAATCCTTATAGGAATATCCCGTTACCTTAAAATCACCGAACGACTCTTTCATCGGCATCATATCGGCAACCGAATACAACTTCTTATCTTTATTTTCATAATCGATGAAGGATCCTTTCACATAACCCAACACGACAGGAATATCATGCCAGCTATCCACACAAGTGACCCGATAGGAAGACCAAGCTTCGTTGCCAAGCAACACAATCACATCCGGCTTTACCTTATAAGCAGCAAAAAGCTGCTGCATCCATCCAACCCAGGCATCAAAGACGGGAGATGCCTCACAGTCCATATACTCGACAAATATTTTCGCTTTCGAATCTACTCGCATCTGATCTATAAAAGACGCAATCAGATGGTTTCCCTCTTCTTTGATAGGAGAATAAGAGCTAATGACCAAAACCTTCTGACCATCGATGCTTGTCGTCCTTGCCTTTGCTGGGAAAAGAGAAAGAGTAAAAACAAATAAAATTATCAGTAGTTCGCCGATTATTGACTTGTCATTTAGCATCATTATCCCGTTGTTATTAGACTATACCCACAAAAGTACAGCATTTTTTTATATCAAAAGCCTAATATGCTTGTATTTGAGTCACATTATGATAAAAACACTCTTTTTACAGTCCCGATTCTGGCATTGACATCCAGTCAGTGCAAAAACGGACAAATAAGGGAGCAACTACCCTACAACATATCTGGCTTTCTTCCCCATCAACCGGTAAATAGCGGCTACAATCAACCAGGAAATAGCAAATGCGACAACTGCGGCGGCAGGTATCTGCAAAGCTACCGGAACATGCAAGGCACGCATCAGGACAACACTCGGACCGGTAAAGAAATAATGCACCATATAGATTCCAAACCCGCAAGTCGTCAGGTTCGCCAACAGACTCTTGATCTTTTCGGACCGTACGTCTACCTTCTTCGCCAACAGGAAAACGGGGATCGTCATCATCACGACATTAAGAGAACAGTAGGTAAAGAAAAGTTCCAGCAATTCTTCACTGTATTCCGGCAAGGCGGTTACATAACGGAAACCCAAAAAAGTTACGGCATAACCCGCCAAGAACATCGGGATCCCGACCAACAGAATTTTATTCAGGCTCCAATCGTGATTGCGCAAATAATGGCCTAAAAGCAGATAACCATTGAACCCGGCAAAATAATACAACATATTGAAAGAGTTCCAAGAACAACCGCCCCAGACATAAGGCGAAACGAACTGATAGTAATAAGGCAGCAAAGTCGACACGCCCCAGGCCAACAGGAACCATAGCTTGGCCTTTTCAGAGGCTTTTTCTACCCAGGCAGAGAAAATAGGCAAGTACAAGTACAACCCGATCAATAGATAGATATACCACATATGCACATCCACAATCGAAAAATTCAACGGTATCTCCGCAATATACCTCAAGGAAACCCCCAACGACTGACGGGCTACTTCTTCGCCTGAATAGGGGAAAAAGTCCAAAATCACCTTCGGTGACAAACCGAGCAGCCCAGTTATCCAAGGAAACAGATTATAAAACACCGACCAGATCAGGAAAGGCCAAAAGACACGGCTGATTCTCTTTTTATAAAAAATGGAAATATCACCCTTCACCGGCAACAGCAGGGCTCCCGTTATCATCACAAACAAAGGGACGCAGGGACGGAGGAACGATCCATAGGCAGCTCCCCAAAACTTAATCTGATCGATATTAGCAGGTGGTTCGCCCGGGTAAAAGTTAAACGGATCTGCACTATGGCAACAAACCACGGTAAACATGGCGACAAAACGTACCACATCCAGCCAAACGACATGTGGTCGGCCAATTGCCGAATTCTGACTCTTCATCATGATATTAGCATCTTATTAAGTTTATATTCCAAAGCAAAGAACCGCCCACCATACAAACGGAACCAGAAAAGCTTTCATTACTTTATTAAACCATTAAAAGATTTACACGCCTTATAAAAGCAGAAAATCCTGACAATCAATGATTATCAGGATTTTTCGTACCCAGACCCGGGATCGAACCGGGATGGAAGTGAATCCATTGGTGTTTGAGACCAACGCGTCTACCAATTCCGCCATCTGGGCATTTGCTTTGAGTAAGTTTGTTTCTCAATTGCGTTGCAAAGGTAGACATTATTTTTAAACCTGCAAACATTTTCCTCTTTTTTTTCATTTTATATCTTCTTAGGACTTATGGATAGACGAAATCCCGGAATATTTCGTTAACTTTGTAAGAGTATAACTAAAAAACAACCTGGATCATCATGAAAGATAATTACTGCGTTATCATGAGCGGTGGGATCGGAAGCCGTTTTTGGCCTTTCAGCAGAGAAAGCTACCCTAAACAGTTTCTTGACTTTTTCGGTACAGGCCGGTCGCTGCTACAGATGACATTCGATCGTTTCTCCAAGATTATTCCGATCGAAAATATCTATATCGTAACAAATGAGCAATACGCTTCACTTGTAAAAGAGCAACTGCCAGAGTTGGGAGAATCGCAAATATTATTAGAACCGGCACGTCGTAATACAGCTCCTTGTATCGCTTATGCAGCATATCATATCAAGGCTTGCAACCCGAATGCAAACATTGTCGTCGCTCCTTCCGACCATTTGATTCTGAAAGAGGACATCTTCCTGAAAGATGTGCAGAAAAGTCTCAACTTTGTAAAAGACAATAATGCACTGGTTACGTTGGGCATCAAACCGAGCCGTCCCGAAACAGGCTATGGATATATCCAAAGCAGCGATATCATGCTGGGCGAATTTACAAAAGTGAAGACTTTTACTGAAAAGCCAGACTTAGAACTGGCAAAAGTATTTATGGAGAGCGGTGAGTTTTTCTGGAACTCCGGTCTTTTCGTCTGGAACGTCAACGCTATTTTGGAAGCATTCTCTAAATTCCTCCCCGACATCTCCCTTCGTTTCGATTTGGGCAAAGAAAAGTTCAACACAGCGGAAGAACGCGATTTCATAGCCGAGAATTTCCCTTACTGCTTGAATATCTCCATCGATTACGGGATCATGGAAAAAGCTGACAACGTATATATGCTCTGCGTCGACTTCGGTTGGGCCGACCTTGGAACATGGGGATCACTGTTTGACCTGGCGAAGAAAGACGAACAAAATAATGCGCTCCTGAAAAGCGAAGCAATGATGTACGAAAGCAGTGGTAATATCGTTGCTCTCGACAACCCTAAACGCCTCGCCGTTATACAAGGTATCAATGATTGCATCGTGGCCGAATCCGGCAATGTCCTCTTGATCTGTAAAAAAGAGGATGAACAACGCATCAAACAATTCGTTGCCGATGCACAAATGAAATATGGAAAAGAGTTTAATTAATTGATAAATACCAAATAATCAGACGACTCATAATGATCAAAAAAATGACAATTGACAACCAAGGATCCGCCTTTTAGTTGTCAATTGTCTTTTTTTATTTCTTTCCATATGCACCAGGTCAAATTGCTAATAATAATGGCTGTTTTTCCCTTCTTGA
>DXRF01000050.1 GCA_019411205.1 Parabacteroides sp. | reverse complement strand
TTTTAATTAAAGGTATGGAATTAAAAAGAGTTGTAGTAACAGGTCTTGGAGCTATAACTCCTCTTGGTAATACCCTTCCGGAAACATGGGAAGGTATTATCAATGGGAAGAGTGGAGCCGGGCCTATTACTCAGTTTGATGCATCCAAATTCAAGACACAATTTGCATGCGAAGTAAAAGGCTTCGATCCGTTGACAGTAATGGATCGTAAGGAGGCCCGTAAATGTGACCGTTACAGTTTATTCGCAATAAATGCTGCAAAACAAGCGATTGACGACGCAGCTATGGACTTGGACAAGGAAGACAAGAACCGTATCGGCGTTATCTTTGCTTCTGGTATCGGTGGTATCAAGACATTCGACGAAGAAGTATTAGGATATGCAAAGATCAAAGACACGATCGGTCCTAAGTTCAACCCGTTCTTTATCCCGAAGATGATCTCCGATATCGCAGCCGGACATATCTCCATGCTTTACGGATTCCACGGTCCCAACTTTGCGACAGTATCAGCTTGTGCATCTTCAACCAACGCAATCAGTGACGCGTTCAACTATATCCGTTTAGGAAAAGCTAACGTGATTATAACCGGTGGTGCCGAAGCCGCTGTTTCGGAATCAGGTGTCGGCGGGTTCAACTCGATGAACGCGCTGTCGACCCGCAACGATTCGCCCGAAACTGCTTCCCGTCCGTTCAGCGCAAGCCGTGACGGATTCGTTATGGGAGAAGGCGCTGCTTGTCTGGTCTTGGAAGAAATGGAACACGCCTTGGCTCGTGGAGCTAAAATATATTGCGAGATTGCCGGAACCGGTATGTCTGCCGATGCTTACCACCTGACCGCTTCCCATCCGGACGGATTAGGAGCCAAGTTGGTGATGCGTAACGCACTGGAAGACGCAGAAATGACTCCGGAAGACATCGATTACATCAATGTTCACGGAACCTCTACCCCGGTAGGAGATATCTCGGAAGTAAAAGCGATCAAGGAAGTTTTCGGAGATCATGCTTACAATCTGAATATCAGCTCGACAAAATCAATGACCGGACACCTCTTGGGGGCAGCCGGAGCGATCGAGGCAATACTCTGCATCAAGGCTATAAACGATGGTATCATTCCTCCGACGATCAACCATACGGATGGCGATGATGATCCTGAAATAGATTATAAACTGAATTTCACATTCAATAAAGCTCAAAAAAGAGAAGTGCGGGCAGCACTGTCCAATACTTTCGGGTTTGGTGGTCACAATGCTTGTGCTATTGTTAAAAAATTTGTGAAGTAACGTGTTTACAAAGCTATACAAAAGAATAAGGCTCCTCAAGAATATGAGTAAGGAGCCTTATTCTTCTTTATACAAGATACTCGGTTTTTATCCCGATAACATCCACCTTTATGAACAGGCCTTCCTCCATAAATCGTCTTCCGTAGAAAGCGGTGATGGCAGATGGCTGAACAATGAACGGTTGGAGTTTTTGGGTGATGCTGTATTGGATGCAGTCGTAGCCGATATCGTTTACAAACACTTTCAGAACAAGCGGGAAGGTTTCCTGACCAATACCCGCTCCAAAATCGTACAGCGCGAGACAATGAACCGCGTTGCCGTCGAACTGGGACTCGACAAGATGGTCGTGTACTCTGCCAAACTAAGCTCCCACAACAACCACATGTACGGAAATGCCCTAGAAGCACTGATCGGTGCGATCTACCTGGATCAGGGCTACGAAGTCTGCTATAACTTCATCCAAAATGTGCTCATCAAAAAATACGTCAACCTGGAAACGATCGCCCGTAAAGAGGTCAATTTCAAGTCGAGCCTGATCGAATGGAGCCAAAAGAACAAGCTCGAAATATCGTTCGAGCTGATCGAATCATTTACCGATAACGACGGAAATCCGGTGTTCCAGACAGGCGTGACGCTTTCTGACACGCAGATAGGCGTAGGCATCGGCTACTCGAAAAAGGAATCCCAACAGAGCGCAGCCAAGATGGCGATCAAGAAGTTGCGGACCGACAAGACATTCCAGCAATTCATCTCGGAACTCAAGAAAAAGAAAACCGGCGAGAACACAGCCGAAAACGAATTCGAGAATCTACCTGAAGAAGCCGTAGAAAACAACGGACAGGAAATGGCAGATACGGAGAAAGCAAACATTGAAGCCGTCCCCGCCGAAAACTGATTTTCAATTATTAATTTCCAAACGATATTCCCATCCGTTTCCCTTGAATGATCAGATCATGTTCGGGGGTTACCAGTTTTAACTTACCGGCCACTTCAGACAAAGGGATCGACTCGACTTCATTGCCTTTCATGCAAACCATACGTCCGAATTGCTTGTTTGCGATCAGTTCCGTAGCATGTCCACCCAGGCGGGTAGCCAGATTACGGTCGAAGGGAGAAGGATTGCCTCCGCGCTGGATATACCCCAAAACGGTATCGCGGCTTTCTATCCCGGTTGCTTCCTCTATGACACGCGTCACATAAACGGAAGGACGTTCCTTGTCGGGCGTTTCGATCCCCTCGGCCACAACAACAATGGAATAGGGCTTGCCACGGCGGGCACGGTCCAAGATCACTTCGTTTATCTGGTCCATGTCAAAGCCCAGTTCAGGCAACAAGATTACATCGGCGCCTCCGGCCATTCCTGCATATAGCGCGATCCAGCCGGCGTGATGTCCCATCACCTCCACCACCATCACCCGCTTGTGCGAACTGGCGGTCGAATGCAGGCGGTCGATTGCTTCTGTCGCGATATTGACAGCCGTATCGAAACCGAACGTTATGTCCGTTCCCCAGATGTCGTTATCGATAGTCTTCGGCACACCGATCACGTTCAAGCCCATCGCCGAGAGCATGCCGGCGGTTTTTTGCGTCCCGTTACCACCGATACAGACGAGGCAGTCCAGACCAAGCTCCTCATAATTCTGCCTGATGAGCTGCGGTTTCTCGCTTTCGCCTGAAGCCAGAAGTTTACGAAAAGGTTTCTCACGGGAAGTCCCCAGGATCGTACCACCCAAGTTCAGGATACCGGAAAGGCTGCGTTCGTCAAAAGTCTGGACATCTTTATTCAGCAGGCCGACAAAGCCGCTGTGTATGCCGATGACTTCCATGCCATAGTGCATAATGGCCGTTTTACCGACACCGCGTATCGTGGCGTTTATTCCGGGGCAGTCGCCGCCGGAGGAAAGGATACCTATTTTCATCGTTTTTCGGGATTAAGTACTTAAGTTACAAAGATAAGAAAATTATCGTATCTTTACCGGAAACTTATTATTCACGTGTTTTTTATTCATTTAATTCTATACATATCATGAAAAAGTATCATTTACCAGGAGTTTTGACTTTTATTCTATTAATGGCAATCGCCTGTTGTCCGACTATCACCGCCCAGAAACCTAATTCCAAGTTCGGAGGCGTACAGATCGGAGCTATCTCTTACAGTTTCCGGAGCATGCCGGACCAATCACTCGAAGCAACTCTCGATTACTATGTTCAATCAGGCATCAGCTCGGCCGAACTGATGGGCTACACAGTTGAAAACTACCTGGGGATTCCACAGACCAAAGACAAAGAAGCTTTGAAGAAATGGCGCCTGTCCGTACCGATGAGCAAATATAAGGATGTGCGCAAGATGTTCGCCAAGAAAGGTGTCGGTATCCATATTTTGAAATTGGGCAGCGCGGACTGGTCGGACGAAGAGATAGACTATGCATTCAACGCCTGCAAAGCGATCGGTGCCAAAGGTATCACAATGGAAATCTCGGAGAAAGCAGCCAAACGCATGGCTCCGTTTGCAGAAAAACATAACCTGTATGTGATCTTCCACAACCACGGACAACCCCGCGACCCGAAATTCAGTTTCGACAACATCTTGGCATACGGCCCGAAACTGATGCTGAACCTCGATGCCGGGCACTATTTCGGAGCAACCGGCCTACATCCGAACGACATTATCGAACGCCTGCACAATCGTATCGTCAGCATCCATATCAAAGACAAAACAGCCAAAACGGCTTCCGATCCCGACAAGAACCGTTCTTTCGGTAAAGGTGACACACCGATTTACGAGGTCCTGCAACTGATCCAAAAGAACAAATGGCCGATCTACTGCGATATTGAACTGGAATATGAGATTCCTCAAGGTTCCGATGCAGTCAAGGAGGTAAAAAAATGCATGGAATACTGCAAAAATGGGCTTGACAATTGATATTTGATAATGGTAATTGACAATTAGGTTTCGCGACCGAAAATCGAAATAATTGTCAATTGCCAGTTGTCCATTGTCCATTGTTTACTACATTTGCATGTAATTCAAACAACAGGAGCATGGATATTCTGACAAATACGATATCACTACTCTTCCGCCCCAGGCAAAAAGAGATCGCAATGTTTGCCCAGGATGCAGATGCCATCCAGCACAAACAGTTGAAGTCTCTTTTATCTGCCGCCCGAAATACCGAATGGGGGCTGAAATACGACTACAAAAGTATTCAGGGATATGCAGACTTTTGTGAGCGGATTCCCTTACAGACCTACGACGACATAAAACCATACGTCACCCGTATGATAAACGGAGAGAGGAATATCCTTTGGCCTTCAGTCGTGCGGTGGTACGCAAAAAGCAGCGGCACCACAAACGACAAAAGCAAGTTCCTTCCCGTCACACCCGAAATCCTGAAAGGATGCCATTACAAAGGCGGTTTCGACACCGTTTCCATTTATCTACGGAACAATCCCGACAGCCATTTTTTTGCAGGCAAAGGGTTGATATTAGGCGGAAGCCACAGTCCTTCCCCTTTGAACCGAAATGCACATTGCGGAGACCTTTCCGCCGTCCTGTTACAGAATCTGAACCCTCTCGTCAACTTGATCCGCGTCCCCGACAAAAAGATTATCTTGATGGATGAATGGGAAAGCAAAATCAAGGCGATCGTCGAAAGCACTTGGAAAGCCAATGTGAACAGCCTGTCCGGTGTCCCCTCATGGATGCTGGTACTGATTAAGGCGATATTGCAAAAGGCAGGATGCGAATACTTGACGGATGTCTGGCCCAACATGGAGGTATTCTTCCACGGCGGGATCAGTTTCGAACCGTACCGGGACCAATACAAAGCGTTGATCCCTTCGGACCGGATGCATTACATGGAAACCTACAATGCATCGGAAGGTTTTTTCGGTCTCCAGGACGATCCGGCAGAACACAGCCTGTTGTTGATGATCGACTACAGTGTCTTTTATGAATTTATTCCGATTAACGAGGTGGGAGAAGAACACCCGACCGTCCTCCCGTTAGAAGCTGTAGAGGTAGGGAAAAACTACGCGATGGTGATTACGACCTCCGGTGGATTATGGCGTTACCAGATCGGCGACACAGTCCGTTTCACCTCCCTTTATCCGCATAAGTTCGTGATATCGGGACGTACCAAGAACTTTATCAATGCCTTCGGAGAAGAACTGATGGTAGACAATGCCGACAAAGCAATCAGCAAAGTATGCCGCCTGACAGGAGCCAAAGTGAAAGAGTACACCGCCGCTCCTTTATTCATGTTGGATAAGGCGAAGGGCCGTCATCAATGGATGATCGAATTCGAGAAAATGCCGCCTTCGCTGGATGATTTCGCCTCCTTGCTGGACAAGACTTTGCAAGAGCTTAATTCCGACTATGAGGCAAAACGCTATAAAGAAATTTCCCTCCAACCGCTGGAAATCCGGGTCGCCCGCGAAGGGACTTTCTACGAATGGCTTCGCCGGAAAGGAAAATTAGGCGGTCAACACAAAATACCCCGCCTCAGCAATGACCGGACATTTATCGAGGAGTTGGGGAAAATTTGTGATTTATGATTTATATGTCGATAATAATTCATAAATCATAAATCCTCAAAATTTCCATGACAGATAAAGACTGCCTCCATCAGGGCTAAGTGTCGGGGCAACGACCAGGCGATCACTTCCTTTCATATTGATTTTACGGGCGATCGCGTTACGGATAGGGAAATAGGTCAAGTAAGCCAGTTCGACAGAAAGGATACCAAAGCCGGCTCCCGCCACTACATCGGCCACCCAATGACGGTTGTTATATAAACGCGAACAAGCGACAAAGGTCGCCAACGCATAGCCGGAATAGGCCAACACCGGACTGCTGTCCTTAAATTCTTTCCAAGCGATATGCGCCCCCAAGAAAGCATTGGCAGTATGCCCGGAAGGAAACGAATGAGGACCACCGTCAGGACGTATTTCACCCACAGTATACTTGACCGTCCGTGTCATGGCAGCATTGAAACCTTCGGCTATGACAACCAGGCAAAGCTGATCCACCCAATTATGCTTCTCCTTCCCCATCAGGTCGCAGACAAACACCCAACCCAACATGCCCCATTCCATATAATCGTCGATCCGTATCTTCTTGACGGAGTCCTTACGGGAAAAGAGATGGAAATCGTTCATCCCGTCTATGGCAGTGCCTATCGCCCCGACTGTTATCAGGGAAGCGGGAAGGATCAGGCTTTTCGGTTTGAATTTATATTCGACGACAGACATCCGGGATGTGCTATCCCGTGCCCCTGCATCGGATAGGGAAAGGTTTAGGGGCAATTCATGTAAGGGCGGTTCACCAACCGCCCCTACTGCTGTAAATATTGTAAACTGGAATAATACCAGCAGGATACAAATAAAAGATTTCACTAAACACCTTATTGATTTTCGCCCCCAAAGGAACAAAAATCTTCTTACATTACAACTATCGATTTGCTATTTCTTAACGGTAAAATAGTTCCTACATGCGGGAACTATTTACAAGGCTGTTAAACTTTTTTAGTAGCTTATCGACCGTATTGCCTGCAAAAGCGCTTCCATATCGTCAGGGAAGATATCGCCGATGTTTCCGATACGGAATGTATCGGCGTCGGAGATTTTACCGGGATAGATGACGAAACCTTTCGCTTTCAACTGATCGTAGAAAGCATGGAAATCGAAATCGGCAGAAGGATACAAGAAAGAGGTGATGATCGGGCCTTGCGAAGCATCCGGCAACAAGGTCTTGAAACCTAACGCACGCATACCGTCAACCAGCATACGGTGGTTTTGCTTATAGCGTTCCGAACGGGCAGCGATTCCGCCTTCTTCATTCAGTTCTTTCATGGCCTGATAAAAAGCGTGCACCACATGTGTAGGCGATGTGAAACGCCATTTGCCACCGCCTTTTTCCATCGTTTCCCATTGCGCATAAATGTCGAGCGAGAGAGAGCGGGCATTTCCTTTGGTAGCGAGCAGCTTATCTTTTTTCGCAATGATAAAGCCGAAACCGGGAACACCCTGGATACATTTGTTGGCACTGCTGACTAAAAAGTCAATATCCAGCTTCTTCATATCGATTGGCACCCCCCCAAAGCTGCTCATTGCATCAACGATAAAGGTGATGTTACGACCTTTCAACACTTCGGCCACTTCTTCGATCGGGTTCAGCAGACCAGTCGTCGTTTCGCTATGCACCATCGACAGGTGCGTGATATCCGGATTGGCTTCGAGAGCTTTACGAGCTACTTCGCCGGTCACCAATTCCGTCTCATGCAGAGAGACCAGCACATGGTCGATATGGTAGTATTCGGCGATCTGTGCCATACGTTTTCCGTAAGCACCGTTTGCCAGGATCAGCAGTTTGTCGGTTGGCTTCACGGCCGCACCGATAGTAGCCTCCACACAATATGTTCCGCTGCCTTGCAACAAGACATCCGTATATTCGTCCTCATCCAACCCGGCGATAGCCAACAAACCCTTACGGATAGGGGTTACAATTCCTTCGTTATAATCTTTATCCCAAGTACACCAATCCTGAAGCATCGCTTCGCGAACTGTTTCAGATGTGCTCAAGGGACCGGGAGTAAGCAACAGGTAGTTTCTCTTTGTATTCATGATGTTCTTATTATAAATCAATATTTACCGTTAATCTTCTCAATGCAGGCGGGAAGTTCCGTAATGTTGTCCAAGACGAAATGGGCCCCGGCATTCAGCATTCGTTCATGCACCTCGCGCTTGAGTTCGATCAGTTCATCCGGCGAACGGTGGTCGTATTCCTCTTCCGTCAATCCCATCTCGTTGCTGCCGGTCACGATGCCGATGCTCCATACTTTGGCATTCACTCCTTCCTTGATATCGGCGATCGTATCGCCCACCTTCACCACATTGTCAACGGAAGGAATAGCCAAATCGATCATATTCTTATAGATCATATACGGGGCAGGACGTCCGGCGGGAACATCGTCCGGAGTAACCAGATTATCCACCACATAGCCTTTGGCAGCCGCATCGGGACGGACCACATCCATCATCGCCTGTGTATAGCCTGTCGTCGAACCGATCTTGATCCCTTCTTCGCGCAACAGCTTCATCGTATCCAACACACCGGGGATCGGGTCCGTAAAATTGCGGAGAGACGAGAACAAATGCTTTTCAAAGCTCTGGTACATTTCGTTCACATCATCCATGTTCCAGTCACGGTTATAACGAGCCAGAAATTTAGCTTTTACTTCCGGCATATTCAGAATCGCCTTGATATGGTCTATCTTCAACAGTCCCATCGGCTCACGCGCCTGTCGGTAGGTTATATCAATTCCTTTTTCTTCGGAGAAAACTTTCAGGAAAGCATTCAAAGGAGCAAAACAGCCGAAATCGACAGCCGTTCCGGCCCAGTCCATAATCACACATGAAATCTTTTTCATAACTGATTTATTTCTTTTATTATACTGATTCGTTTATCAAACCACCGTGATCGCGTTCCGCGAAGCCGTATCCAATTCGAACACTGCGTTGTTCTTGACAGCCAATCCGTTTTCCTTACGGAAACGCTGATGCAAATATACAAAAGAACAGATGAAGGTGATACAACAGAAGATACCGACATACCCGGCAAACTGATTGTAAAATACCGCCCAGTCGATATGTGGGTTGCAAAATTCCTTCAGCACAAGCACCAGCACCGTCCCAGTGTATCCTAAAAAGTCCGTTGTCACGATAAAGAACCCTACATTCCCGTGAATCTTGAAACAAGCGATGAACCGGTCAAAGAAAATCGTCTGGAAAGTAAGATACGCGATATACAGGCAAAGGCTCTGGACGAACAGCCAGACAACAGGAGAAAGCTGGAACCGTTCCAGCCCGAAAGAGACAACAGACATCACGATCATCCCCGCAATAATCAATCCGAAAAGGATGGAAAGCGCTTTCAGATTGTCCTTCACAAAGACCATCAACCCGAAAACTACCAAGATGATAAGCGTCACTACAGTGTCGATCTTCGCAAAAAGCCAAGGCGAATACTTGGATACATCGATGATATTCACTAAAAAGTCTTCTTTTATATCGCGCAGCACCACGATGGCAATATTGGCGACGAACAACATCAGGAGGAAAGGCATAAAGTTTTTGAATAACTCCCAACGCTGCTTCCCATTCAGCGTTGCACGCTCCGATTTCATCGCAATATCTTCTTCGGTCGGTTGCGGCAGACGGTTCAAGATATATCCGAGCAACGCTAACAGAGGCAGTGCGACAGCACCGATCAGTGCAGGCATCCAAAACTCATTCACATGCAGGTTATTCATAACATACAACCCTGCCGACTTGGCCGTCCCGGAACTAATCACCATACTGACACCTAACAAGCTGGCAAGGATATCCGTCATCCGACGTCCTTCGATAAAACTGAAGATCACGCCCCACATGCAACCCAACGACAAGCCGTTCAGGAACATAGCTGCAATATTATAAGGAGCAGAAAGCAGACCGAAGAAAACCAGCGAAAGCTCCGCCATCACGACAGACATCAGGATAAACCTCAAACGCTCTTCCCGTTTCAGTTCGGAGATCAGTTTGATCCCCATAAACTTCGAAATCACATATCCCACTATCTGGGAAATCGTAACAACTACTTTATAATCCATATCGAAAAACTCGACATTCTCGAAAGCCGCCGCCGTATAAGGTTTGCGCAGTGCATATACCAATGAGTAAGACAAAAGAGCCGCACCGCCGGCCCAAAGGATAAAAAGAAAATCGGATAACCGTTTACGAGATGGATTTTTAGTTTGTTGTACGTTGTTCATAACACGCCGTCATTTTGTTTACGGCAGCAAAAGTAGAAGCAGCATATTACAAGAGTGTTTCAGAAAAATGAAGAATATTTGTCATAAATATTTCATAAAAAAGGCATCGGCGAGTCGCTTTTGCTTTGCGCTGCCGATGCCTGGTTTTATTATTACAAATACTTTTTGACGGATTATTCTTTTTGGAACTTCCGGCTCACCTTCAGCAAATTCGCCGTAAAGGATACTACATTCTGCGCTTCCTGTACCATATTCAGATAGACCATGCTGACTTTCGTGCTGCCGCTCTGTCCCTGGATACGTTTCAGCTCCTCCTTCTTCAGAAGCGTCAGTTTAGCCATCAGATCGACCGATTCGGCAACCAAATCATCCATACGGTGGTAATCATTGCTTTCGATCATAGCCGAACTGCGGTTCAAGAAAGAAACGATCTCATCGGTCATCTTTCCGAAATCCTCCTTCTGCACTTCACAAAGCGGACTGAAATGGTTGTCGACATGCTCCTTGCCAGGTTCCGTCAGACGGCGGATACTGAACACGATCTCGCTGGCAAAATCATTCCCCTGATAATAGTACAAACCTTTATCGATCGCAATATCATGCTCCAACTGAGTAACACCCAACGTGCCGACACGTTTGACTTGTTTCAGGTAACTCTTCTTTTCCTCGATCGCGCTCATCACCTTGCGAAGTTCGCGCAGGTTTTCGTCCATAAAGCCATGAACGGAGCGGCTGAAAGCATCGGAAGCGAAGGTCAGCACGTTGCAAAGCTCATCGCGGCTATGTTCGCGGAACAGGGAAAGGGCTTCACGTTTGTCCTTTGTCTCGCGCAGCTTGGAAATCGTGGAATCAACTTCTTCCTGCATGGCTTCCTTCTTCATCTTTTTCTTATACAGAATCTGATTGCGGATCAGCATATAGATCGCCAAACCTACCATCGCCGCCATTGCCGCAATACCACCGACATGGATCAACAGAGCAACCAGGAAACAGATCGTAAAGGCTGCACCTGCCGTAATGAACCAGCCCCCGATCACGGAGAGCACACCGGTGATACGGTAAACTGCACTTTCACGCCCCCAGGCACGGTCGGCCAAAGAACTACCCATCGCCACCATGAAAGCGACGTAAGTCGTAGACAACGGCAACTTCAACGAAGTACCTAACGCAATCAACAGGCCGGAAAGCACCACATTCACCGAAGCACGTACCAAGTCGAAACTGGCCTTATCTTCAAGTATTATCTCGTTATTATTGAAACGGCTGTCAATCCAGTCCTTCACACGCAAAGGAACCACGCTTAATATCGTACTGGAAGCGTTATTGCACGTACGTACCAGAACACGTGCAACAGGCGATGTTCCGAAATTCTCATTCCCATCCGACTGCCGGGCCAGGTCTACAGACGTTTTGATCACTGCCTGCGCCTTCTTTGAAGTAGCCAAGGCGATCACCATGACCAAGCCGGAACCGACAAGGAAGTACCACGGGGTCTTGGCCGGTTCAAGCAACGACTCCATCAGGAAAGTATCGGTCGTAGTCGTGCCACCTTGTGCCATCAGATCCATATAAGAAGAATAGCCTGCCAACGGAACACCGATAAAGTTCACCAAGTCGTTACCGGCAAACGCCAATGCCAAAGCAAACGTACCCAACAAGATCACCACCTTAAAGACATTCACCTTCAACCAATGAAGAATCTGCATCAATATGGTGAAGAAGATAAGCGCTCCCCACACGATCGTGCCCGTATTACTATAGATCATCGTTTTGAAATCGCCTTCCATAAAAGAGCTCTCCTTCAAACCTTTGATCAACATAAAGTAAAGGATGGAAGTGGCAGCCAAACCACCGAACAATCCGATGAAATAAGTCGCGTACTTCTTATAATTGAAGGTAAAAATCAGACGGGAGATATACTGGACAATAGCTCCGAAGAAGAAAGCGATCGCCACCGAAAGGAAAATGGCAAGTATCACCGTAAAAGCCTTATCGGTGTTCAGCAGGTCGCCCAACTGGAGCGCACCGTTGGAATTGGCAATCTTGATTAATGAAATTGCAACCGTACCGCCCAACAATTCGAATACCAGCGAAACGGTAGTCGAAGTGGGCATCCCCAGAGAGTTAAAAATGTCCAGCAACACCACATCGGTGAGCATGACAGCCAGCAAAATACACATAATCTCCGAAAAGTAGAAATGTTGCGGCTGGTAAATTCCGTGCCTGGCAATGTCCATCATACCGTTGGAAAGCGAAGCACCGACAAAGATGCCGATCGCGGCAATCACCATTATTACTTTAAAAGATGCGGCTTTCGAGCCTATTGCCGAATTCATAAAATTGACCGCATCGTTACTAACTCCGACTGACAGGTCGAACACCGCCAGCACAAAGAGAAAAATGATCAGAAAGAGATAGAATGTCTCCATAATTGCTTGTTATGTATTTCGTTGCAAAGGTCTGAAACAAATATTACGCAAAAATGACATAGATGTTACAAACATGTTACAAGTCGAACTATACATCCACAGAAACAGTTGAATAAAAAAATAATGTTACCAGACTAAGGGATTTTCTGTATATTCGCGACTTTTATTATAGAAACATTGTTAATCTTGCTCACACTTGGGAGAGAATCGGGACAATATTATACAGTGGGTATGTGAAATGGCCCTATCGGATTCACAAACCGCTCTTAAATCGCTTTACATGACCTATTTCGGGCCACTAATGCGATTTACGGGTATGTATGTCTCATCGCCGGCAGAAGCCGAAGAGATCGTTTCCGATACCTTCTTAGCTATCTGGAACAACCGCAAACAACTTCCCGGCATCTCCAATTTCGATTCTTACATATATACGGTAGCCCGCCACAAGGCAATCAGCTATTATCGCAAACAGCACATGGAGCAAGTATCGCTGGACGAAATCCCCATCGACCTTTTCACCTCGACCGAAACAACTCCAGAAGAAGAGCTTATCAGCCGGGAAGGAATCCACCGCTTGAATTTGGCGATCGACTCGCTACCCGCCAAATGCAAGATGGCTTTCAAACTCGTCCGAGAAGACAAACTCAAATATAAAGAAGTGGCTGCCATCCTCGACATCTCTGTCAAGACTCTGGAAGCACACTTGGCGAATGCCGTCCGCAAGCTGCGGGAAACACTTGCCGACGATTGCATCTGAAAAGCAACATCTCGGCATGAAACAAAAATTTCATACTTAGGAAACTTTTGTTTCATGCCCAAGAAACTTTTGTTTCCACCTATGGAAAACAAATCTTCCAGCGGTGGAAAATTTATTTTCTCCGAATGGGAACAGATGAAAATTTTCTATCTTTTTCTCATTTCGACTAAGGGTATTCTCGCTTCCCAGCGACTATACATATAGAAACACACAGAATGGAAAACAGAATAAACCATATAATCGCACGTGTCCTGAGTGGAGAAAGTTCTTCGGACGATATCCTTTCGTTAAGCGAATGGCTGAACGAAAACGAAAAAAACCGGAATGAATTTCGACGGCTCAAGAATTACTGGGATGCGGATGTCGCTTTCAAACATTCCGTCTCCCCTGCTTTCTCGGCAGACAAACTGCAACAAAAGATCAATGTACAAAGAAGGCAGACTGCCCGGCGGCAATTATGGAGAAACGCCATTCCACTAATTGCCGCAGCCTGTTTGCTTTTCATTTTCTCAACAGCCTTCTTCCTTTATAATACAAAGGACCGTACATCCGAATACTACACTTTGCTGACGGACGAGCATACCTCCAACTTCACACTGGAAGATGGAACCGTCATCACATTAAACAAGAATAGCCGCCTCAGCGCTATTCCGATAAATACGGAAAAGACAGCCGCAACGTCAAGTTAGAAGGTGAAGCCTATTTCGAAGTGGCAAAAGATTCCAACAAGCCTTTCCAAGTAGAAATGAATGGTGCTTCTATCACCGTATTGGGTACGCACTTCAACGTGAAGGCTGATGCAGAGTCAGACAATATCACGGCAACCCTTGTGGAAGGTTCCATCCGTTTCGAAGGCGCAAAGCAAAACATAGTGATGACTCCGAACCAGCAGCTGACTTTCAGCCGGTCGACCAACAAGGTAGATGTCAAAGAAATAGACACCGACACTTTCACAGCTTGGAAGGACGGCCTGTTGAAATACAAATCGATTCCATTCACCGAATTGATCGAGAACTTGAAAGACATCTACCAAGTAGAAATCCGGATTGATGATGAAAGACTGACAGATCCATCCGTCACTGTCTCCGGTACATTCGATCAAAAACAAAGCATAGAACAGATCCTAAAAGTGATCCTAAAATCCGCAAGCAATCTCAATGGCAATCTCAATTGCAGTAAAGAGCT
>DXRF01000005.1 GCA_019411205.1 Parabacteroides sp. | reverse complement strand
CTATACAACACATAGCTGTTAGGTTCCGAAAGGGAAAAACGAATCTGCCTGTCTTTGCCGACCATGCTGCGAAATGCTTTTCCTGCACCGAGAACCGGAGTAAATTCAACTTGTTCGCCCGGTTCGAAGAACGTATCCATATCGAATGACTCCTCCTCGTTAAATTCCCTGAACAACAGGAAATATCCTTTCTTGTCCTTCATTGACTGGAAACCACACCATGACTTGCCCGAAGGCTCATCTCCCACAGGGAAGACATATCCGGTATGGAAATCATGCTGTACCGTTTTATATCTCTTGATCACTTCGCCTGTCGGAAAAGCTTCATCCGGCAAGTTAGCCGCTTCAAACCAAGCCAATGGCTGGGCTGCCATCGTTATTGCAAACAAATAATCGAATGAATAAGTTGACGGAGCAAACTTGTCACCAATATATTTCTCCTTGTTACGCCATTTGTTCAAGAACTCGATCTGCAACGACTGGGGAGCAACATAGCGCGATAGCATCCACAGGTTACGCAGCGACCAGTACGGATAATAGTTGCCCCAATCCGTATAACGGTTTTCCAGAAAAATATTTCCATATTCATTAAAGAAGAAATATCCTCCCCTTCGCCCAGCTGTCGCGTCCAGATTCAAGACTGCTTTCCATCCGGTCGCCTCCATCACCCGGTTATAAAGACTGCGCAGACGGCTTTCTGCCAGTTTGTTATCAAAAAAAGTTCCATCAATCTTAAAAGTACGGATACCATATTTCTCATACAAGGAAATCAGTGCATCGGCATCTTTCTGCCAATCGGCATAATCGTGCTGTATGCTGGGGTTGAACCAAAGACACACTTCGATTCCCAATTCCTTACCACGCTTCACGATAGGTGCCAAGCCATTCGGAAAACGACCCGGATCGGGTGTCCAATAATCCGGGTTATCCCAGATATTCTTGAAACTGCCGCCATAAGCCGAGTTCGCACTACGTCCGGCCTGCCACCCATCATCGATCTGGAAATGAGTGACACCCAACTTGGCTGCCAGTTCCAACTCCTTCAAGCAGAAAGCCTCGTTCACACGTGTGTCCTGCCCCCTGTCTCCCCAAGTATTCAACATCACCATCTCATCACGGTCTTTGAGGAACGGGCGGATACGCATCTGGTAATTACGAAGCGCCATCCGTTTCTGTTTCTCACCCGAACGAAATGTTCCGGTCACATAGCCATAAGCTTTTGTCCACTCGTCAGTCTTTATATCTGCACTGTCGACTCCCAAACCAATCATCCTGAAAGTGCCCTCGCTCACCAAATAATCACCTCCCGGATAGTAGAGCTGCACATTTGACGTAGGCGCCTCTTTCAACATGAAAAAGCCAGCTTCCTTCTCCGTATTCTCTGCAAACAGCAGATTGCCGCGATAGAGACAATCCCGATAAGAAAGCGCACGAACAGGACGAACCAGCGTATTGAAACGGTCAGTGACGTCAAAAAACTCCACTGCCTCCAACTGCCAGTGCTTTCCTTCCAGCATAAGCTGTTCCATCACCGGAACATTTCCACCCTGCGAATTTTGCGTCAATTTTTCTATATTCTGCAAGTCGGCAGGATTATCCAAGGTCTTTATCCATTTCTGCGAAGCCTGTCCTTTCAGATACAATTCGCAAGCGATGGCAGGACAGTCAGGATAGATCTTAAAAATCTTCCTCACTTGCAAATTTCCAACTCTATACTCCACCGTAGCACGTAGATGATGTGTATATTGCAAAGAAGCAGACACTTCCTCCACTTGGACAAAAGCTTCGCTCCCCTCCTTTTCCTCTCCGGGAAGGGAAAGGTCAGGCTGATTGTTCCGAAGCTGCCAGACCAAGCCATTTCCTTTATCTTCCAGTTTACAAGTAATCAGATTGCCGTTATTCCAGAGCCAGCTACGCTTGATCAGACTGTTTTCGATTGTCAGTGTGTCTTGTTTCAACTCTATCTTACAATCTCCTGCCACTTTCTTATATGCTTGGACTGCAAAAGCTGGAGCGGTCACAAATAATGAGAACAGGGTTACCCCCAACAGCTGTTTTTTCATATTGATATTGAAGTATTATAAATGATTTCTTTACAGGTAGGCGGCTACCTTTTTGCGATCCGTTTCGACCGTCTCGAACTCGGATGAAACGATGCTGCTGCCCATCGGGACATTCTCGTTCCGATATTCCATCTTGCTGCAGATGACACTGCGGGCAGATGTATGGAACTCTTTTGCTCCGGTTTCCGCTTCGATACGGGCAATGTTATTCTCTCGCACTCCGCACCCCGGCATGACAATAATACGTCCTGCCGCACGTTTCACCAGTTCAGCAATGAGGGGAATCCCTTTCACAGCATCAGATTGCTGGCCGGAAGTCAAGATACGGTCGCAGCCCAATTCGATCAACTGTTCCAAAGCGACAAAAGGATCTCGGCAAACATCAAAAGCACGATGGCAAGTGACAGACAGTGGCTTGGCTGCCTCAATCAGTCGGCGCATCAAAGGGACATCGATATCTCCGTCTTTCGTCAGGCAACCAAAGACTACGCCGTGCACCTTCAACTGCTTGCACAGTTCGATATCCAACAACATCGACTGAATCTCTGCCGGTGTATAGAGAAAGTCGCCTCCACGCGGACGGATAATTACATTTATATCAATAGACGAAGTGAGTGCCTGCGCCGTCCGGATCTCCCCATAGCTGGGCGTCGTCCCTCCTTCCGGGATTCCGGCACAAAGTTCCACACGTTTAGCCCCTCCGGCTTCTGCTTCCACACAGCTTTGTGCGGAATTGGCACATATTTCAATAATACGAGTCGGTTTCATAAATATCTTACCTTTATTGTTTCTATTACATACAAAGATAAAACTATTATACAAAACTACCCTATATTCACAGAAGAGAGATACCAAATTGTATGGGCTTTTATCTCAAAACCAATACCAACCTGCATCAAACCTTCCACCTCCACCCCCAAAGAAGACACAAAATTCGCAATACCTTTTTTGAAAATATATCTTACAAAAGATATGTAGCTTGACAACTTATCTTCTCAAGCTTTCTTTGTAAATAGAACTGACAATGATAAATAATAATAACAACCTTCACTATAATGAGTAACGTATTCTATGCCTAAAGGCTTCCAGGCTGTTATTGTCCGGTTAGTTCAGCGGAAAGCGAGGGATTCGAACCCCCGGTACAGTTACCCGTACACCGCATTTCGAGTGCGGCCCATTCGACCACTCTGGCAGCTTTCCTTTGGTCGTTGTTTGCGAGTACAAATGTAAGGAAAATTTAATTCCGTTGTCCTCTCAAAAGCATTTTTTTCCAATAAAAAAGGGCATTCTTCTAAAAGAATACCCTTCCCTTGTTAACGAATTTGCGAATTATTTGAAATAACGGTTGTATAAACCTTCAAATCCTTTACCGTGACGAGCTTCATCCTTGCACATTTCGTGAACTGTGTCGTGGATAGCGTCCAAGTTTAATTGTTTTGCACGAGTGGCAATACGCTTCTTATCTTCGCAAGCACCACATTCGGCATCTTTGCGTTTTTCCAGGTTTGTTTTTGTGTCCCAAACAACATCGCCCAGCAATTCGGCAAACTTAGCAGCATGTTCAGCTTCTTCCCAAGCATAGCGTTTGAATGCTTCCGCAACTTCAGGATAACCTTCGCGATCAGCCTGACGGCTCATAGCCAAATACATACCTACTTCAGTACATTCGCCCATGAAATGCGCATTCAAATCTTTAATCATTTCTTCATCACAACCTTTAGCAACACCGATCACGTGTTCATCGGCAAAAGTCAGTGCACCGGCTGTTTCTACCATTTCTTTAAATTTGCTCTTCGGTTGCTTACATTGAGGACAGAATTCAGGAGCTTCATCACCTTCGTGTACATAACCACATACTGTGCAAATCCATTTCTTTTTCATCTTTGTAAAATTTTTATTGGTTGTATAATCTAAAATAGTTGTAACACTCGTTATTTGTTCTTTGCAAATGTAGGGAAACATTCTAAAACAAGCCCTACAAAAACTCATAAATTTATTCTATCTGTCAATTGATAAAACCTATTAATCAGACAGGAGCACCTAAAGCAACACTCTAAAGCTATGCATTAGATGGCGTAACCCATAGCTTTAGAAGGTATAACCCATAGCTTTATGTTTCCCCGATCTGAGTAGTGTAAAAACAAGCTGTTTATCTGAACGTTCAAGAAAAACAAAAAGCAGTGTCAAAAAAAGCCATCATTGCTTATCTATAGTTTCTGATAAACCCTTATTTCTTCAACCACATATCCAACCATTCAAAAAATGTACGCTGCCAAAGCACGCCATTCTGAGGTTTCAACACCCAATGGTTTTCATCAGGATAGATCAATAACTCGGCCGGTACACCTCGAAGGACGGCCGCATTAAACGCCGCCATACCCTGGTTGGCCAAAATTCGATAATCCTTTTCACCGTGGATGCAGAGAATCGGAGTATCCCACTTATCGACAAACAAGTGTGGAGAATTGGCAAACGTACGTTGTGCCGTCGCATTCTGCTTTTCCCAGTAAGCGCCCCCCATATCCCAGTTGGCAAACCACATTTCTTCTGTTTCCAGATACTGCATTTCCATATTGAAAATACCGTCATGTGCGATAAAGGCTTTGAAACGTTTGTTGTGATGACCGGCCAGCCAATAAACGGAAAAACCTCCGAAGCTCGCTCCCACACAACCCAGACGATCCTTATCGACAAACGGCTCTTTGGCCATCTCGTCAATAGCTGTAAAATAGTCTTTCATGCACTGACCTCCATAGTCACCACTGATCTGTTCGTTCCACTCCATACCGAAGCCGGGAAGGCCGCGGCGGTTCGGGGCAACCACAATATAGTCGTTAGCGGCCATAATCTGCATATTCCAACGGTAAGACCAAAATTGGCTTACCGGGCTTTGGGGACCTCCTTCGCAGAACAACAAGGTCGGATATTTCTTATTCGGATCGAAATGAGGAGGATAAATCACCCAGGTAAGCATTTGTTTACCATCTGTCGTTGTCATCCAACGACCTTCCACCTTGCCGATTGTCAACTGGTCATAAATCTGCTTGTTCTCCGTTGTCAACTGGGTCACTTTATTATTATCGCCCAAATCGATCGAATAGATTTCGTCTCCCATGCTCAAAGAATGGCGCTGCACGATCAACTTATTCTCACCTAACAAAGCTACACCAGCATAATCGTACATTCCAGAAGTAAGCGGAGTGATCTTGTTGCCATTCGTCAGATCAATCTTATAGACCTGAGACTCGCCATGCCATACACCCGTAAAATAAAGGGTCTTGGCATCTGCACTCCAGACAAACCCATCTACGTTAGAGTCAAAATCTTTGCTGGCGAATATCTTTTCACCGGTTTCCAGATTCATGACCATCAAACGGTTCTGGTCCGACTCATAACCGTCCCGCTCCATACTCTGCCATGCAATAAACTTGCCATCGGGAGAGTATTGGGGATTCGTATCATACCCCATGATACCTTCACTGATATTGGCTGTCTTTTTCGTATTCAAATCATATACATAAATATCAGAATTGGTGGACAAGGCATATTCCTTTCCGGTCTTTTTACGACTCGTGTAAGCAATCTTGTCCGATGTCGTATTCCATGCCAGCTGTTCGATTCCTCCAAACGGTTTCATCGGGCTTTCAAACGGTTCGCCTTCCATAATATCGACAGGGTTACTGATAGCCTTGCCATCAAAATCGGCAACAAAAGGATGCGGGGCTGTTGTTACCCATTCGTCCCAATGTTTGTACATCAGGTCTGTAACAATAATGCCGGTAGCCTTATCCAAATCCGGATATTTATCTGCCGTACTCTTGACTGTCTTTACCTGTGAAATAAACAGGACTTTCTTTTCATCGGGAGAAAAAGCGAAACCTTCGATATTCCCTTCATAGTTAGAGAGCTGCCTGCGGTCACTTCCATCCGGATTCATTTCCCAAAGTTGACTGCTGCCGCTTTCATTGCAAAGGAAAGCGATTTTCTTTCCACCTTTGATCCAAACAGCTTCATTTTCGGAGTAAGACGTTCTCGTTATCTGCTTATTGTCCGTCCCGTCTGCGTTCATGACAAAGACTTCGCGATTACTTCTGTTTTCCGGTACGCTGTAATAGGCTACAGTATACACAACTTTCTGTCCGTCAGGAGAAACATTCATTCCCCCGATACGCCCCATTGCCCAAAGCACTTCCGGAGTCATTCGTCCGTCTTTAACTTTAATATCCGAACGCCCAATCACCTTTTCCGTGTCTTCTTTCGCATTCTCCTTTACTTCAATGTCTATACCCTTACTATTACAAGCACCAAATAATAAGGATGTTGCCATCATCATTGTTCCGATAGATTTATTCATGCAGTTTATAATATATTGTGTTTTGGGCACGAAAGTACAAAATATAATTTATATCTTTGTCCCATTAATTTAAGAACTGAACAGTATGAATAAGATTTGGTTATTTGGAGCCTCCATATGTATGGTTTTAGCATTAGGTTCTTGCAAACCTAAACAGAGTGCGTATAAGGCTGCTTACGAACAAGCAAAAGAAAAAGAATCAACAGCTCCGGTTGAAGTTGTCGAAGAAGAGGAAGTGGTAGAAGAGGTAACTCCGGTTTCTAAACCGAGAACTTCCAATGTCAGCACACGTGCAGAAAGAATTAATGCTGCACAGGGTGAAGACGCGAGCAGATTGAAACGTTATAGTGTCGTTATCGGCAGTTTCAAAAACAAAACAAATGCTTACGCTTTGAAAGAACGTATGCAGAACGACGGATATAACGCTGTTTTGGGTGAAAACGAACAAGGTATGCTTCGTGTGATTGTTGCCAGCTTTAATGATAAAGCCGATGCTGCCGACAGCCGCGATGCAATCAAAGCAAAATATGCTCCTAACTTCCAGGATGCTTGGATTCTGGAAAGACAATATTAAAAAGTCCAATCCCACGCGTTTTCGATTCCATGCCCATCCGATTTTGGATAGATGGGCATGGAATCAAAACCGTATGGACACGGCATTTCTAAAGATCAGATATTTTGTTCGATGCTCATCGGATCAGTCTCAGGATTTGCCTCCAGTTCCAATGTTGTTCCCAAAAACAACCAAATCATTAACAGGATAATCGCAATCACCACCCCGAAAATCAGCAGTACATTCGTATTCTTTCGTTTCATGTCTATTCTTCAATATTGATTTGAAGATTAAACAAGACAACTCCTTTTTTGGTTTAACCGTCCTTCTACTTTTGCTCTTTATTCATTTTAGAAAAAAATCTTGCGCCATATTCAGATAAGAAGCAGTACCATAACAAGAAACATACTTCACAAATTCCTCAGCCTGCTTTCATCCTATATATTCGGACAAAAGAGAAAAGAATAAGTCTTTATAACCATATACTGCTTAAACAAAAAGACTATTATCGCATTAATTATCCCAACACCTTATTCTTAGCAACCGTCGCCTGAAACTCTTTCAAGTAAAATGGTTCGAAATAGGCGGTATCTTCAAACTTGCCGGCAGCAAAGGCTTGTTCAGCCAGTGGAATCATGTTCACGGCAAGCGGATGGATGTCTTCGATAAAGATGGCATTCGGAGACGTGATGACTGGTTTACATTTGGAAGCACCGTTACCCAAAAAACAAACTTTCCCTTTTTCCAAGTAAGAAGCATACGTACCGGCTTCCACAATATCAGCCTTCGTCTCACGGACAAGTTTTAAAGAAGCGTCGTAGATGGCAGCGTAAACCTCCATACGCCGAGCATCCAGCATGGCACAATAAAGGCAATCGTCAGCAATAGGGGTAATTCGAGAATCGCCCTTACTGCAGACAGTAGCAGCCATGATATCCAACGTATGAATGCCGATCAGAGGAATACCGAAGCCAAAACAGAGACCTTTAGCAACAGACACTCCGATACGGAGTCCTGTATAGGAACCGGGACCGCTACTGACCGCTACAGCATCCAACTTCTTCTCTTTCTTCTTCAATACGGAAAGAGCTTCTTCAACAAATACACCCAATAAGGCAGCATGCGAAGGGCCGTCAAACGAGGCCTTCGCAAAAAGGACTTCACCATCCATAGACAACGCTACAGAACAAACAGAAGTCGATGTTTCGATATTTAATATACAGGACATAATAATTGTCAATCGGTTGATAATGGATGCAAAAGTATAAATAATTGACAATTGACAACCTGCAATTGACAATTATTATGTGTCAAAAGCCAATCGGTTGATAATGGATGCAAAAAGTATAATTAATTGTCAATAGCCAATTGCCAATTGTCAATTGATTAGTTATCTTTGCACAAATTTTTAGAACAATGATACAATCAATGACAGGATTCGGTAAGGTTACAACCGAACTCCCTTCTAAAAAAGTAACCGTAGAAATAAAGGCTCTGAACAGCAAGCAACTGGATTTGTCTACCCGCATTCCTTCCATCTACAAAGAAAAAGAAATGCAAATACGTAGTTTATTACTCCAATCGCTTGAGCGTGGAAAAGTCGAATTTAATATATTCATCGAATATATTGGTAAAGACACGCCCACACAGATCAACTTGGCTGCGGTAGAAAACTACTATACTCAAATCAAAGATATTGCCGACCGCCTAAATATCGGACTTCCCACCGACTGGTTCCAGACACTACTCCGCATGCCGGACGTAATCAAGACAGAGGCCCAGGAAGTTAACGAAGAGGAATGGGATGTAGTTGAGAAAGCAATCAAAGAGGCCATCAAGCACCTCTGCGATTTTCGTATTCAGGAAGGCGCCATGTTACAAAAGCTGTTCGAACAGAAAATTGCCAATATAACCCGGCTGCTTTCAGAAGTAGAACTGTACGAAAAGGAACGGATAGAAAAGATCAAAGCCCGCATCATGGACAATCTCGAAAAGATTGCCGGACAGGACTACGATAAGAACCGGTTCGAACAGGAGATGATCTATTATATCGAAAAACTGGACGTAAACGAGGAAAAGAACCGCCTGGACAATCATCTAAAATATTACATCAGCACGATGGAGAGCGGACACGGACAAGGTAAGAAACTCGGTTTCATCGCTCAGGAAATGGGACGTGAAATCAATACCCTCGGTTCAAAAAGCAACCATGCCGAAATGCAAAAGCTCGTCGTCCAGATGAAAGACGAACTGGAACAGATCAAAGAACAAGTATTAAACGTATTATAAAAACGATATATGACTGGCAAACTGATCATATTCTCCGCACCGTCCGGCTCGGGCAAATCCACTATCATCAATTTCCTGCTGAAGCAGAATCTAAACCTGCACTTTTCCATCTCGGCTACTAGTCGAGCCCCACGAGGGACGGAAAAGGACGGAGTTGAATATTATTTCCTTACACCAGATGAATTCCGCGCCCGTATAGCAGCAGGGGATTTTCTGGAATACGAAGAGGTCTATACCGACAAATATTACGGCACACTGAAAAGCGAGGTAGAAAGAAGGTTGGTGGACGGCGATAACGTCATATTCGATGTCGATGTCGTAGGTGGTTGCAACATCAAGAAATTTTATGGCGACCATGCTCTATCGGTCTTCATTCAGCCCCCCTGTATCGAAGATCTGCGTAAACGTCTGGAAGGACGTGGTACGGATGCTCCAGAGGTAATTGAAAGCCGCATTGCCAAAGCTGAATTTGAATTGGGTTTTGCCGACAAATTTGATGTGATCATTGTAAACGACAAGTTGGAGGTCGCACAAAAAGAAGCACTAAAAGTGATAAAAGAGTTTCTTGAAAGGACATGAACGGCAAGAAAACAGGTATTTATTCAGGTTCATTCAACCCGGTTCACATCGGCCATTTGGCATTAGCCAACTGGCTGTGTGAGTTTACGGAGCTAGACGAACTATGGTTCCTGATCACCCCCCACAATCCGCTAAAAGAAAAGGGAGAGCTGATGAATGACCGTCTCCGCTATGAACTGGTAAAAAAATCCATCGCTGGCTACCCTAAGTTCCACGCCAGTGACTTCGAGTTTTCCCTTCCCCAACCCACTTATTCCATCAATACACTCCGGTCACTGGAAGCAAGCTATCCAGACCGTGAATTCTATTTCATCATGGGTGCAGACAATTGGAAACATATTACCCGGTGGGTAGAATATGAAGCCATCATTTCCAATTATCCGATCTTCATCTATCCACGCAAAGGATTCGATATCGAAATTCCAGCACAATATCCTCATATAAGAAAGGTAGACGCTCCTTTGATCGAAATATCCTCAACTTTTATACGTGAAGCATTCAAGACAGGAAAAGATATCCGCTTCTTCCTGCCCGAAGCCATACGAAATCTGCCTTTTCCATTACAAAACAATACCTTTTAAGAACATAAAGCGTAAAGTCACATACGTTTTTAGGCAATAAGTAAGAAAAGTTTTGTACTTTTGCACTGTATTATACAAAATAATAGCGTAATGAATCTATTAGAACTGAGTGAACAGGAAATCATAAGACGTAACAGCATGGAGCAGTTACGCCAGATGGGGATAGAACCCTATCCCGCAGCTGAGTATGTAACGAACGCATTTTCCAAAGAGATAAAAGAGAATTTTAAAGATGATGCAGAACCCCGCCCCGTAAGTATTGCCGGTCGTATCATGAGCCGCCGTATCATGGGAAAGGCTTCCTTCATGGAATTGCAGGATTCAGAAGGTAGAATACAGGTTTATATCTCTCGTGACGACATTTGCCCAGAAGAAAACAAAGATCTGTATAACATCGTTTTCAAGAAATTGCTTGATATCGGCGACTTCGTCGGAATCAAAGGTTTCGTATTCCGTACACAGATGGGAGAAATTTCCGTTCATGCACAAGAGATAACGGTATTATCCAAATCACTCAAGCCGCTACCAGTTGTCAAATACAAAGACGGTGTGGCATACGATGGATTCAACGACCCAGAATTACGTTATCGCCAACGCTATGTCGACCTGGTGGTAAACGACGGCGTAAAGAATATTTTCATGAAGCGCGCTGCCGTTATCAAAACGATGCGTGCGGCTTTGGACGAAGCCGGATATACGGAAGTGGAAACACCAATTCTGCAGTCCATCCCCGGAGGGGCGAGCGCACGTCCGTTCATCACACATCATAACTCACTGGATATCGACCTCTATCTGCGCATCGCAACCGAATTGTACCTGAAACGACTGATCGTCGGAGGTTTCGAAGGCGTTTACGAAATCGGCAAGAACTTCCGTAACGAAGGTATGGACCGAACACACAATCCGGAGTTCACTTGTATGGAACTTTACGTTCAATACAAGGACTACAATTGGATGATGAGCTTCACCGAACAGTTATTGGAACGTATCTGCATCGCCGTCAACGGCACAAGCGAAAGCGTAGTCGACGGCAAAACCATCAACTTCAAAGCCCCTTACCGCCGTCTGCCGATACTGGACGCTATCAAAGAAAAAACAGGCTACGATTTGAATGGCAAGAACGAAGATGAAATACGCGTGATTTGCAAGGAACTGAACCTCGAAATAGACGAAACGATGGGTAAAGGCAAGCTGATCGACGAAATCTTCGGTGAATTCTGTGAAGGTACGTTTATCCAGCCGACCTTCATCATCGACTATCCGGTCGAGATGAGTCCGCTTACCAAGATGCACCGAAGCAAACCGGGATTGACCGAACGCTTCGAGCTGATGGTCAACGGTAAAGAATTGGCAAATGCCTATAGCGAGCTGAACGATCCGATCGACCAGGAAGAGCGCTTCAAAGAGCAATTGCGCCTAAGCGAAAAGGGAGACGACGAAGCGATGTTCATCGATCAGGATTTCTTACGCGCGCTGCAATTCGGTATGCCTCCGACGTCTGGTATCGGCATCGGCATCGACCGTCTGGTGATGTTGATGACAGGCCAAACGACTATTCAGGAAGTGTTGCTTTTCCCTCAGATGCGTCCGGAAAAGACAGTAAAGAAAGATACCGCAGACAAATACGTTGCATTGGGTATCGATGAAGCATGGGTTCCCGCTCTACATAAAGCCGGATATATCACAACCGACACGTTGGTCGATGTCAATCCCAATAAACTGAGACAGGAACTCTGCGAAATGAATAAGAAATACAAACTGGAATTGCAAAACCCCACTGCCGAAGAAGTAGAGGCATGGATTGCCAACGCAGCCAAATAAGAGTAATACTATGAAGTTGCCCGGAAAAATTGCAATAATGGGAGGTGGTAGCTGGGCTACTGCCTTGGCCAAGATTGTACTTTCTACACAAGATAGTATTAACTGGTATATGCGTCGGCCAGACCAGGTGGAAGAGTTTCTGTTGCTGGGACATAACCCCAGCTACCTTTCCGCCGTCAAATTCGATACTGATAAAATCAAATTCTATACGGATATCAACGAAGTAATCAAAGATTCGGACACCTTGATTTTCGCCACTCCGTCTCCTTTTCTGAAACAACATTTGATGAAGGTGACGACTTCCATGCAGGACAAATTCATCATTTCGGCCATCAAAGGGATCGTTCCAGACGAAAACATGCTCGTCGCCGATTATTTTGCCGAATACTATAGTGTCCCAATCAACAATATCGCTGTCATCGGCGGTCCGTGCCATGCTGAAGAGATCGCTCTCGAACGATTGTCCTACATCACGCTGGCCTGCCCGAATATCGAGAACGCACGAGCTTTCTCTTCCGTATTCAAGAACCAGTACCTGAACAACTCTTGTTGCAAGGATGTGACAGGTATTGAATATGCTTCCGTATTGAAAAACGTATATGCCATCGTCGCAGGTATCTGCCACGGCATGAAATACGGAGATAATTTTCTAGCTGTTTTCATCTGCAACGCGATCGAAGAGATGCGTAACTTCCTCAACGCCGTACATGGCCTGGAACGGGATGTGACAGATTCCGTATATCTCGGTGATCTTCTGGTAACCGCATATTCCCGCTTCAGTCGGAACCGTACATTCGGAACCATGATCGGAAAAGGCTACTCAGTCAAAATAGCCCAGCTCGAAATGGAAATGATTGCCGAAGGATATTACGGGACAAAATGTATCCATGAGATAAACGAAAAATATAAAGTAAACATGCCGATCCTAGATACTTTATATAGTATTCTATATGAAAAGAAATCGCCGACTACCGCGATACGGCAGTTGACTGAAACATTTAAATAATAATGTAAATATGAAGAACATCAGTCTTAACATTGACAAAGCGCTGGGTACCGTAACGAAAGAACAAGTGTATGCTCAGGCTGCAAAGGCTAACGAATGTAATGCAACTTTACAAAATGGTAATGGAGCAGGTAACGACTTTTTAGGTTGGTTGCATCTCCCCTCTTCTATAACAGATGCTGAATTGACAGACATCGAAAATACAGCTAACATACTTCGCTCCAAATGTGAAGTTGTTGTTGCTATCGGTATTGGCGGTAGCTATTTAGGAACAAAAGCAGTGGTAGAAGCATTGAACAACAGCTTCGACTGGTTACATACTGACCGTAAAAACCCTGTTCTGGTATATGCCGGACACAATATCGGAGAAGATTACCTGTATGAACTTTGCGAAATCCTAAAAGGCAAACAGTTCGGTCTGATCAATATTTCCAAATCCGGTACGACAACCGAACCGGCTTTAGCTTTCCGTATGCTGAAAAAGCAATTGGAAGACGCAGTCGGCAAAGAAGAGGCAAAACACCGTATCGTCGCCATCACGGACGCCAAAAGAGGGGCTCTACGCACACTGGCTGACCAAGAAGGCTACAAAACATTCATTATCCCCGACAACGTCGGCGGTCGTTTCTCTGTACTGACTCCGGTTGGGTTGTTACCTATCGCCGTTGCCGGCATCAGCATCCGTGACCTGGTTGCCGGAGCTGTTTCAATGGAAAAAGCAACAGACGTAAGCGTTCCTTTTGCTGAAAACATGGCAGAAATCTATGCTGCTACACGTAACGAATTATATAAGAGCGGCAAGAAAGTTGAAATCCTAGCTAACTTTCATCCGAAACTTCACTACATCGCAGAATGGTGGAAACAGTTGTACGGTGAAAGCGAAGGCAAGGACGGCAAAGGTATTTTCCCCGCATCCGTCGACCTGACAACCGACCTGCACTCTATGGGCCAGTGGATCCAGGATGGCGAACGTACGATCTTCGAAACCGTTATCTCTGTTGAAGAACCGAACTACAAAGTAGTTGTCCCGACAGACGAAGCAAACCTGGACGGGTTGAACTTCCTTGCAGGCAAACGTGTGGACGAAGTGAACAAGATGGCAGAACTGGGTACTCAATTGGCCCACGTAGACGGTGGTGTTCCTAACTTGAAGATCACAATGCCGGAAGTAAGTCCTTACTATATCGGTCAGTTATTCTACTTCTTTGAAAGAGCTTGCGGTATCAGCGGTTATATGTTAGGTGTAAATCCGTTCGACCAACCGGGGGTAGAAGCCTATAAAAAGAACATGTTCGCCCTGCTGAATAAACCGGGTTACGAAAAAGAAAGCGAAGCAATCCGCGCACGGTTGTAATCAGTAATCACATAGCATAAAATAATTTTTTCAGGCACGACCTCTTCAAAAGGATCGTGCCTGAAAAATATCTATTAGTAAGCATAAAAAAATGATCCAAGAAGCAATTGCCCGATATCTGCAAAAGCAGCAACAAACTACCCTTTCTCCTAAGGCCGTACTTTTCGATATGGATGGTGTCTTGTACGATTCCATGCGTTTTCATGCCCGTGCCTGGTACGAAACGGCTATCCGTCACCAGTTGATCTCCACTCCGGAACTATTCTACCTGTATGAAGGCCGAACGGGTGAAAGTACGATCAACGAATTGTATCAAAAAACTTTCCAGCGGGATGCAACCGATGAAGAAAAGAAGTCCATCTACGAAGAAAAAGCGACCTTGTTCAATCAATACAACGATGGAAAAGCAATGCCAGGAGCAGCCGAAGTACTAAAAGAAGCAAGGGCCTCCGGCTTACAAACACTTGTTGTAACCGGTTCCGGACAACACAGCTTGATCAACAAACTGGAGCATACCTATCCAGGCTATTTTAAACGGGAAAAAATGGTAACGGCCTTTGACGTAAAATTAGGAAAACCTCATCCCGAACCCTATCTGATGGGATTAGAAAAAGCAGGTATCAAGGCTCATGAAGCTTTTGTCGTAGAGAATGCTCCGATGGGTGTACAAGCAGGAGTTGCTGCAGGAATCTTCACTATAGCGGTCAATACCGGTCCTTTGGACAACCAAGTTTTACTCGATGCCGGCGCAGACCTTCTTTATCCGAGCATGACGGCTTTGGCGGAGGATTGGCATAACCTTATGAATACAATCAAGGTTGCCTAAAATAAATTAGAAATATATCAGAAAAGAATCAGGTACACATTCCTCCGGTTAAATCCGTGTCATCTGTATACCTGATTCTTTTTTGATACACTTAAAACCTATACGAAAACTTCTTACTTTACATAATCCGCCTTGTTCAGATAATCATAGCTCTGCTGAACGCTGGCAACAGGATCATTCTGGGTATACTGTTCGACTTCAACATACCAATCTTTGACATTGTTTGCATACATCTGATCAAAAATAGGTTTAAAGTTCATCTTACCACTGGCACCAATTTCCTTTTCGTCTTTGATATGGACTGCCTTGAACTGGCTTGGACGGTTCTTCAAGTAAGCGACCGGATCACCACCGCCTTCCTGTACCCAATATACATCCATTTCGAAGAATACATGGTTCGGACTTACATTATCCAACAAGAAATCGTAGATCAACTGGTCTCCGATTTTGCGGAATTCAAAAGCATGGTTATGGTAACCGAATGCAATGCTGGCAGCTGCTGTCTTATAACCGACAGTGTTAAAATAGTCGCAATACATCTTCAAATCGTCCAAAGTCGTCTGATCGGTAACCGGCATCCAAGGCTGAACCATATATTTAACACCTAATTCATTGTGAGCATCGATAGCTTGATCCCACCAACTCATCACTTCAGCTTCTTTTTCCTTTGTGAAAGCTTGTCCTAAATGAGCGCTCGTACATTTCATGCCCAAGTCATTCACCATCTTCTTGAACTCTGCCGGAGCCAAACCATAAATCTTACCATTGTCATAGCTGGCTGTTTCAAGATTTTTATAGCCCATCTTTGAAGCTGTTTCCAACACCTTCTGGATTCCTTCTTCTTTTACAAGGTCTCTTAAGGAATATAACTGAAGCCCAATATACTTGGAGGACTCGGAAGCTGACGCTTTTCCGGCACAAGAAGATAACAACTGAGGCATCACCATACCCCCTGCGAGCATTAACGAAGCTCGCTTTAAAAACTCACGTCTGTTCTGCATAGTACTAAAAAATTAAGTTTGCTTTGAGAATTTCTACAAAAGTAAAACTATATTTGATGGATTCTAACATAATAACGTTAAAATCATCAAAACGGAGTCATAAAACAGTCTTATCTTCTTTTACCGGCCCCTTAAGAGGAGGCAAGAACAGCCAAAGGAGCGCCTCTTAAAGAGCCTGCTTCATCTTCATATACCGATGCTGTTTTATAATCATTTTCCGGCTACGGATAATTTGGAAACGGTAGATTATGAAAGCCAGTACGAAGTAGACACCTGCCTGAATCCATAACGTATGATATTCATGTACCACCTCGTTCAATGTCGCCCCACAGGTATTGATACGGATAAATCCCTGGATGCCAGGTGTCGAAGGAAACAGATATCCTACAGCCTGCCAAAATGGAGGAATCGCTTCTTTCGGCCAAGAAACTCCGGAAATAAATATCAAGATCACAGATGTAAAGACAAACACCAACATAGGCGCTTCGCGAGTCGTCATAAAACCAGACAACGTCATGGCAAAGAAAATTGAGGCAAACAGGTACGGCAGAATGAACAGCAAGATTGTAATCGGATCGCCCACCTGAGGTAGGGAAAAGAGTTTCGGTACGACAGCCAATACCCAAATGCAGACAACCGCATAAATCAGTATATAAGTCAAAGACTTGCCAAACACGATACGCAAGGTTCCGTTAAAATGCCGGCTGATCGGGACAAGGCCATGGAAGCGGTTCTTCTCGCGCGCCGTCCCCCCCAACATGCCGATCCCCAAAACTAATGTTTGCTGGATGACCAGAATCAGGATGGCTGGAACCAGAAAACTGGCAAAACCGTTCTGCGTATTGAAAAGAGTCACAGATTCATAAGGGATCGGATTGACCGTTATTTCCTCCTGCTTCGCCGATGTGCCCGGAACGTTATGCATCCGTATTTCTTGCCCCAAGTCGAGCGACACTTCCGTCGTCGCCAGCAGGAACGCTTTATAAAACAAGAGGCTGCTCATATCGCAATACAAAGGAACGGTCGTCTGCCTTCCCGTATGCAAATCCTTACTGAACTCTGTTGGAAAATAAAGGATTCCATAAGCTTCCTTCCGGTCCATCATCCGCTTCGCCTCCTCCATATCCGTCCGGACGGCGACCACCTTGACATCGGGTGTAGCATTCACACGACGGGTAAACTCGCGACTCAGATAGGAATTGGACTGATCCACAACCACCATCTTCGCCTCATGTACCACTTCATTATTATAAATAAAGGAATAGAGCAACGGATAAGCAAAAGGCACCAGAAAAAAGAAGATCAGCACACCCGCATCCTTAAAGACATTTTTCAACTCATCCTTCCAAATGTAAAAGATATCCAAGATTCCTTCCTTGATTATATATCGTAAACGATGTTCTCTTTTCATTACTTTCTGTTTTACGGAATATATTTAAAGTACAACAACGCGTTCTTCAAGTTCTTTCCAATCAGGAAAGGCAAAACGAGAAACCCCATAAGCCAGGCATATTCGGTCCAGCTATAGAAGAAAGACCTTCCGTTCAAAGCCTGGTCTACATAGATCAAGAAATAGTGCCGGAGCGGAAACAAATTGGAGAGCGCCTGCAAAGTAGGGTCCATCCCTAACACCGGGAAAGAGAATCCGACAATAGAAAAAGCGATCATTCCGAACAAACAAGCAAAACTCAACCCTAACCGGAAAGTCGGCAACACTCCGATCATGAAAATCCCGACCGCCTGTGAAGCAATCACCAACAGAAACAGAGCCAACAACATCGGTAGCCAGCCACTATTCAACGGAAATGAATTGAATCCATACAAGGCCGCAGCATACAAGAATGACACGATCGTAAAAATCACCGTATGAGGCAATATCTTCCCTATTAGGCTCATCATAAGAGAGTTTCCACCCATCGACAACCATTCTCGAGCTGTCGAGTATTTAATCTCGGAACCGATACTCAACACCGTCACCAATAAAATCATCAACTGCAAAACACCAGGCAAAAGCGTGTTATTCAGATAGACCGAATAGTTAAGCCAAGGATTCCCAATCGCGTGCGTGTCAATCACTATTGGTTGGAGTTGCGCCATGATCTGGTCTTCGGTATAGCCACGCGCCAACCCCATCTGAAGTCCGACCGAAGCCCCAGCTAAGACAGACATGGTTTTCATATCCCGGAACAGCAGGGATGCGGCAATAAGATAGGTCCCGTTCGTATAAAACGATAGTTTAGGCTGCCGACCTGCCGTTGCATCCACACCGAAATCCTTCGGGATATAAAAAATGCCATACACTTTCCCTTCCTGCATCGCCTGGCGAGCTTCCTCGAACGAGACGGTCGTCAGCATCACTTTCGTCTGTCCGAAAGCATCCAACTGGCGGACTAAGTTACGGGAGTTGGAAGAACCGTCCATGTCAACAACCGCAACAGGCATATCGGTCGGCAAGCCCCCCTTCATCAACGAGAGGAAAAAGATCACACAGATAGTCGGAGCCACCAACATACAAAAGAAGTAGACCGGGTCTTTGCAAATCCTGAGTATCTCACGCTTTGTAATTGACAATTGACAATTGATAATTGACAATTTGGGATCGCTATTTAATTTTTCATTATTCATTTAACTTTGTTCTTTAATTGTCAATTGTCATTTACCAATTGTCAATTTCTTAATGACCGACATTCCAGGACGTAAGTCAGCCACCTTTTCCACCGGACGGGCACGCACCTCGAATGTCTTGGAATCGAACTGTCCGTTCGTTTTTGTCGCTTTCCAAGCAGCATAAGTTCCCATATCCTTCATATAATAAACTTTCAGTTTGACCGGCCGGTTATCCAACGCCGGAATAAAAGCATCTAATTCGGAACCTATCTTGATGTCTTTCAGATGATCTTCACGAATGCTGAAGGTGACCCACATATCGTTAAGATCGGTGATATTCATAATCGGAGCACCCGTACCAACCAACTCACCCACTTCAGGGAAACGTTCGGACACTTCTCCGTCGATCGGTGAAACAAGTGCCGATTCCTTCAGATAGGATTCCACTTCGGCAACTACTCCGGCAGCCTGCCCTACGAGAGCGGCAGCCGCGGCTTTATCTTCTGCACGGGCTCCGTCTACAGCCATATCATACTGGGATTTGGCGGCTTTCTCGGTAGCAGCCATTGCCTTATAATTGGCTTCTGCCTCATCGCGTTTCTGGGCGGACATTACCCCTTTATCGAATAAGTTTTGTACGCGCGTATATGATTTCCAGGCAATATCCAGTCCGGCCTTCGCCTTCTGCCACAGTTCATATGCTCCAGCTATCTCTTGTGCACGAGCCCCCTTGACAGCCTTTGCATTTTGGGCTTCGGCGGCACGACGCGCAGCCTCCGCTTGCTGGAGCTTGGCTAGGACTTCGGGCGTATCCAGAAAGACAAGCGTGTCACCCGCTTTCACCTTGTCACCTTCACTGAAACGATACGCTTCGATCCGCCCAGGTACTTTACCCGAAATACGAACTTGCGTAGCTTCCGCCTGCCCCATAATGATATCATCCGGCGGTGTCAACAAAAAGAAACCGGTTAATGCGACTAATCCGACCACACCTAAGAATGTGATAAATGCCAATAGCATATTATTGATTGAGTATTCTTTATTCTCGTTCATGAGTTTATGATTTGAGATTTGAGATTTATGATTTATGACTTATGATTTATAATAGTGTCCTCAAAAGAATCAGGCTCGTATTCATCCGCTTAATCCGCATTCCTGGTTCTTCCAGGAAGCTCATCCCCCAACTTTCCCATCACTTTCGTCAAGTAGACTTCTGTCAATTTCACCTCTATCTGCGCATCTATCAGACTGGAACGAGCCGAAACCCAAGCGGTCTGTGCCTGCATCAGGTTAAGAGCCGGGATTACGCCTTCTTCAAATCCGAGGTTAGCATGACGAAGATTCTCTTCTGCATTCTCCATATTGCGGATGGAAGCGATCAGTTTCTTGTTCGCTTCATTGACCTTGTAGACGGATTGGTTGACCTGCAATTCCACCTTCTCGCGTGCATTCTGCAACTCCAATGACTTGATACGTGTCTCTGCACGAGCCGAATTACGCTTATAACTTCCCTCCCACCAGCCGGAAAGTGGAACTTTCACCATTACACCGACATTAAACATCCCGGCAAATTCGTTTTTGAAGCCATTCATGGAATTAGGGTTCGTAACTAAGTAGTTCGCCATAAATGCCACATTCGGCAACATATCCGACAAAACAATCCGTTCTTTCCGCTTATAAATCTTAGTTGCCAGGTCAAGGCTCTTCAATTCGTTACGACTCATAAAGGCCTCATTTACATCAGCAGCCGTAATGGTAGGTTCCACCGGGAAATTTTCAATATCTTCATCGATCAAAACAAGTGGTTCTTCCAATGGTAACCCGCATATCTGCGCCAACAACATACGAGAAAGGGCAAGGCCGTTATCGACTTTCGTCTGAGCCATCTCAGCCTCGTTCAGTTTGACTTTGACGGAAAGTCCATCAGCTTCGGTCGCAACTCCTTCATTAATCATCGCCGTTATATCATGATCGGTCTTACGGAGCAAATCGACATAGGCATCGGCTAATTTCTTTTTATTTACTAAAGAAATCACCTGCCAATAGGTTTCATCGGTTTTATAGATGACATCCTGCAATTGCTGGTCATTCATCGATTCCGCCAATTGTTTGGCGTACTTGGTAATCTGGTTGTAATTGATAATCTTGCCACCCATAAACACCGGTTGCACAAGTGAAACACTTCCCACCCATATATTCTGGATATCAAGATGTTGCAAATCGCCCACTCCCTCCATTAACTTTCCAAATACCGGTAATTGGGAGATCGGTCCGAGAGTCCCTCCGATAGAAGCGCCAAGTGCTCCCATATCCAGCAGATTGATATCTTTCTGGTTCCACATATACGCACCGGTCGCCGAAAATTGAGGAAAATATTTGGTAAAAGCGGCGTTTTTCTCATAGCCGGCCATTTTAATCTTTTCCCCCGAAATCTTCAACCCTTTGTTGTTCTGAACAGCCAATTCACGACATTCCTCCAGCGTCAACGTACGTCTGGCACTTGCATAGCCCGACAAAACCAGTAATGCAACTAATACGACAAATCTCTTCATCTTTATCTTGTTTTATTCGGATTCATTCCTAAACGGTGCAAAAGTACTGGTTCGCTTTAAATATACAATTGAACTAATTCAATAACTGCTTTCTTATACGTCCAAAAGCATATAGTTTCACTTGGTTTCACTCCGATAAAACCGTTGTTTCCTATGCTAGAAAATATTGTTTCCTGCCAGTGAAAATATAGTTTCATACCTATGAAACTTGTCTCCGCCGCCTATTCGGCTCTAGTGAATGAGAGGACTTTCCGCTTCAACTTGCAATACCAAGCATTACTGATTCCCATATAATGGGCGATATACTTATCGGGAACCCGGTTGATCATCCAAGCATAGTTCGTATAGAGGAACTGGATGAACTCTTCCGCCGTAGAAGAGAGACGAACAGCTAACAGGACATCCAACTTATAAATGATTGTCAGCATGATATTCTGATAATAGGAAGCAAACAAAGGGTAACGGAACGAAAGACTCTCGATATGGTCGCGAGAGAAACAAAGTAACTCGCCGGTTTCAAGCGCTTTGATCTCGAATTCGGAAGGCTGCTTGGTAAAATAGCCAATGGCGGAAAGGAACGGAAACATATTATCAGCCGCAAACCCAGTGACACATTCATTACCGTTCTCGTTTACATATAGATTGATAAAAAGGCCTTTGTTGATGAAATAGGCATCTTGGCACAATTCACCTGTACGCAACAGATAATCCCCCTTTTTCACGGAGATTACCTTCGCGTTTTTTTCCAGTTCGCCAAGAAAAGCTTCATCACGAGCGAGGGCTTCCGGAAGGTCGGCAAGTAGTCGCGCGAAATGAACATCCGTTTCCATTGCTATTTTTCGAGTGTGAAACTTTTACGGCCGATCAAGTTACCGTCTGCGAATATATCGACCCGGTATGTGCCTGGAGAAAGGAACTCTTCGATATTCCAGTACATCGTAACCGGCAATTCCTCACCATCATATTCGACCAACTTCTTCATAGAGTAATTGATTTCTTTTCCTTCAAAGGTAAAAACATCAGCACGGCTCTTCAACAGGATATCGTCGTCCGGCTTCATGATGCGCACATAGACCGTCTTCTCTCCGACCGGAGCCGTAATGTTCTTGCCAATCCGAAAGTCTACGACAAATTGCTCCATCTTCTTGATCACCTTTGCCTTCTTTCCGCGGCCATTGACAGGAGTTACATTGATACCCGTCGCATCCAACCGGCTTGCCAATGTGACACGTTCCGTCAGTTTCTCTTTTTCCTTCTTTAAAGTGGTTGCCGTAGAAGAAGCCTGTTTGTATTTCTTTACCGCTTCGTTCTTTTCTACTTTCAACTGTTCATTGGCACGGTTCAGAGAGTCAATCTGGACTACATAGTTACGCATGATCTTACGCAATGTCTGCAATTCCTTCTTCAGGCGGGCAATCTCTTTCGTATTTGTCGCCTTCACGGTACGAAGTTCTTCCTGCAAACGTTGTACTTTGGCTTGCTCGGTAGACAATAGATTCAGCAACGAGTCGTTACCTATATTAAATTTATATCCTTCATATTGGAGAGACAATTCATTAAATTCATCTTCCAATGATTCCTTATCCAGGACATAGGCCTGTTCCAAGTCTTCCATCTGCTGGTTCTGGTGGAAAATATAGTAGGCAGCACCGGCGATAATTAACAGTAAAACAATCACTGCCATGATCAGCAGTGACATCTTATTTATTTCTTTTGTCTCTTTCTTTTCAGCATCCATACGGTTACGATTAAAAATGAACACGCAAAGGTATGAAAAATGATTTAAATTTCGAATATTATTCCTACCTTTGTGGCACTCAATTAAATAATAATTTGCATGCACGAGAAACTTATTATTCTTGATTTCGGCTCGCAAACAACCCAATTAATCGGGCGTAGAGTCCGTGAGTTGAATATGTATTGCGAGATTGTCCCCTACAACAAATTTCCCCATGATGCTACAGATGTAAAAGGTGTTATCCTTTCCGGAAGTCCCTATTCCGTATATGACGCCAATGCATTCAAAGCTGACTTAAGTGAAATACGCGGCAAATATCCCGTATTGGGAATCTGTTACGGAGCCCAATTCTTGGCTTACACATCCGGCGGAAATGTCGAACCGGCCAACTCCCGCGAATACGGACGTGCCAACCTGTCGTATATCGACAACACGGACGAATTATTGAAAGGCATCAATGTAGGTTCACAAATCTGGATGTCCCACGGAGACACCATCACGGTCCTTCCCGAAAACTTCAAAGTAATCGCCAGTACGGACGATGTAAAAGCAGCCGCCTATCACGTGGAAGGCGAACAAACCTGGGGCGTACAATTTCACCCGGAAGTGTTCCACTCGACCGATGGTACTAAATTATTAGACAACTTCTTGAATATTTGCGGATGTGCCAAAGATTGGACACCGGCCTCCTTTATAGAATCGACCGTTGCCGAACTGAAAGAACAGTTAGGAGATGACAAAGTAATCTTAGCACTTTCCGGCGGTGTGGATTCTTCGGTTACGGCTGTTTTGCTACACAAGGCTATCGGCAAGAACCTGACTTGCATCTTCGTCGATCATGGCTTGTTGCGTAAGAATGAATTTGAAAACGTGTTGAAAGATTACGAACACTTGGGACTGAACGTAATCGGAGTCGACGCCAAAGAGAAATTCTACAAGGAACTGGCAGGTGTCAGCGAACCTGAAAAAAAACGTAAGATCATCGGTAAAGGTTTTATCGATGTGTTTGACGAAGAGGCCCACAAGTTGAAAGATATAAAATGGTTAGGCCAGGGTACTATTTATCCGGACGTAATCGAATCATTATCCATTACCGGAACCGTTATCAAGAGCCATCATAATGTAGGCGGTTTGCCTGCCAAAATGAATCTGAAACTGGTTGAACCGTTGCGCCTTCTGTTCAAAGACGAAGTACGCCGTGTCGGTATGGAGTTAGGTATGCAACCTCATCTGATCAAACGCCACCCGTTCCCTGGACCCGGTTTGGGTATTCGTATTTTAGGTGATATCACCCCGGAAAAAGTACGAATTTTACAAGATGCCGACGAGATTTACATGTCGTTGATGCGCGAATGGGGCTTGTATGACAAAATCTGGCAGGCTGGAGTAATCCTCCTCCCGATCCAGTCTGTTGGTGTCATGGGTGATGAACGGACATACGAAAATACAGTTGCCTTGCGTGCTGTAACCTCGACAGATGCCATGACGGCCGACTGGGCACAACTCCCATATGAATTCCTTGCGAAAGTTTCCAACGAAATCATCAACAAAGTCAAAGGCGTAAACCGCGTTGTCTACGACATCAGTTCGAAACCGCCTGCAACGATCGAGTGGGAATAATCGTTCTATATATCCGCATTCAAGTATAACAAAATGTAAAACCAATAAAAAATAAAAGTCGTATGAAACAAGATATGATTGTTATCCTGGATTTGGGCAGTCATGAAAACACTGTGCTAGCGCGAGCAATCCGTGCATTGGGTGTCTATAGCGAAATCTATCCGCACGACATTACAGTTGAAGAACTCAAAGCACTTCCGAATGTAAAAGGTATCATCATCAACGGTGGTCCTAACAATGTAATCGACGGTGTTGCCATCGATGTGAATCCGGAAATCTATTCGGTTGGCATCCCAGTTATGGCTGCCGGCCACGACAAGGCTCTCTGCGAAGTAAAATTAGACGAATTTGCCGACGATATGGAAATGACCAAAGAAGCGGTAAAGCCGTTTGTGTTCGACACTTGTAAAGCCGAAGCAAACTGGAACATGACGAACTTCGTCAATGACCAGATCGAACTGGTAAGGCGCCAGGTTGGTGACAGAAAGGTGTTGTTGGCACTTTCTGGCGGAGTCGACAGTTCCGTTGTTGCCGCATTGCTTCTGAAAGCTATCGGGGACAAGCTGGTTTGCGTACACGTTAATCACGGTCTGATGCGCAAAGGCGAATCAGAAGATGTCGTTGAAGTTTTCAAAAACCAGTTGAATGCAAATCTGATTTATAAAGACGTTACCGATCGTTTCTTAGATAAGTTGGCTGGTGTCGCCGATCCGGAAGAAAAACGCAAAATCATCGGTGGCGAATTCATCCGTGTCTTTGAAGAAGAGGCACGCAAACTGGACGGTATCGATTTCTTAGCACAAGGTACGATCTATCCAGACATTGTGGAAAGCGGTACGAAAACAGCCAAGATGGTGAAATCCCATCACAACGTAGGTGGTCTGCCCGAAGATTTGAAATTCGAATTAGTCGAGCCGTTACGCCAATTGTTCAAGGACGAAGTTCGCGCTTGCGGCCTCGAATTGGGCTTGCCTTACGAAATGGTCTTTCGTCAGCCATTCCCCGGACCTGGTTTAGGTGTACGTTGTTTAGGTGCTATCACACGCGACAGACTGGAAGCGGTTCGCGAAGCGGATGCCATCTTGCGTGAAGAATTCCAGAAAGCCGGATTGGATAAGAAAGTTTGGCAGTATTTCACCGTTGTGCCTGACTTCAAATCCGTAGGTGTACGCGACAATGCCCGTTCCTTCGACTGGCCTGTTATCATCCGTGCCGTCAATACAGTAGATGCCATGACGGCTACTATCGAGCCCGTCGATTGGCCTATCTTGATGAAGATTACGGACCGTATCCTTAAAGAAGTCAAAAACGTCAACCGCGTTTGCTACGATATGTCTCCGAAACCCAATGCAACGATCGAATGGGAATAAGATAAAAAGGAAGCATTAAAAAATATTACCCGTCTATTCGCTTGATCACCCGGCAAGGATTTCCGACAGCAAGTGAATAGGCGGGTATGTTTTTTGTCACTACGCTACCAGCTCCAATTACCACGTTATCACCAATAGTAACACCAGGAAGGATAATCGCTCCGGCACCGATCCATACATTATTTCCGATCGTGATCGGGTAAGCATATTCCAATCCTTTGTTGCGATCGGATGCATCCAATGGATGTCCTGCCGTATAAATACCGACATTGGGGGCGATAAAAGCATTATCTCCTATACAGACCTTTGCCCCGTCCAATATAACCAGATTGACATTCGCATAAAAGTTCTCTCCTACTTCTATGTTATACCCGTAGTCACAGGCAAAAGGAGGTTCTATGATCAAGTTCTCCCCGGTCTTCCCCAAAAGTTTTTTCAGAAGTTCCGTCCGCCCGATCTGCTCGGAAGGACGTAAACGGTTATAATCATAAAGTAACTCTTTTGCACGCCCACGATCCGCCAATATTTCAGGATCATAATTAGCATCATATAATAGGCCAAGACGACATTTTTCTTTTTCGGTCATTGTTTGTTATTACTGATTCAACACATGTATCGTATGACAAGCGACCAGCGCCGCTGTTTCCGTACGCAAACGGCTTTCACCTAATGAAATGGGTTCAAATCCATATTTTAGGGCAAGCGCTATTTCTTCGGGGCTGAAATCTCCTTCCGGACCGATCAGTATAAGAGCATTATTTCCCGGATGATACGTTTGTTTCAATAGAGGTTTCACTCCTTCTTCGCAATGGGCAATAAATTTACGACCGTCAAAAGGCAGACTGACGAACGTGCGGAAATCGGTCATTCCATTTAGTTCCGGCAAAGTCGCCTTCTGTGATTGCTTCATTGCACTGACCAAGATCTTCTCCAAACGAACAGGCTTAATTTCCTTCCGTTCAGAAAAACGGCAGCTCAAACAAGTGATGGCATCAATACCGATCTCGGTTGCTTTCTCCGCAAACCACTCCATACGATCCATATTCTTAGTTGGAGCCACTGCTATATGAAGATTGAAATTCCATAAAGCAGGCTGTTCCCACTGTTCCAGAATGTTCACTTCGCAGTGTTTAGGATGGGCACGACTGATTGCCGCCTTAAAAAAAGAACCTTTGCCATCCGTCAATAAAATCTCGTCACCTTCAGCCAATCTGAGTACACGAATACAATGCCCGGCTTCTTCTTCCGGAAGTTCCGGGTTCACAGCAATCTCCGGCGTATAAAATATCTGCACTTGAATAAATTAAAAGTTAAAAATTAAAAGATTTCCCCACTGTCAATTGACAATCAACATCATTCCTATTATCGTAGCCGAAAGTACTGATACCAACGCACCAGCAATCATAGCCGGAAAACCCAAACGGGTGATTAGTTCCCGCTTTTCGGGAGCCAACACGCCCATTCCTCCCAACAAGATACCGATAGACGAGATATTAGCAAAACCACATAAGATATAGGTTGACATTAAAATAGATTTCTGATATAGAAACAAACCGGCATCTTTCCATTCCTGTAGCTGGAAATAAGCTACAAACTCGTTTAAAATGGTTTTCTGCCCCAATAAGGAACCAACCAACATCACATCCTGATAAGGAACTCCGATCAGCCACATAAAAGGAGATAGGATCACTCCCAATATAAACTGAAACGTCAGTCCGTGAGCCTTCCCGTCCGTAATGGAAACAATCCAATCATTCAGTCCGGTATAGCGGCCAATCACCTCCTCCAGAATATAATTGGCAAGGGCTACCATCGCTATGAATACAAGCAACATCGCCGCGATATTCACCATCAAACGTACACCAGTCGATGTTCCGGCCGCCAGTGCGTCCAACGCAGTGGAATGTTGTCCGATCTTCTCCATCTTCACCAAGCGGTCGTCGACTTTTTCTGTTTGCGGACAAAGGATTTTAGCTAGGACAATAGACCCTGGAGCTGCCATCAGCGACGCCGAAAGCAAATGCTTCGCAAACAATACCCTCGACACCGGATCATCTCCCGCCAGCATGCCGATATAAGTTCCCATCACCGTTCCGGCTATCGTCCCCATCCCGGAAACCATAACCAGAAATATTTCCGACCGGTTCATCGCCGGTAAATAATTCTTGATCAAAACAGGAGATTCCGTCATTCCCAAAAACACATTGCCGGACGTAACCAATCCTTCAGCTCCAGAAATATTCATGAAACGTCGTAACACCCAAGAAAACCCTCCCACTACACGCTGGATAATCCCCCAGTAATAAAACAGGGAAACCAAGGCCGAGAAAAAAATCACCACCGGAAGCGAGTTCAACAAAAAGATAAACCCTTCACTTTTGGTTACCAATGGCCCTAAAAGAAAAGCGACTCCCGACTGAGTAAAATCCATCAACTTGATAAAAGCCTTTCCTACCCATTCCAAGACAATTCCGACTACCGGGACATACAATACGGCAAGGGCGAAAACAAACTGCATAAACAATCCACCCGCCACCAATTTCCAATCGACCCGCTTCCGGTCGTAACTCATCAGGTAAGCAACCCCCAAAACCGCAGTAATACCTAATATACCACGTAAAAAAGACTCAAGACTAAAACCAAGTTGTTGTTCTATCATTTGGACCTGCCCTCCTCTTCACGACGCCGGATTTCATCCTTGTACATCTTTGCATACTCGTAATTCTCATCAGCGATCGCTTCGTTCAAACGATCCGACAATTCATCGGCATCCAAAAGAGAAAGCCATTTTTTCAGCTTTGTTTCATCGTGTATTTCCTCCGGTTCCAGAGCCAGTATAGAATCATCATCCTTGTCTTTCTCTTCTGGTGCATCTTCAAGCACGACTCCACATTCACGGACAATGTCTGGTGTCGTATAGATATCGCACTTCACACGCAAAGCGATAGCAATAGCATCGGAAGTTCGTGAATCCAAGCGAATCTGTTTTATACCATCCTCAAAAAGCAGTTCGGAATAAAACACGCCATCTTCAAACTTATAGATAAAAACCTCACATAAACGAACACCGAATGCTTGTGCAAAGGTAGCAAACAAATCATGCGTCAAAGGGCGAGGAGGCGTGATGCGTTCCAAAGCGATCGCAATCGACTGGGCTTCCGACGTCCCGACAATGATGGGTATGCGGCGCCCCCCATCTTCTTCCGCCAAAATCAAGGCATAAGCACCTGACTGTATCTGGCTGTTCGTTAAACCTTGCACCCGCAGCTTTATTCTTGTATCCACACTATTTAATTTTTTTAGTCAATACACAAAAGTAATATTATTTCGGAATCTTAAAAACTTTCGAAAGAAAAGAAAAGTACAAAGGGCCTAAAAAAAGAAAAGGTTGTCATCACGACAACCAATCTTCATTGCTAACCTTAAATCTAATACCATGAAAAACACAGTGCAAATATACAGGTTTTATGTTATTCAGCATAGTTTTACAGCAGAATATTTAAGTTTTTAGCATTATTTTAGCCTGCAAATCATCCATTTAAAGGTGATTAACAGTTTATTACTGATTCTTTGTGTATTCATCCGCTTTTTTTTTCATCCTTTCGACGCGCCTCTGTGTTTCGGGATGGCTCGAAAACAACTGACGAAACTTGGATGATTTGGGAGCTTCCACACTTAATTCCAAGAGTTTATTTAACGAATTATACATACTATAAGGATCGATACCGTTCGCGATACAGAACTCAAAACCATAATCGTCTGCCGCATTCTCCTGCTTTTGCGAGTACTGTGCACCGGCAAGCGTTTCTACCAAACTACCCAATTGTGAGTCTGTCAGCTTAGCAGCCGTACTGTTGGCAACCCCAACAGCATTCTTGGCAGCCGAAGTCAGATAAGCCTGCTTCATGGCGTCTTTTGAATCCGTATGTAAAACATGGCCGATCTCATGACCAATAACGGCCAACACTTCATTATCATCCATAATCTTCATCAAGCCTCCACAAACACGTACACTGCCATCTCCGCAAGCAAACGCATTCACGTCAATCACATTATACACCTTAAAATTCAGATCGAGACCTTCTACCTTAATATCTTTCGTCAAATTTGCCAAACGCTGTCCCATCTCCGTTTCCGGACCAGCAACCTCATCATGTGTATCCATCCACTGGATATACTCACGAGCCATGGCAGCCACGTCCTCATCCGACAAAGTCACCGCTTTTGCCGCATCCGATGCGGCATTCACCAGCTTTTTAGTATTGATGGATTTACCACCGATTTTAAACTGAGCCGAGGCATTCAGGCTAACTCCAGCAACTAAAGCCATTGACAATAAAATAATCCTTACTTTCATATCGTTTGTTATTGTTTTAAATAATTCTCTACCTGATTAAATGTCACATCCTTCAATATAACTTTTTTATCCTTGTCCAGCAGATAAAGAGTCGGTATCGCTTTCAGATCATAAATCTCATCATTTTTCAAACTCACCGTACTGTCATAAGAATTGATCCAGCCTGCAGGCATATAGGAAATATGTTTTTTCCAGGCCTCCAAATCTTCATCCGGGTAAACGGCCAGGATTTTAAGTTTGTCATTCTTGATCCACTCCGTCACAAGCGGCGAAGCAGCGAGCTGGTCCGTAATTTCCTTACAGGCATGACAATCCGGATTATAGAAAAACAAGAGCAGATAATCAGCTTTCGTACGATACAAAGTTTCTTTTTTACCGTTCGCCAGCGTATACGTGAAATCTATCGCCGGTTCTCCCACTCTGTTTTTAAGAGCCAATTCGAGCAAATGAGCCGGACGTATTTTACTTACCTCATCCAAAAACGGAGCCTCCAAAACAGCTTCCAGTACATAGATATACAAAGACTCATCCCTCATGGGAGAATTCGGATCATAGAGGTATTTTTCGTATAGACCGGAAAAATAGACAAACATCGTACTGTCGGCCGACGCTTTATTCATCATCTCTTTGATAGAAGAAGAGGCTGTTTTTGCCGGGACATATTTCATCATATCGATATAATTGGAAGTCGCTTGCTCCGTAATTTCCGGAAAATGGATCAAAGTGGTATCCGTAAAATCGAACTTATCCCAATAATGTTTTACCAAATAAGCGGCGCGTTCTTCTGGTTCTGTAATGACACTGGGAACAGAAACCATTTGAAAAGTACGCTCTTTCGTATTTCCAGCATCCGTTTTCTTCATCTGCTGGCCGTTGCAGTCGCAAAAGATCAATGTGAAAGATAATAGGTAAAGTATTCTTATCCTCATAGTATCTTGTTTTTTATTCCTGCAAAGATATGACTTATCGGCAATTAAAAAACCGGAGAAACAAATAATTAACAGTCTTATTCATAAAAGCAAGAGGTTATCCGAAAACCGGCGAGGCTCATTCAGAAAAAATGCCAGTGTTCTATAGATAACCTCTTGCGGGCTACAGGTCAAAATTCGAGGTACCTTATATCTTCTTTATCTTACCAATAAATCAAAATAAATTATAATTCGTCCGCAAGACTTTAAATTCCGTCCGACGGTTTATTTGGTCTGCAATCTCCTGCTGCTCAGGAGTCAGCTTTTCTATGAATTCTTCGGTCAAAACATCTCCCTCATTCAGGAAATCATAATTCTTGGCCATCTTCTTATTAATTGTTTTAGGAACGCTTTCACCATACCCTTTAGCCTCAAGACGGTCTTGGGCGATCCCTCCGGCAATCAGATAGTCAACAACCGACTGTGCCCGCCGTTGCGCCAACCGTTCGTTGTACTGTTCCGAACCTTTCCGATCGGTATGCGCTCCCAACTCGATCGTTACGTTCGGATTATCGTTCAACATTTTGATCATTTCATCCAACGCCTTCTTTGATTCCGGACGCAACGTTGCCTTGTCGAAATCATAAAAAATATTTTCGATCACAACAGGTTTACTGATCGGAGAAAGGAAAAAATCCACGATATATGTTTCGTTCTTCTCCTCCGGCCCTGTTTTCAACTCAAAATTCTGATTCAAATATCCACGTGCGCTTGCCATCATCACATAACGGATATCACGTTCCAGTTCAACCCTGTACTTACCGTCTTTCTTTACCAACACTTTTTCGTTCAGGCCGTCCCTACCAACAATACGGACCGTAGCATCTTCTATCGGGTTCTCGTCCACATCGGAGACAATACCTTCGATAAAGATAGTGATAACCGGCAATTCAAAAGAATACAAATGATCATATCCACGCGCATCATTACGGTTGGAACTAAAAAAGCCGCTTTCTTTATTTCCGGCAAATGTGATACCGAAATCATCGCCGGACGAGTTGATCGGTGCCTTCACTGTCTCTTATACACATCTGACGC
>DXRF01000049.1 GCA_019411205.1 Parabacteroides sp. | reverse complement strand
CAGTTATATATGCTACGAATACTTTATATACTCTATTTATGGCTGTTTGTGGTTCCTGTTTTTGTGGTATTGACCATATTGACAGCCCTTACGGTTATTGTTGGTTGCCTGTTAGGTGGGGAAAGAATCTTTGCTTATTATCCGGGAATGATCTGGTCATGGCTGACCTGCCATCTGGCTCTTTGTCCAGTGAAGGTGAAAGGACGGGAGAATATAGATCGGAAGAAATCGTATGTTTTTGTAGCCAATCATCAGGGAGCTTTCGACATATTCCTTATATATGGTTTTTTAGGTGTTCCGGTCAAGTGGGTAATGAAAGCCGGTATTGCTAAAATTCCGTTTGTGGGAGCTGCTTGCCGGGCAGCCGGTTTTATCTTCGTCGATAATTCGACACCGAAAGCTGCTGCCCGCAGCGTGTTGGATGCAGAGCGCAGCCTGAAGAACGGAGCTTCGGTGGTGGTATTTCCGGAAGGCTCACGTACTTATGACGGAAAGATGATCCGTTTTAAGAAAGGAGCCTACCAGATGGCAGCCGACCAGCATTTGCCGATTGTCCCGATCACCCTGAACGGACCTTTTGACGTATTGCCGATCGGTTCGTTGAATATTCATCGTTACAGGATGGAAATGGTCATTCACCCTCCTATTCAGACCGAAGGGATGGATGCTTCCCATAAAGGATTGCAGCAGATGGCTGACAAAACACAAGACATCATTGCGTCAGCCTTATGGGAGCAGTATAAATAATCTATTTCCAAGATTTTAAAATGCCGCGTTTGCAGACACTCAGACTGAACCCGACGTTATCTCCATAGAGTGAACCTGCATCTGCGGCCACAGCTCCTGTGAATTCCCAACCTTGCAGGCGCGGATGGCGATATTTGACTTCCACTTGTCCGGAATTGCTTCTTTTGTTATCCAAAAACGGAGCGTAAGGTTTTCCCCAGCTATTCATGAGCGTGTATCTGAGGCGATAGGAAACCATTGGTGACAAGTCTCCTTCAAATGCCAAATGCCAAGCACGTACACGTGTATTCTTGAACTCCACATCCCCGTTCGTATTATATTGCGGGGAAGTCAGAAGAGGGGAACCTATTCCATGACCGAAATAGGAAGAACCGGTTATGTATTCTATATTATTGTAATAATCATCTCCGCCACCACCCGGACCTTGATATTTGTCATGATCGAAGATGATAAAATGGAACGGTCCGCTCTGATTGCGGGTGACCAGATATTCCGTTACAACCTTCTTTAGCCAAGGAAGGCGTGGCAGATCCAACTGTACTCCCCAAAGCCCGTCTGTCCCGTTCACAAATATCATTCCGGATTTATCTTCGAAATAATGCTGATGATAAGCTGCCAGTCTCCAGTTTGGCATCGTATATTCCAGTTTGAAATCGTACGAACCGAAATGATTGCCAAGCACATTGACCTGATCCGACAGAGTTGCATCGCCTCCACCTTCGCTACCACAAACTACCCGGATAAAATCTTTCAGGGAGTGAGGTTGTACGCCTATTTTCGGATTGCTGGATGTTCCACCCCATTGCGCCCAGTGTTGTACGCCGATAATACCGGAAAGTGGAAAATCATTTTGCGTGTCCTTGATGCGGACATAAAAAGATTTATGATGCCAAAGGACGTTTTTCACATAGGTTTGTTTCCCATTGGAGAAATCTTCCAGATATTTGGTATCGAAAGACTTGCCTACTGCAAAATCTCCCTTCACCTGCATCCAACCCTTTGTGAGTGGTACGACGGTGAACTCGGGCATACTCAGGTTTATTTCCGGAATCGGGCGGGCGTTGGGAGAGAGCACCATGTCACCGGAACTTAAGGAATGGTCCCAAAGCGAATGCCGGTTTTCTTTGCTTCCCACACTCAGAAGCATACTTTTATATCCTAATTCTGCATATATCTGCTGGATATACACATTACGGTAACGGGGTACGGCAGCGACGATATCCAGTCCCGCACTCCAGCGAAATCCTTTCCCGAAATGTTGCTGATGAAATACTCCAGCATTTAGATAACCGTTGTTGGCATCTAAGGGAACTATCCCGTACCGATTGCTCACCATCCAGAATGGAGTAGTTGAGCCGCTGCTGGCCGATCCGAACACTTCGGTTTTATATGAGGTTGCATCTTCTACTTCTTCTGTCTGTGCAAAAGTATTTGCAGCATGGAGAAGAGCGGCAACTGCAATGATTGTCTGTAAGGCTTTCATTCCATATTTATTTTAACCGGACAAAGGTAAGGATTAAAACTTACTGGCCGATATCTCATTTCAAAAAGAAGTATAAGCATTCTGAAAATACAAATATCAGAATAATCAATGTTTATTTTTCCGGTAACCAGTCGAATACTGTGCGATATACATGGTCGCGCGAGTCCTTTTCTGAGAGTATCAAGTCGTGAATCCCATTCTGTATCGTGTCGCGTGTAACATAATTACCTAATTTTTGTCCGTATTTTTGAATATCGTGTACATCCAGTACGATGTCGGAAGACAGATATTCGTTATTCCATTCTTTTGTTTCCGGGAACGACTTGTTTGACGACATCACTAGTATTGGACAGTCCAGGTCGATCCCTTTCTGCACAGTTCTCTGTGCTTCTTGTATGGCGTTTATCCATCCGGCTTTTTTCGGATGGCCGTTAATCATCTTCCAGTCCGTATTATATACCCATTCCCCTTTGAATTGTTTGAGCAGACTATGAGCGTACGAAGCATCCCCGTATCCTTGTACGGTCAGGTTTGGAAATAGCTTTCCGATGCAGGAAACCACAGGAATCACGATCTTTTCCATCATCCAACCGAAATTCCAGTCCAGAAAGGGGCTGTTCAATATTAACCCGTTGACGGGAAGTTTACCTTTTTTGCTGTCCAGATAATACGGGGCAATCAACCCTCCGGTAGAATGTGCCATCAGCAATATTTTGTCATTTCCCTCTTCCCGGATAATGGCAAGGGCTGTATCGAGGTCTGCAAAATACTCTTTCAAGCTTTTGCAGAAGAAAGGATTCTGGTTCGGCAAGATCGAGCGTCCGTATTTGCGGAGGTCCATAGCATAAAAGTTATAACCGTGGGCATTCACGCTGTCACCCAATTGTTTCTGGAAAAAATAGTCGTTGTAGCCGTGTATATACAGGATTGCCTGTTTGGTCTCCGGTAATTGCGGTTTCTTGACAAGTGTGCAGACAACTTTCCCCTCGTAGTCATCCGGCATCTGAATGGTCCGGCGCAGATAATTATCGCCCAGCACGTCCGGGACGTATTGAGCGTAAATTGTAGAGATGAAGAGCAGTGATAAGATTGTAAAATATAGTTTTCGTGTCATATTGTTTTTTTTATTTCTTTACTATAACGCATTCTTTCTGATGTTTGTTGCAGATAATCGATTGCAAAGATATTGATTTTTATAAATTTGTATTGGCCACTCCCAATAACCTTTTGAATCGTTGGCTGAGACAATCGTTATAATAAGAGGATGTCCGGTTTCCGGTTTGCCCGGGTAAGTACATTTGTTGTTAATAGGCGAAATTTAATCCGGTGGAATTTAGGTAATTTCATTGGTAGAAGCTATTTTTGCAATGTTAACAATACATGCACTTGTACTTGGAGAATCGGAGAGACATAATAAATCCTTTTGAAATTAATTCGGAAATGAATTTCGGCATCTTTTATAATGCGTATTACCAGCGCTTTGTAAGATATGCTTTCTATTATGTAAATGATTTGCAGGCAGCCGAGGATTTGACGCATGATGCTTTGTTGTACTATTGGGAGAACAAACATAAGTTACCTGCCGAAGCGGACGTTTTGGGATATATATTAGAGTCCGTCAAGAATAAATGTCTGAATTATCTGAAGCATATCCAGATAGAAGTCGAATACAGCAAGAAACGTACAGAGTTGCATGATTGGGAAATCGAAACTCGTATCCAGACATTGGAAGACGAAAGCTACAGCACGATTTTTTCCAAAGATATAATGAAAATCGTTATGGAATCTTTATCCGAATTGCCGGAACAGACTCGTCATATATTTGTATTGAATCGTCTGGATTATAAATCAAGGAAAGAAATAGCGGTAACCTTAGGCGTTTCCCAACAAAAAGTGGATTACCATATCAATAAGGCCAATGACCACCTTCGCTTAAAATTGAAAGACTATATTCCCTTGATACTGTTATTCTTGAGTTAGGCATATCTGAACTTCTTTTATGTGGCTGTAGTGTCATTTATCATTCCCTGTGCCGTTTCTCGTGAACAAAGAAGCCTTTTGTCATTGTTTAGAGGTGGCTCTGTGAAATAGGGAGTCAATCGAAAAATATTTGCCGATAAGCAAAAAAAGTTCTGTTACGGTTGGGATTTTTCTTTGATGAGTTGCTCTATTTATAGAAACAGGAAAAAGAGAAACGATGCAAATAGATCAGCATATACTTATCCGTTATTTTCTGAAGCAGGCTTCAGAAGAAGAAAAGGAGGTGATACGGCAGTGGATTGGAAGCAGCGAAGACAACCGCCGGTATTTTATCCGAGAGCGGATTCGCTTTGATGCTTCCATTTTGGTAGATGAAGCAGCAATTGAGTCTTCCACTAAAATTGCTTCCGGTAAACGTTTCCGGCTGCATCCAGCATTGACTTGGTCGTTGAAAGTGGCCGCTTCGATTTTGATTTTATTGGGGAGCTTTTATCTCTATGACAATTACCGGATCGCCAAGTTATCGCAGACGTTGCAATGCGTATATGTTCCAGCTGGCAACCGTACTAATATCCAGCTTCCGGACGGCACGAGTGTTTGGCTGAATGCCAATACAACTCTCCGTTATCCGATGGCTTTTGCAGAAAATAGCCGGGAGATAATGTTGGACGGTGAAGCCTATTTTGAAGTAGCGAAAGATAAAAAGCCTTTTATTGTCAAAACGAACAAATATGACGTAGAGGTGCTGGGGACAACTTTTAATGTGGAGGCTTATAAGGACAAGTCGGATTTTCGGACAAAGCTCTATGAGGGTAAAGTCAAACTCTATAATACGAAGAACCCGAAAGCGGTCTACCTTTCTCCGGGACAAACAGCGGAGTTGGTGGGCGAATCGTTGCGGGTCGTCCCCACAACAGATCCTAACAGTTATCGTTGGAAAGACGGTTTGATCTATATCGAAGACAAATCTTTTAATGCGATCATGGAACTGTTTGAAAAGTTTTATGACGTGCAGATCGTAGTCAACAACAAGGCTGTGAAAGATTTGGGTTATCGTGGGAAGCTTCGGATATCCGATGGGGTAGACCATGCCTTGCGCGTTTTGCAAAATGACTTCCCTTTCGAATACAAGCGGGATGAAGAGAGAAACATCATTTATATTAACTGATAAAATTTGATTAGCCTATGAGGAAGGACACATGAGAAACACGTAAAAAAGAACCGGCAGTTGCGCCAACAACCACCGGCTCTCCAGTACATTTTTAATATACTTATTAATTTAAAATCAATCACAAAGGTATGAAAAAACTTTTTTTATCCGAGTCTTTGCCACAAAAAGATTCGGGAAGAAAACAAATATGTAGAGTTATGAAGTTAACGGCGAGTTTTCTACTATTATGCTCATGTTTCGCATTTGCCGGCAATGCCAATTCTCAGAATGCGAAAGTTAGTTTGAATAAATCTGAAGTGCAATTGGAAGAGGTCTTGGATGAAATTGAAAATCAGACGGATTATTTGTTTATTTCGAATCGTGATGTTGATTTGAAACAGAAAGTATCAATACATGTTAAGAATAAATCTGTTAAAACTGTATTAGGTGAAGTGTTAAGAAGCACGGGATTGACTTTTACTGTAGAAGGGGTAAATATCATTCTTACTCGGAAAGATGAAAATTTATTGATTATTCAACGGCAAGGTAAGAATATATCAGGAAAAGTTGTAGATCAAAATGGTGAACCTATTATAGGAGTGAATGTTGTTGAAAAGGGGACAACTAATGGGGTAATATCTGACTTAGATGGAAGTTTCTCCCTAAATGTTATGTCAGACGCAATATTGGTGTTTTCTTATATTGGCTATAAATCACAAGAAATTAAAATTGATAATCGTCTTTTGTATAATGTTGTGCTTAAGGAAGATACCGAGGTTTTGGACGAAGTTGTTGTTGTCGGATATGGTGTTCAAAAAAGAGAAAACTTAACAGGAGCGGTCTCTTCTATTATGGGAGACGAGTTGATGAAAAGACCTGTTGGACAAACGTCTATTGCTTTACAGGGTATTGCTCCCGGCGTAACTATTACACAACAATCTGGACAACCAGGACAAGATGCCGGAACAATCCGAATCAGGGGAATAGGAACCCTTAATGACTCCAATCCTTTGGTTTTAGTAGACGGAACCGCAATGGACCTGAATAGTGTCGATCCCAATATCATTGAATCCATTTCTGTCCTAAAAGACGCAGCTTCATCCTCTATCTATGGTTCACGTGCTGCCAACGGAGTGATTCTGATCACTACCAAAAGAGCCAAAAATAAAGAATTTTCCGTTTCATATAACGGATATGCTGGATGGCAAACACCAACCGACTTACCGGATAAGGTGAATGCGATAGACCATATGGTCATGCTGAACGAAGCATACAGGAATGTCGGAAGAAGTCCGTTGTATACAGACAAGTATATTCAAGAATACAGAGAAAAAGGTCCTTCTGACCGTGACCATTATCCGGATGTAGACTGGCAGAAAGCTGTCTACAATCAATATGCATTCCAACAAAACCATTTTTTTACACTTAACGGTGGAACAGAGAAGATGAAACTTCTTGCTGCAATTGGTTACTATGATCAGCAAGGCATAACTCCTAACACAGATTATAATAGATTTACGGTGAGATTAAATTCTGATATGCAGTTTACCCAACGTTTTTCTGCAAAATTAGACATGTATTTAAAATATAATACGCAGAAAACTCCAGGCAGAGGTATATATGACGTTATTTACTGGATAAACCGAACTCCCTCCATTTATCCAGATGTTTTATCAAACGGAAAATATGCAGTTGGCTGGGATGGAGATAATGTACTGGCGTTTGCCAAAGACGGCGGATTTGCTAAAACCAAAACGCCTTCGGCTTCCATTAATATGGCTTTAAGTTACCAGTTTACAGATTTTCTGAAAGCTGATGTCAGTTATACGCCTATTTATAACAATAGTATCACCAGCACTTACAATAAAAGCGTAAATACGTATTATGCCGATGGAGAACTAGCATACAGTAAACCCAGCAAGAGTGCACTGTATGAGCATCGGGGTTGGGGATTATCGCATGACTTCAAAGCATTACTGAATTTCAACAAAGCATTCGGGTTACACAACCTGAAAGCTTTGGCTGGTTTCCAATGGGAAAGTGGAACAGATGATTATATTGATGCATCTCGCGATACTTTTATATTTCCACAATATCCCAAATTGAATGCGGGAGGCAGTGACAATCAAAAAGCTTCCGGTTCCGGATCTGAATACGCGCTGGCTTCTTTCTTTGGACGTATAAATTACGATTACCAGGGGAAATATTTATTTGAAGCAAACGTTCGTTATGATGGTTCATCCCGTTTTGATCTGGGACATAAATGGGGTGTATTTCCTTCTTTTTCTGGTGGATGGAGAATCTCTGAAGAAAATTTTTGGGAGCCTATACGTGATATTGTCGACAATGCTAAATTCCGAGTTTCCTGGGGACAACTCGGAAATCAAAATATAGGAAACTATGCTTTTGCATCTGTTGTTAGTTATAGCTCGTATATTATTGGAGGACAGCCTGTTACTAGCGGTGCAATCAACGATATGTCTAATTCGGTTATTTCATGGGAAAAAACAGAAATGCTTGACTTTGGAATAGACCTGCAGTTTTTCTCCAAACTTTCAGCTTCATTCGATTACTACAATAAAAAGACAAACGATATTTTGTGGAAACTCAATGTCCCGCTAATCATTGGCTTGAATCCAACATATCAAAATGCAGCAAAAGTTTCCAACAAAGGATGGGATCTGGAATTGAGATGGAATGACCAAATTAATGATTTCAGATATGGTGCCTCATTCATTTTATCTGACGTAAAAAATAAAGTTGTCGACCTGAAAGGCATTAGTATGACCGGATTAACTGTAAATAGAGAAGGATATCCCATCAATTCAATTTATGGACTTGAAGCGATCGGTTACATATCCGAAGAAGACTACAATGCTGACGGTTCCTACAAATATGCCACTCAGTTTGGTACATTTGCTCCCGGTGATATCAAATATAAAGACCAAAATAACGACGGGATAATAAATAATGAAGATGAAGTAATCATCGGTAATACCGTTCCACGTTTTACCTACGGATTAAATCTGGATGCAAGTTGGAAAGGTTTTGATTTTAGCATGTTTTGGCAAGGAGTTGGGAAAGCTGACGGATATTTAAACAAGCAAGCAACAATGCCATTTTACTGGGGGGCCTCTGCCTTGAAAATGCATAAGGATCATTGGACCGAGGATAATCCCAATGCCCGCTTTCCCCGTTTAGCATTCAATGAAACAAATAATGAACAGAATTCTAGTTTCTGGATGGCTAATGCTGCTTATTTAAGGCTGAAGAATGTAACCTTAGGATATACACTTCCTAAAACGTTTAGTGAAAAAATGAAGTTCTCCCATGTCCGGCTTTATGTCAGTGGACAGAATCTTTTGTCCATTGATAAATTCTGGGATGGATTTGATGCAGAAGCACCTGTCGGAGACGGAGCTTACTACCCTCAGGTGAAAGTGTTCACGATTGGATTGGATGTCAAATTCTAAATGCAAAATTATCATGAAAAATCTTTTATACATATGCCTAGTAATAACAGGGCTATCTTTTTTCTCATGCGACAGTTCTCTTGAAAAATATCCATTGGATAAACCCTCTTCAAGTACATATCCCAGTAATGAAACGGAGCTGGAAATGGCATTGTGGGGATGCTACGGTTCTTTGTGGTTAAGCACTAACTATGGGATGGTCATGCCTGCTCTCTTAGATATAACAACAGATATAGCCTGGGAAAGAGCAGAAGTGTCCATGCAATCGATCGGAAACGGTTCCCATGATGCCAATAACTCATGGTCTGAAGAGCTTTGGAAAAATTATTATATCAGCGTAGCACGATGTAACTATTTACTGGATAACATGGAACGGGCTAAAGCAGAAACAACTCCGGCTGTTTACAAAAGAATAAAAGGAGAGGTCCAATTCTTAAGAGCTTACTTTTATTTGATGTTGACTGAAACATGGGGAGATGTCCCATTAGTAACAAAAACTCTTACTCTGGCAGAAGCCCAGATTCCCCAAACATCCAAATCTGCAATAGTCGATTTTATACTAAAAGAATTGGATGAAGCTATCCCTGCTCTTCCTGTACATATCGATGCCAATGAATGGGGACGCATTAGCAAAGGAGCAGCTCTTGCTATAAAAGCTAGGACTGCTTTGTATAATAATATGTACGATATTGCTGCTAAAGCAGCTAAGGAGGTTATTACTTCCGGTGAATATCAAATTGATGACAACTTTGAAAATTTATTCAAATCTGCCACCCAATCAAACAGTAAAGAAATGATGTTTTTCATTCCTTATAAGGAAGGCTATCGAACTCCCGGAATAGTAAGAGGCTGTACATCAAGAATGGGCGGGGGGTACAGCAGCAAAATACCTGTCCAGGCCATAGTTGATTCATATGAATGTATCGATGGACTTCCTATAGATAAATCTCCTCTTTACGACCCTCAAAAACCGTTTGAGAATCGAGATCCGCGTTTAGGATATACAATCGTCTTACCCGGTTCCGAATACATGGGATTTCAATTCGAGACTCACAAAGACAGCCTGGAATGCTGGAATTACAAAACTTCCCCAGCAAGCCGAGTAGCTAATCAGGATGCATTAAATCCTTATGCAACTTTTTCGGGTTACATCTGGAGAAAATATAATGAAATATCCAAACCTAATGAATTGGATAATAGTGAAACAGCATTTATCATCATGCGTTATGCTGATGTATTGCTTATGTATGCTGAAGCAAAAACCGAATTGGGAGAAATAGATAATTCTGTTTACCAGGCAATTAATGAAGTCCGGCAAAGAAAAAGCGTAAATATGCCTCCCATAACAAATAAAAATCAATCGGAACTACGTTCAATCATTAGAAAAGAACGGAAATGTGAGTTTGCATGGGAAGGATTACGGTGGTCTGATATTCGCCGTTGGGGTATTGCTGAAAATGTCATGAATGAAGTTTTATATGGCAGACCTCCAAAAGATTACCTACATTCTGCTCCTAAAATCGATGAAGATGGGACACCGGATTATAGTACAGTTTCCAATAAAAACGACATGCGTGTAATTGAATTCCGTTCGTTTAACAAAGACAGAGACTATGTACTTCCAATTCCGAGAATAGAAATAGAAACAAATACAGCATTAAAACAGAATCCTAATTACTAATGGGATTTACTGTTTTTTACTAATTCTGCAGAGATAGCCTTTGCCTAAATGAAAGGCAAAGACTACTCTTAAAAATCAATCGTGTATGAAAATAAAAAACTTACTCACAATAATCATAATACTCTTTTTCCTGCCTACCATATCTGTATCCGGACAAATATGGGTGGAAGCAGAACAATTTCAGGAAAAAGGAGGATGGATCGTTGATCCTCAATTTATAGATCAAATAGGCTCTGCTTATCTTCTGGCTCATGGATTAGGAAAACCGGTTCAGCCTGCCAGAACAATCATACAAGTAAAAGAATCCGGAATTTATCATCTATGGGTTCGTACAAAAGACTGGGCTCCCTACCCTACAGGTCCCGGAAAATTTACTATCGCGATCAATAATGATACATTACCAACTGTCTTGGGGCAAGATGGTAATTCCTCATGGCATTGGGTATATGCAGGTGTCTCTATGATCGAACAGTCAAAAGTCACCTTATCAATAAATGATTTATCTGGATTTGAAGGCCGGGTAGATGCTATCTATTTGACCCAAAAGAAAAATGATCAGCCACCGGCATCCAAAGAAACTCTAGAGTTGTTCAGACGAAAAATGTTACATTTATCGAAACAACCCAAAGAAGCTGGAATATATGATCTTGTAATTGCTGGAGGAGGAGTTGCCGGCACATGCGCTGCTATTCAGGCAGCCAGATTAGGATTGAAAGTTGCTCTTATACAAAATCGGCCGGTTTTAGGTGGCAATAACAGCTCAGAAGTCCGACTTCCTATGTCTGGAGACATCTATCATAACCTCTATCCTAAATTGGGACGTATTGTAAGGGAACTAAATACAGGTACTACGAATGAAATAGCCTCTGCGGATCAATATGGGGATAAAAGGAAGCTGGACATTGTAAAAAATGAGAAGAACATCACTTTATTTCTTTCTACCCACGTCTATAATGTAGAGAAAACAAGAAATTGTATAACAGCAGTTCTTGCTAAAAATGTTGAAACTAATCAAGAATTCCGCTTCATCTCCTCTCTTTTTGCTGATTGTACTGGAGATGCAACTCTCGGTGTTGCGGCTGGAGCAGACTATAGAAGTGGTAGAGAAAGTTTTTCTCTCACTAAGGAGCCTAAGGCCCCACAAACAAGTGACAGTTTAACAATGGGTACAACCAATCATTGGTTTGCCAGCTTCGAGGAAAAATCTTCGGAGTTTCCTTTATGCCCGTGGGCTGTTCAATTCAGTGATAACTATCATTTAGAAAACACAGCAAGTGCCTGGTTCTGGGAGTCCGGCTTTTATAAAAATAAAATCGAACAGGCAGAAGAAATAAGAGATTACAATTTTCGGGTTATTTATGGGCATTGGTCTTACCTTAAAAATCAAAAAAGAAAACAATATTCCAACTGGAGACTGGAATGGATGTCATTCATTGCCGGAAAAAGAGAATCTCGCCGGTTAATCGGTGATCTGATACTCTCAGAACTGGATATAAATAATCGGATACAATACCCGGACGCATGTGTTACAACGACATGGGGAATTGATCTTCACTATCCGGATCCCAAAAACAGTCAATATTATCCGGGAAATGAATTTCTAGGCATAGCAGATCATAACCGGGATTTTGAGCCTTATCATATACCGTACAGATGCTTTTACTCAAAAGACATCAATAATCTATTTATGGCAGGTCGTAATATCAGTGTTACTCATATAGTATTGGGTACGGTTAGGGTAATGCAAACTACAGGAATGATGGGAGAAGTAGTAGGGATGGCTGCTTTTTTATGTAAAAAATATAACTGTCTCCCCCGGGATATATATACAACACATTTAGAGAAACTGATCCAGCTTCTGGCTGAAGAGCATGGATAGTTGTTCCAGTATGATAACCATATTAATGAAGAGTAGATTTATACGTATAGAATTTTTGTTTGGCTTATTTTGAGTCTTACAATTTTTCTCTTCAATCATATATTTTCAGCGTGATACTCCTTGTATAAATCATCTTCTTTGTAATAATTTTTGTAATATTTAGATTCTGTAAGCATGGCGATTATCGTTTAATTGTTATAATTTGACGATATAAATTAATGTCTGCTGTTATGTTTTTGATTATTAGGTAGATATCTTGGGAACTTAGATTGGATTGATGTTAATGAAAGATATGAAAAGTTCTGTTATTAATAAAAGTATTTTGGTCTCTTTGGGTGGTGTGATGGCCATGAATGGTTTCGCTCGCACTGAGAAGGGGATGTTACAATAATCCAATATTGTCTTCATTTTTGCAGATGACATGGGTATGGAGATGTATCGGTCTTAAATGAAAATTCAAAGTTGAACACGATGAATATCGACTGTATTATCAATGAAGGCGTGATCTTTACGGATGCCCATTCGAGTTCATTCGTCAGTTTTCTATTTTGGTATAGTTTGTTACCGGGCGTTATAATTGGTGTTCGGATATGAAGCATGGAGGGAGTGGGTATAGTAAATCCTTAATCCGTTCGTGATGTCGAATGATTGCGAACGTATTGCGGGATATAGGTTATACGACGGCTTGTATCGATAAATGGCATTTAGGTTGGAACTGAAACAATATAGATGCCGGAAATGACGAGGTTGATTTTTAATATCTCTCCATACAAAATTTATACAACACTACTCAAGAATATGTACTTCTACATCATATTCTTGGGGAAGTTCGTATCTGTATATCTATCTTTTTGAAGGCAATATCGATAAAGGCGAACGAAGTGGCCATAGACAAAAGCGAACCGGAAAAGTTTTAGGTAGTAAACATTTTTGGCTATCAGTACATTTTTTGGTAGGAAAAGAGGGAGTATTCAGGTATTTTCCACAAGGAATACTTCGTCTGTCATTGGCAATGTAGTATAACACCACTATTGCAGAAAAGGATTATTGAGCCTGTATGGTATTACATACTATATGTTTGTACATGTGGAAAGACAAGAATGATATTGAAACTGATAATTTGATGAAGCGTCGAGTGATTAGGACATTGGGAGCCATTGCCGGCGATGGTTTTTGCACAGATTGACGTAAAATGACCGAACATTGTTATTATTGTTACCAATGATTTGGGGTATGGCGACTTGAGTTATTATGGCGCTTCTGCGATCAAGACTTCGGGGATGGACCGGAGGACGAACGAGGGAGTTCGCTTTACACAAGGTTATTGTACTGCCGCCACTTTGACACCAAGCCGTTATTCTCTTTTGACCGGCTTGTATCTGTGGACGAATAAAAAAGCAAAAATATTACCCGGAAATGCGGCATTGATTATCGGCCGCCAACAAATCATGTTGCCTAAAATGATGAAGAAGGAAGAATATGTGACTGGAACTGTCGGAAAATGGTATTTGGGATTGGGAGACTGAGCTGTGGATTGGAATGAAACCGTCTATCCGGGAGTCAAAGAGGTCAGGTGTGATTATTCTTTTATCCAAGCTGCAACAAATGATTATGTCCTTTATCTTTATTGAAAACGGAGTCGAGTGGATCAGTCCGATCCTTTGTTCTGCCAGTTATCGGAAAAATTTCGATGGTGAGCCTACCAGTAAGGGTAATCAATGGAAGGATAAAGATATGGCTGGATTGTTTCTGGAAAAGGCAAAGAGTTTCATGCAAGAGGACAAGGACAAACTGTTCTTCTTGGATTACGGTTTACATTAGTCGCACGTGTCGCGTGTTCCGAACGAATGTTTTGGCGACAAGTTTAGTATGGAATCGCGTAATGACATTATTTTAGAAGTAGGTTGGTGTGTGGATGAGTTTTTGAAAGAGATGGATCGGTTGGAACTGACCGAGAACACGTTGGTTGTTTTGATCAGTGATAATGGGCTGGTCTTGGATGACAGTTATCAAAATTAGGTTATGAGTCGGTTAATAATCATAAAATAGCAGGACCACTCAGAAAAGGAAATACCAGAATGTATAACGATAGTACTTGTATTCCGTTTTCTTTTACCGGTATGGGTAATTGTTATCAGCCTTATAATGTGAAGTAAGATGTCGGTTAACAGAATACTTGGCAACCAAGGAGCTGCGTCATCTTCGCCAAATGATAATGCGATTTGCAGTTTTGAAAAGAGAAATCGGTAAGATGACAAACTATTAAGATATTTGTAAATACAGAGAATAATGAAAAGGAAGAATTATGGTTTATCCGTATTCTTTACAAAAGAATAGTGAGGTTTGATTTGTCAGTTTGAAAAAAAGTCCCTACCTTTGCACCGCAAAAAATATTTAGTAATAACAATACAAAACAGCGTTTTATGAACAATTACGAAACCGTTTTCATTTTGACTCCCGTTTTGT
>DXRF01000048.1:4960-15237 GCA_019411205.1 Parabacteroides sp. | reverse complement strand
ACCAAACGGCACGGACAGCCAGATTGCGGTCCATGATGATGATGTCGGCATCTTTTCCGCGCTGCAACGTACCCGTACGGTCGGATACCCCCATCAGGCGTGCCGGAGTTTCGGAAGCCATCCGAATGGCATCGGCCAATGGGATATTGGCTTTCTGAACCATCGTACGGACCAGTACGTCCATCGTAGCGATACTTCCGGCCAGCGAAGAATGGTCGGCCAACTTGCAAACTCCGTCCTCGATGATAATACGCGAGCCTTCGGCCGGTTTCACATCGCTCGCGGCATAAGACAACGCATCGGTTACCAGACACGTGCGTTCCACCCCTTTCAGCTTATACACCAGACGCAGGATCGTGGAAGGCAGGTGTTTACCGTCGGCAATCACTTCCACCGTCATATCGTCCATCAGGAAAACACTTTCCACCGTTCCTTCGTATTTATACTCACGACGCTTGTGGAAACCGGGCATTGCATTGTAGAACTGTGCCGCATGGGTAAAACCTGCTGCATAAGCCTCTTTGATATCCCCGAATTCGGCTTCCGTATGTGTAATGGCAGCCAAGATATCTTTCGATCTGAGATAACGGGCGAAATCATGCGCACCCGGCAGCTCAGGGCTGGCATCCCAACGCTTAATACAGTTCGTACTTTCCAGGATAGACATATATTCTTCCTTGTCCGGATCCTTCACATCGTATAAATTGCCGGCCATCTTCGCATTCAAGTACGGTCCCTCCACATGCAGTCCCAGCACCGGGCCGTCTTTTTCTGCCATAAGCTTCTCACAAATAGAGACTGCTTTGCATATCGATTCTTTGGAAGAAGACGACAAAGTAGGAAAAAGAGTTGTCGCACCATGCTTCATATGAGCGGCAATCGCGCCATGGAAGGCTTCTTCCGTACACTCCTTAAAATCGTGACCGCCGCCCCCGTGCACGTTCATGGCTACAAAACCGGGAACGATATACATTCCCTTGGCATCTACCACTTTGGCGCCGATAACAGCCAGGTCGCTGTTTGTCACTTCCAAAATCTTCTCGTCGCTAATCAATACGGAGCCATCCTTCAACCATCCCTGCGGAGTGAGGATCTGGCCATTTATTATTTGTGTCAGCATAAATCAAAACAGTTTATTCGTTCCTTCCACTAATTTACCCATCGCCCAAACAGCACGGACGTTCAAGTCCTTATCCAGAATCAGGATATCCGCATCCTTACCCCGTTGCAAAGAACCTTTACGGTCGTAGACACCCATGATGCGTGCCGGAGTTTCGGATGCCATCCGAACGGCATCTTCCAACGGAATCTCGGCTTTCTGGACCATCGTACGGATCAGTCGGTCCATAGTCGCAACGCTGCCGGCAAGAGCAGAACGGTCAGCCAGCTTGCAGACACCGTCTTCGATGATCACACGCGGGTCGAATGCCGTCTGGCTGTCACTTGCGGCACACGCCAACGCATCGGTGATCAGACAAGTCCGTTCCACGCCTTTGATCTTATAAACCAGACGAAGGATCGTCGGAGGCACATGGATACCGTCGGCAACGACCTCGACCGTCATGTCGTCGATCAAATAAATGCTCTCGACCGTACCTTCATATTTATATTCGCGACGTTTGTGGAAACCGGGCATTGCGTTGTAGAAATGTGTGGCATGCGTATATCCGGCTTCGTAGGCAGTCTGGATATCTTCGTATTCGGCTTGCGTATGCCCGACAGAGGCCAATACGCCTTTCGATGTGATATACTTACCGAACTGCATAGCCCCCGGCAACTCCGGAGCGGCATCCCAACGTTTGATACAATGGGTCTCTTCCAACAGAGGAATGTATTCTTCCGGGTCCGGATTCTTGATATTTTCCGGTAACTGCCCACCGGCCATCTTCATGTTGAAGTAATGCCCTTCCAGATGAAGCCCCAGAACAGGACTGTCTTTTTCCGCCATCAGCTTTTCAGTCGTTGCAGCCGCTTCGCGGATCATCGGGATGGTCGAAGACGATAGTGTGGGGAAAATACTGGTCGTACCATGCTGCATATGAGCGGCTACTGCTGTCCGGAACGCATCTTCGGTACCTTCCATGAAGTCACGGCCTCCACCGCCATGAACATGGATTTCTACTCCGCCCGGCACGATATACATGCCTTTGGCGTCTATCAAAGTGGCTCCTACTACTGCCAGATCGCAGTTGGTCACTTCCAAAATCTTGTTATCGCTTATCAGAACAGAACCATCTTTCAACCAGCCCTGTGGGGTAAGGATCTTGCCATTTATAATCTGAGTTAACATAGCGCAAGAATTAAGTTTGTGTTTTTTTAGTTTTTGCAGTGACAAAGGTAGAAAGATTTTCTAAGGAGAGTTAAAAAACAAGCGTTAATATTTACTTTTTCAAAACCATAATGCACAACATCCGGCAATAAGAGCCGGTCGGTCCCGAAAGGCTTCATTTAAGCGCCAACAGCCATGTTTCTATTGCCAAACAGCCCAATCATTAACCTTTTGACCTTGGTCGAATGGGGTTTCGCCCTTAGTCAAAAGCCCTTTCGACACTGGTCAAAAGCCTTTTCGACTAAGGGCGAAAAGTAAAAGAGTGGTAGTAATAGCTGTAAATACCTATGTGTTATGGAGATAAAGCAGGATAGTAGATCCGCATACTCCACATGCTTAACTGGACAGTAAATCACCATTCATGATTCGTTTCTGCCAAGAATCGGCCGCTAACTATTGGCCGCATTCAGTTCTTCCAGTTCCATCGTCTGTTCCGCCCAGAGGTCCATCGTGTCGGAAAGTTTCTTCTTCAATTCGGAATATTCGGTATATAAGGAAACATCTGCCGCCCCTTCGGGAGTGGCCAGCTTGACCTCGATAGCAGCAATGGAGTTTTCGAGCTCCGTTATTTTCTTTTCGGATTCGGCTATCGCTCTTTCAACTTTCTTGATTGCCTTGTTTTGTTCCTTGCGGGCTTCATAAGAGAGCTTGTTTCGGGTCGGTTCCGAAGCGGTTCCTTCCATAGTAGAGGATGCCGCTTGGGTGGAACGTTCCAGTTCGCGCAAGCTATCCATCTTTTTATGTTCCAGGAAATCATAAATACCTCCCAAATGCTCGATCACCCGTTTATTTCCGAATTCATACACTTTGTCTACCAGTCCATCCAGGAATTCACGGTCGTGCGAGACGACGATAACCGTACCGTCGAACTCTTTCAAAGCATCTTTCAGTACATCTTTCGAACGCATGTCCAAATGGTTGGTCGGCTCGTCGAGGATCAGCAGGTTCACCGGTTCCAACAACAGCCGGATCATGGCCAGACGGGTCTTTTCTCCCCCGGACAACACCTTTACTTTCTTGTCCGATGCTTCTCCGCCGAACATGAAAGCTCCCAGTATATCCCGTATCTTCAGGCGGATATCCCCCTGCGCCACATAATCTACCGTATCGAAAACTGTCATATTCTCATCCAGCAACTGTGCCTGGTTCTGTGCAAAATAGCCGATCTTCACATTATGCCCCAACTGAAGCTTTCCGGTAAAGTCGGTGATCTCTCCCATTATACATTTAACCAGCGTGGACTTACCTTCACCGTTCTTGCCGACAAAAGCGACTTTGTCTCCGCGGTTAATGGTGAAAGTGGCATGCTCGAAAATCAGATGGTCGCCATAGCGCTTGGCGACATCTTCCGCAATCACCGGATAGGAACCGGAACGGGGAGCCGGAGGGAATTTCAGGCTCAACATAGACGTATCCATTTCGTCTACCTCAATGCGTTCGATCTTTTCCAACTGTTTGATACGGGATTGCACCTGCACGGATTTGGTCGCTTTATAGCGGAAACGCTCGATGAAGGCTTCCGTATCGGCCAATTTCTTCTGCTGGTTTTCAAAGGCACGAAGTTGTTGTTCGCGGCGTTCTTTGCGCAGTTCCACATATTCGGAATATTTTACCTTATAATCATAAATCTTCCCAAGTTCTATCTCTATTGTCCGGAAAGTCGTGTTATCGATAAACGCCCGGTCATGTGAAACCAGGATCACGGCATTGGCACGTGTCGCGATGAAGTTTTCAAGCCATTGGATAGACTCTATATCCAAATGGTTGGTCGGCTCGTCCAGCAACAGGACATCCGGCTTGCGGAGCAGGAGCTTGGCAAGCTCGATACGCATGCGCCATCCCCCACTGAACTCTGAGGTCGGCCGGTCGAAATCTTCACGGCTAAATCCCAAGCCGATCAATGTCCGTTCCAACTCGGCATGGTAGTTGTTTCCACCCATCATCTGGAAGTGTTCCGTCAGATGCGTGACACGGTCTATGAGATTCTGATACGATTCCGTTTCATAATCGGTCCGTTCGGCCAGTTGTTGGTTCAGCCGTTCTATCTCCTTTTCCATCTCATGGATATGTTCGAAGGCATGTTCCGCCTCTTCGCGTACCGTTTGTGTATCCGCCAGCTTCATCTGCTGGGGAAGATAACCGATCGTCGTCTCCTTCGGTACGCTGACCGTCCCGGAGGTAGGAGACTGCAATCCGGCAAATATTTTCAGCATCGTCGATTTTCCCGCACCGTTCTTTCCGACCAGTGCGATACGATCCTTCTTATTTACCACAAACGAAACATCATCAAAAAGCGTAAACCCGCCAAACTCAACTGTAAGTCCTTCAACAGAAATCATATTTTTTCTCTTTTATGACTGCAAAGATACAATTTATCCATAAAAAAAGCCGCGACTTTATGTCGCAGCTTTTTTATCAAAGATCCTGTGCCGTCCTTATCTCGTTTTTCATCAAACGTTCATGCAGGCCGTTTGTGATTTCGGCCCAGCCCTCTTCTATCCAAAGGGGATCCTTGCAACAGGTCTGCTCCCATTCGTTCAACTGCTTCATGAGTTCCCGTGCTTTTTCCGGCTCGGAAGATAAAAGGTCGTGCATCTCTTCCAGGTCCTGGTCCATATTATACAGGACGGTATCGACACCACGAGTAACGATCAACTTGTATGAACCGGAACGGACGGCCCGCGTATCCATCTTACGCCAGAACAACGCTTCATGCGGATTACCGTTTTTGTCTCCTGAAAGATACGGCAGCAGGGAGACACCGTCAATCGGTTTGTGCAACTCTTCTTCCGGAATGTCCAACGCATCCACTACCGTGGCAAAAATGTCCAACGAAGAGGCCAGTCCGGTGAAACGCTGATCCCGTTTGAAACGATCGCCCCAAACGACAAAGAACGGAACCCGTTGTCCGCCTTCAAACTTATTTCCCTTGAAGCCTTTCAGCGGAAGGTTGGAGGACTGGTTGGTCGTGGAACCGCCATTGTCGCTCAAAAAGAATATAATCGTATTGTCGAACTTGCCCGCCGCTTTCAGCTCGTCCACAATCTTGCCGACACCACGATCCAACGCATACATCATAGCCGCATACTTCTGGCGGGGCTGTCCTTCGAAACGCGCCAAATCTTCTTCCGTCGCTTCATTGGGAGAATGGGGAGCGGTAAAAGACATATACAGCATAAAAGGCTGTTCGCTTTCCGTAACAAACTGCTGTGCCTTAGAAGCCAGTTCATCGGTGAAGTAACCGTCAAAAGACAGCTTCCGCCCGTTGTGCTGGTATTGTTGCAGGCTGCCATCCTTGTCACTGGTTTCAGGATTATAAAAATAAGAACGATGGCCGGCCAAAAGCCCGTAGAACGTATCGAAGCCTTTTGCATTCGGACGCTGGGAAGGTTCGGAACCCAAATGCCATTTCCCGATGCAGCCCGTACGGTAGTCATACCGTTTCAACAAGGCCGGAAGCAATTCTTCATCGTCAGGAAGGCCATCTCCCGGCTTATCCAGGTTACATTCATATCCGTAGCGTTGTCCGTAGCGGCCCGTCAGCATCATGGATCGCGAAGGGCTGCTCACCGTCGCCGCCACATGGGCATCCGTAAAGATACACCCTTCGGCAGCCAGGCGGTCGATGTTAGGGGTCTGGATATCCGTCGCCCCCATAAATCCGAAATCCGCATATCCGGCATCATCCGCAAGCAGGATCAGGATATTCGGTCTTTGCGCCTCTTCCTTCTGGCCGGACGAGCAAGAAACCAATCCGGTGATTGCCCCCAAAGAGGCAACAAGCATACGATCGATCTTCATTTTAGACATCATCTTTTATTCCCGTTTACTTCTTCTTCCGCTCGATAGGTGACGGGACTTTTTTGGCATACTTATCCCGGTCGCAGACAATCTTTCCATCCACATATTCCAACTCGGCAATCTGGATAGAGGCACGGTGATAGTTCCAAGTGCTCTCTTCCACTTCGATACCGTCCATCCTGTATGTTCGTCCCGGATGAGTGAAATAGAAGATAAAAGCACGGTCACCGATCACAACGACATCGCAATGTCTTCCCTGGTCGAAATCGTCCGGACGGAGGCCGGGCTTGTTCAGGATTGTCGAATTATAGGTCCAGTTAGTCGCATCATCCGATTCGTAACAGTGCAAACCGACATACCCCAGATTACATTCGTCGATGATGTTCCAGTATTTATTCTTCCAATAAAAGACGATCGGCCCTTCATGCGGGACATCGTCAATCTCGCATTTGCCGGTTACCTTCCAAGTCGTCAAATCCTTGCTCACACCCGTATTCGTTTTGGAGTCGGGAGTCTTGTACCACATCTTCCACGTCCCGTCCGGCATCTGAAACGCCGAAGCGTCGATACAACCATGCGTACCCTCTATTTCCTCCACCAGATCCCAGTTCATCAGATCCTTGCTTTTGTAAAAGACAAGCCGGGCATCACCTCCCCAGAAAGGATGAATACCGGGGATAAAGGTCACGATCATGTAATAAGTGTCTTTATGCTTGAACACATCGGGAGCCCAGAAAGTGCTCTGTCCCTGCATGGGTTCCGGCAGGTTTGCTGTCCCGACATAATACCAGTTTTTACCGTTGTTCTTGGTTGCCGCGATCCCGACTTTACTGCCATAGACACAGGCCACCTCCTGCAAGTTAGGGACATTGGCACGACGCTGGGTGTAGAACATCCACCACTCCTGCCGCTCTTCATTCCATTCGAGCGTCGGGTCGGTAGGACCGTCATAGATAGGACAACGGAACAAAGGAGCCGGTGCATGCTCGATATCAAACGGTTTGTCTTGTGCAAAAAGGCTTGTCCCACAGAACAGGACTGCCAGCAGATATATTATTCTTTTCATTCTATTCAAATTAGCTGTGTTATACATATTTAATAAAGCGAGATTTCCCCCAGACCGGCACGCCCTTCGGAAACATTCTCGATTGTCAGGCGGAGATATTTCACTTCCCGGTCAACCGTCATCGGTTTAAATTCCCACCCCGTACATTCACGTTCATACAGGAGTTCCCACCGTTCGCCATCCTCGGAAGTCTCCACTTTATGCTTATAGGAAGAACTGTCTTTTTGGAAAAGGATGCGGCAAGCAGCCACGTATGCCGGACGGTCCAGTGACAGAGTGACCACCTGCGGTAACCGGTCTTCTCCGGCAATCCACCAGGTACGATCGTCATTGTCGATTATATTGGAGGCCGGATATCCGTTTTGGCTGCTTCCAACTTGGACTGACGCAATCTTCAAACGAGGTCTTTCCAAGATGCGCTTCTGCCAGGAAGAAGGTTTTACCACAACATTGTCTTCTTCTTTCCCGGTAAACAGGGCATGTTTTCCATCGGGCAGATAGGTTCCTTCAAACGGCTTCGTACTGATTTCCGCTTCACCGGATGACAAACCTTCAGCTGTCGCTTTCACCGTAATCTTACCGGCTTTCTTCGTCGTGCGGACAAATACGAAACCAACGCCTCCTTCCACCTTCTGAGGATTGATACCGATACGGCTGATCGTATCTCCGACCAGCACTCCTTCACCAGACACCTGAATCCGGATTTCCTGTCCGGAATTGCAGACCAAAGAACCATTCTTGTCACAAACCTTAAAATAGACAGGGATCATATCCGAGCCGTCGGCAACAGGGACAAGGCCATCCGTCTTGATATCCACAATCAGACGCTCGGCTTCTCCCGGAGTGCTCACACTGTGGGTCGCCACCACCTTTCCGTCAACCAGCGCTTCCGCCTTTAATGTTCCGGCTTCATATCCCCCGGCATTAAAGACGAAGACCGGGCTGCCGCCTTTCTCGACAACCGAACGATACAGCGGTGTCCGTTCTTCCCGCGTCTGAGTTCCAATCAACTTCTCATTACGATAAAGACGGACTTCGTCGCAATTGGAAAAAACCGTTATATCTGTTGTAGACGAGGCGAAATCTCCCGAAGCATTATAAGAAGCGATAAAGACCATCGGTCCTTCATACAAGCCGGGTTGTGAAACAGATTTATCTCTCATACTCTGCAACATGAAGTAGCTGAATTTCGGATACCGGTTGATATCCACCACACCGCTATACATCGTTTCATCCTGGCTGCCCCGTGCATAGTCGTTGTAGCTCCAAACGAAATGTCCACCCATATGTGGATTGGCATCCAGCATGCACCAGTCAAAATAGCCTTTACCATTCAACTGCTCGATACGGCTGCGGCACTGGCGCATCTGTTCTTCCTCGCTTTCTTTCAGGCTGACACGCGGCTTTTCGCCCACACCATCTCCCCATTCGCGGGTAAATAACGGCTTGACTACTATAAAATCTTCCGGATAATTACTCATCACATCTCCGTCTTTCGGGAATTTGGAAACCTGTTTATAAAAGACATCATAATAAGGCTCCATCTCCGCATGCCCGAAATAATCGCCCGCCGTGTACATCTGATCGCCCGGATATTCGGCATGAGACAGTTCGAAAATCTCTTTTGCCAAAGAAACCGGATAACGGGATTCGTTCAACGCAGTTTCCCAAAGAACAACAGAAGGGTGGTTCCGGTCACGACGGATCATCTGGCGTCCGATCTCATACAAACGTTTAATAAAGGTGGAATCCGGATTATAGAACTGCCATCCGGGAATACACTCCACCACTAACAGTCCATATCGGTCACACGCCTCCAAGAAAGCCGGATCATTCGGATAATGGGCGGCACGAACCGCATTATAACCACCTCGTTTCAGGTCGATCACATCCCGTACCTGCATCGAGTTGGAAGCCGCATCTCCAACATTGGCAAAAGCCTGGTGACGGTTGGCTCCGCGCATATACAGTTTTTCCCCGTTGATAAAGAATCCTTCCTCGGCTGTGTACCGGATCGTACGAATACCGATTTTCCGGGTGGTTTCGTCGAGCACTTTATCTTTTGATAATAATTGCGTACGCAAGGTGTAGAGATTAGGCGTATAAGGATGCCATAAAGCAGGTTGGTTGACAATGAGGTCCTGCTCCACCGTTCTGTCCGATTGCTTGTGCAAGGTGACCGGTGTTTCAGCCTCTGCAATGACATGGCCTGCCGAATCGACCAGTTGCGAGAAAACAGACAGTGCTTGATCTTTATCCGTCAGATTCCGGACATGAGTCGCAAGATGTGTCCTCGCCTTGTCTTTCGTTACTTCGGGGAACGTCACAAACTGACCACCACCGGCAACAATATCTTCCTGCAACGGGTCGGTGATATATACTTTGTCCGTAATCACCATCCGGACATCCCGGTAAATCCCACTATAATAATAGAAGTCCATCTTGTCTTGCGGCTTTCCCGGAGGTGTCAGCGGGTCCGGCTCGGCAGAGACCCGGACAGCCAGCACATTATTACCGTTCCAATCGATACGGTCCGTAAGGTCTGCGACAAATCCCATATAACCGCCATGATGCTCCGTGAGTTTTTGACCGTTCAGATAAACATCACAATTCGTCATCACCCCTTCAAAAGAGACGACGATCCGTTTATCCTTATATCTTGCCGGCAGTTTGAAATAACGGCGATACCAACCGATCCCGTCATAAATGGAATTCCCGCCGCAATGCTTCATTTCCAATTGCATGACATGAGGCAGCGCAACAGGCATCCATCCCGAATCATCCAGATCCGTCCGGCTCCCTTCCACCACATCCCCCCGATAAAAAGCCCAGTCGGTATTCATATCCAGGACTTCCCGGCCGGAAGAAGCCGTACTGCAACTTTGTCCAAATGCAGCACAAATGAATAACAAGATAAAAGAGAAAATTCGATAATGCTTCATGCTATATTCTTGTTTTTCTGTACAAAGGAAAGGGATATATTGCTTTTTACAACATATCCCTTCCTCTAAAGAAATAATATACTAATATTTAATTAATAGCCTTCATTTTGCCTCAACTGATCATTCTTTCGTATATAGT
>DXRF01000048.1:1827-4950 GCA_019411205.1 Parabacteroides sp. | reverse complement strand
GCAGATAACGGTGGAACGGTTTGAACACACGTTCTTCAATCAGCTCGGTACCTGTAATGACAGCACGTTTGGTCGGATCTTTTTCTTCATAATCAATTGTACCAGTGATAGCTCTCAATTCAGAATTCATCACCGTTTCGGCCACCATCTTACCACTGGCGTCTTTCCAACGGATGATATCCAGACGACGAAGACCTTCACCTGCTAATTCCACACCACGTTCACGGCGGATCAATTCGCGTAACTTATCTTTCGAACTATACTTGTTCCGGTCTACCTTCGGCATACCAACACGTTCACGGATCTGATCCAACATACCGTAAATTTCAGCTGACGGTCCGTTCAACTCGTTTTCTGCTTCTACATAGCTCAACAATACTTCTGCATAACGGAAAACGATCGGTTGACAATTAGTAGCCCAAATATCATTGTACTGGTCCATCGGAGCTAAATATTTTGCCCAAGTCAGACGTGTTTTGGAACAGTTGTTAGAACCATCATTGTTCGGATTTCCTGTTTTTTCAAGCGTAGGGTCGATCTTATCCAATGTGTTCAAAACCTTTCCATTCCAATCCATACCCGGATAAAGAACAGTCATTGCCATACGTGGGTCACGGTTAGCAAACGGATGTTCTGCATCATAGCCACTACCAGCCTCTTCTTTTGTCAAACCGTTACTCATTTCATACGTATCAATCAGATTCTGTGTCGGAACCATAGAAGACCAACCACCATCACCATTGTTATACATCGTTGCAATCATCCCGTTTGAATACAAGTTTTCATCGTGCTGGACAGCAGCAATGATTTCCTTTGAATTTTGTCCAGCTACCATAAAAAGATTCTCAAAACTCGAATCCAATTCATATTGCTTCAAATCTATAATGGCCTTGGCAGCATCCTTTGCCAACTGAAAATCTGAATAGAACAGGGCTGCACGCATCTTCAGTGCCAATGCCGTACCTTTGGCAATATATCCTCTGGCTTTTGGTGCATCGTTCAACATCGGGATAGCAGCATCCAGTTCGTCATAGATGAATTTCTTCACCTCTTCTTCTGTATTACGTGGAACTTTAGCCTCTTCAGCCGTTTCATACGAATCGATGATAGGCACACCACCATACAACCAGTTCTTCGTGAAATATTGGTAAGCCCGGATAGTCTTGACTTGTCCGATCATATCGTTTTTCTTGTTCGCATCCGCAAACTCGACACCTTCGATATTCTTGATAAAGTCATTACAACGACGGATCATGCCGAAACTATAATAATCAGCCACATTACCGTTAGCACTCATCGTACCGGCACCAATCTCTCTCCATCCTTCATGAGGGTGAAAGTTGAATCCGAAATCGGAAGCACAATCCCAATACAAAATACCGGTTTCATCGGCCCAACCATCATAACAGCCGATCAGAAACTTTTCGGCATCTGTTTCCGTTTTCCAGGTCGTTGCCGGAGATAAAGCATCCAACGGAGCTGTATCCAAAAAATCGGAACAGGAAGTAGCCCAAATTGCCATTCCTGACAACATATATACTAATAATCGTTTCATATTTATTTCTTTCTTTTAAATCTTAATTTTTCGCATTTATCAGAATGTCACATTCACACCAAAAGCATGTGTCTGTGTCAATGGGAAGCTGGAACCACGTTCGTCTCCGATTTCAGGATCAACGCTAACAAGCATATTATGGATCGTAAACAAATTTTCTACTGAATAGTAGAAACGAACATTCTCAATTCCGACAGACTTCAACATTCTTTTCGGAAGTGTATATCCAAATTGCAGATTCTTCATACGCAAGTAGCTGGAATTCTGCACCCAGAATGTAGAAGGTGTATAGTTGTTAGAACTTTCATCATAAGCAACACGCGGCATCGCAGCATCTTTGTTGTCCTGTGTCCAGGCATCCAGCCAAACAGTTGCCGGGTGAGAATCGTCACCTGCGAAATAACCGGTCACTTCCTTGTTGATCAAACGGCTTACACCCGCTGCTCCTGTAAAAGTCATGGACAAATCGAAATTCTTATAAGCAGTATTCAGATTCAAACCAAAAGTAAATTTCGGGTCAGTCGATCCAGCCAAAACACGATCAGAGTCATCGATTTTTCCGTCATTATTTGTATCCTTATAAATCAGGTCACCAGCTTTGAACTTTTTAGAAAATGGATATCCGTCCTTTCCAGCATATTTATCCATATAAGCCTGTGCTGCTTCGTCTGATTCAAAGAAACCGTCTGCTTCATAAACCAAATAGGTATTCAATGCTTCACCGATACGACGGATCTTATTACCGTTGTTCGGATCTTGCATCTCCTTAGAGCTACCAGACAATCCCAAATCCTGCAAAATATTCTTATTGTACGCAAAGTTACCGGTTGCACCAAACGACCAATCTCCCCACTTGTTATTATAGCTCAAGATCACTTCGACACCTCGGTTGGACATTTCACCCACATTATCCTTGTATGCTCCTAAACCAAACTCCTGCGGAACAGGTACATCCATAATAATACCAGTCGTCTTACGATCATAGTAATCGAACGTCACATTGATTTTGTTGTTGAGCGTAGCATCAAAGCCAAGTCCCCATGTGCGAGATTTTTCCCAAGAAATGGAAGCTAACTTGTAGCTATTCTGATAATAACCAGACTGCAAAGCACCACCCAACGGGTAACTAGCATCCAAAGCATACGTGTTCATCCAAGGATAATAATCACTCAGCGCATCCTGATTACCCAATAATCCCCAAGAACCACGTATCTTCAAGTTATTCAACCAGTCCTTCGTATTTTCCATAAAACCTTCTTCGCTAATACGCCATGCAGCAGAGAAAGAAGGGAAATACCCCCAACGATTACCATCGGCAAAACGTGAAGAAGCATCCGCACGGATATTACCTTCCAACAGATACTTGCCGGCATAATCATAGTTGATACGTCCGAACCATGAAATCATAGCCAATTCACGAGTAAACCCGAAACTTTTCTGAGAGGCAGGATCACCCGCATTCATATCGGTCAATTCGTTAGTCGGGAAATTCTTACGGAACTGATGGTTAAAAGAATAGTCATACTTTTCCGTATGCCAACCAGCCATCGCCTTCAAGCCATGTTCAC
>DXRF01000048.1:0-1817 GCA_019411205.1 Parabacteroides sp. | reverse complement strand
ACCGAATTGCTTGTCGTAGTTCAACAAAGCATCGAATGAAGCACGATGCCAGCCGATAAAACGCTCTTCTGCACGATTCTGCTCCGTCTCTTTATTCGGATTATATTTAATATACTTCTGGAAAGCAATATAATGCTGCTGATTATTGACATAAGAACCTGTTACTGTCGCAACCAACCCATCGATAATCTTATAATCAGCTGCCAGCGTACCCGAGAAGTTCTGGTTTTTACGTTTAACCGTCTGATCTGCATCCAACCAAGCAAGCGGGTTTCCATCGGAAATCGTACCATAAGTACCATCATCTGCACGACCGACAATCCACGGTGAAATACGATTCAACTGACGGATAATCTGGTCGGAACTAGCCTCATAACGAGAATCTCCATCATCCCTTATACCAGAATAATAAGAAGAAATCGGATCTGCATAATCATTTTTAATATAAGCCAAATTCAAACGTACGGTCAATTTAGAGTTCAACTTCAAATCCAAGTTAGTACGTGCGTTGAACTGCTGTCTATCTGCATTCGGAAGAATACCTGTCTGTCCCAGATAACCGACAGATCCCATATATTTTGCATTTTCCGTACCACCGCTCACACTGACATTGTGTGAATGCTGCACACCTGTTTGATAAGCTTCGTCATACCAATCTGTATTCGGATGCGTATCAGGAGAAGAACCATCTTTGAATTTCTGAATATCTGTTTCATCAAAACGTGGCTTCAAACCTTCAGCACTCATAGACTGGCTATATAACCGTGCATAGTCATAAGAACTGATACGATCAATCATTTCCGTCGGTCTCTGGAAACCTACATATCCATTATAAGAGATACGCGGTTTACCCGTTTTACCACGTTTCGTCGTAATCAAGATTACACCATTGGATGCCTTCGAACCATAGATCGCAGCAGAAGCAGCATCTTTCAATACGGAAATACTTTCGATATCATTCGGGTCAACCGAGTTCATCGTTCCTGTTTCAATACCATCCACCAAGATGTAAGGATCAGCCGTGTTTAAGGTACCGACACCACGCACACGAATCGTACCGCCATCCTGTCCGGGACGGCCACCGCCAGAAGTTACCTGAACACCAGGCATCGTACCTTGTAATGCAGTAGAAACGTTCTGAACCGGACGATTTTCCAACGCTTTGCTATCGATCTGTGCAACAGCACCCGTCATGTTCACTTTCTTTTGTGTACCATAACCGACAACAACTACTTCTTCCAGCTTCTGAGTATCTTCCACCAGATTCACAGTCAAAGTTGTTTGTCCGGTGTACTTGATTTCCTGTGTAACATAACCAATGAAAGAGATTTGAAGGACATCACCGTTATTCACTTCCAGAACAAAGTTACCATCCATGTCGGTAACTGTACCGTTTGTCGTACCTTTTACGACTACTGAAGCACCGGCTACGGGGCCCAGAACATCATTAACTGTTCCTTTCAAACTTTTCTGTTGCTGAGAAATACCAACTTTAGGAGTTGCTGTCTCATTAGCCGCGAACACTGTTCCTGAGGAACATAAAGCAGCAGACAACAGCAAAAAGCTGACTGGTCTTGCGATTTTCAACATACTAATTGTTTTTTGTTTAATAATAGTCACTATATGAATAAGATCCAAGGAGGTGGCAACCACCTAACTTATAGACTCTTTACATTCATGGTATGATTTCTAACATATATCATAAATCCGCCATATAAATAAAGACATAGTTCTTGTAGGACTACGTCCTTTCACGTGGCAAATGTAATATATTTATTTATTATCACGCATGTTTCTGTCTCTTATACACATCTCCG
>DXRF01000047.1 GCA_019411205.1 Parabacteroides sp. | reverse complement strand
GAACGGGGCAAGACATGATTATGTGATAAAAACACGTGAATATCTGCGAGGATTATTAGATAATTAGTATATTTGTCAGATATTATTTATATTTTTAAATAATTGGTTGCTAATCTATATAAATTATATTTTTTACTATGAGAACAAACAGAAGAGGTTTTCTGAAAACCCTTGGAGGGGTTGCGCTCTTTTCGATTGTGCCGCGCCACGTATTGGGAAACGGGTATATCGCTCCGAGTGATCAATTGACTAAAGGTATTATTGGTACCGGAGGGATGGGAAGAGGCCATGTCAATTATGCCGGTACACGTTTGGTTGCCGTTTGTGACGTTGATAAAAATCACCTTGAACTGGGCAAGAAACTGGTGAAGGAAAAAATAGCCGCCTATCATGATTTCCGCGATTTGATTTTGGACCCGAATGTCGATATTGTGCACATCGCCACTCCACCTCATTGGCATGGTATCATGTCTGTCGAGGCCGCTAAGGCTGGAAAAGACATCTGGTGTGAAAAGCCGATGACGCGTACGATCGGTGAAGGAAAGCGTGTGATGGAGGCCGTACAGCAATACGGACGTATGTTCCGCCTGAATACATGGTTCCGTTTTACTGACCAGTTCTATGGATTGGGCACTCCCGTCAAGCCGTTGAAGAAGCTGGTGCAGAGCGGATTATTGGGATGGCCGTTAAAGGTGACGATCAGTGCGCATACCGGTTTCAACTGGAAGTTCTTCTGGGTAGGAAAAGAATATCTCGAACCGCAACCGGTTCCGGCTGAGCTGGACTACGACATGTGGCTCGGTCCGGCTCCTTATAAGCCTTATAACCCGCATCGCGTACACCAGACTTTCCGCGGATACTGGGACTATGACGGTGGCGGACTTGGGGATATGGGGCAGCACTATATCGATCCCGTACAATATATATTAGGTAAAGACGATACCAGCCCCGTTAAAGTGGAGGTTGATGCCCCGCAACAACATCCGGACGCTGTCGGTACTTGGCGTTCCATCACCTACACCTATGACGATGGTTGCCAGATTGTCCTTTGGGGGGGTGATTTCGGTGATCCGAATACACCGTATATTGCCGGACCGAAAGGAAATGTTTATAAGAATTTTGTATGCGATATTCCCGATTGGGAGAAGAAACTTGCCGATTTCCCCGAACCCGAACCGCAGGTTACGGACTTTATCGAATGTGTGAAGACACGCCAACCTTTCGCTCTGAACGAAAAGAATGGTTTCCGTTCGGCTACTATTGTCAATATGGGAGCGGTGGCTCTGCGTTTGAACCGGACGCTGAATTTCGATCCTGTAAAACTTGAATTTATTGACGACGAGGCTGCAAATCGTTTGCTGGATCAGCCGATGAGAGCACCTTGGAATATATAACGAATTGACAATTGATCATTAACAATTGACAATCACATAAACAGATAATAATATGAGAAAAGCATATATTTCAATTGCTGCCCTGTTGCTTTGCGGAAGCATGCTGATGGCGCAGACTCCGGCCAACCGTACGGCCAAAACGACCGCTGCCGATGTGTTGGCTCAGATGCCTGCGGCGAAACAAGCGGCGTACAATAAATTGATTGGTGATTTGAGTTCTACCGGCGAAGAAGGTGTTCTGATGCTGGTAAACATGATAAATGCTCCGGGCAAAGGCAGTAACGCAAATGTCGACTATGCTTTGAGTGGTCTTACGCATTATGTCATGGCGAAAGGGGAGGAGAATGCCCGGCTAGTGACTGCGAAGGCTTATCTGAAAGCTTTGGAAATGGTAAACGAGCGAGAAACAAAAGCATTCATTATCCGCCAACTTCAGATGTTGGGAAAAGATGAATGCATAGAAGTATTGGCTTCTTACTTGAATGACGAGGCGTTGAGCGGTCCCGCTGCCCGTGCACTGGCTGCCAACGGTAGCGAAAAGGCAGGGCAGGCATTGGTTGCAGCCTTGAAGATGCGTTCCGGTTCTTCCAAAACACAAAAGGATGTGATCCGTGCGATTGCCGATGCCCGGGTGAAAGAGGCGGAAACGCTCCTGTTGACATTGCAGGGAGCAGCCGATCCGAATATGCAGAAAGAGGTTTTGTATGCCTTGAGTTGTGTCGGAGGTCCTACCTCTTTGTCGGTTTTGGCGCAAGCAGCCGAAAATGCCGGTTACACGATGGAAATGACCGGTGCCAACGAAGCCTATATCGCTTTACTGAAACGATTGGTCCAGAGTGATCGTGATGCGGTGATGAAAGCTGCAAAAAAATTGCAGAAAGCAGCGGCTAAAGCCGGACAGGAGCAGACGCGGGAAGCTGCCTTGCAGATACTGTTAGCAGCCGAGGAACCGGCCAAAGTTTCCAAGATGATCATCACAGCCATGAAAGATCCGAGCAAGAACTACCGGAACGCAGCTTTGAGCTACGCTTCTGATTTTGCAGATAAGGAGCTGTATATCGAATTGATGAAAATGGTTCCGAAAGTCAAGCCGGAACTGAAAATAGATATCCTGAACTGGATCGGACGTGAGGCCAAGAAATCTGCCAAACACGACATTATCCAGAATCTGGAAATACGTTTTGATCTTCCTGCCAAGCAAATCCTGTTGGAGCAGCTCGGTGATGCGAACTTCGATGTGAAGCAGGCTGCTGCTTGGACATTGGTAAAGATCGGCGATAAGTCCTATATCCCTTCATTAGCCGAATTACTGAAGAGCGATGACAAGCAAGTTGTTTTGCTGGGACAGGATGCTTTGGCCGCCTTCCCGGGAGATATTGACGGGGCAGTGGCGAAAGCTGTCTCTTCTGCTGCCAATGCGGGAAAAATAGCAGGATTGGAATTGTTGGCCATGCGCAAGGCTACAGCTAATATCAACACCGTGCTGGATCAGATCCAGACAGGTTCTCCTGAAGTGAAAGCTGCAGCCTATGTGGCTTTGAAGGATGTGGTGGGAGAACGTGATATAACCAATATGTGTGGTATGCTGGAAACGGCAGACGCATTGGCTGTTCCTCCTATGCAACGGGCTGTTATTTCGGCATTGTCTTCTCTTCCGGCTGCCGACCGGGTCGAAACGGTGACACGTCGTATGTTGCAGGCCGGTAATAAAGATTATTTGTATTATCTGGTGTTGGCTTCTACCGGACAACCGGATGCGCTGGCGACGGTCGTAAAAGGTTTCCGTTCCAATACAGGTGTCAAAAGGGATGCAGCCTTCGAAGCCCTGCTGAACTGGAAAGGTATTGAGGTGGCAGACGAATTATACACGATCTGCAAGGAAAACCCATCCTCCAATTATTTCGACCCGGCTCTCACTACCTATGTGAAACTGGTCTCCAATCCTGCATTTACAGGTGAAAACCGTCTGTTAAGCTTACGTAAGGCAATGGAAATTGCTAAAACAGATGCACAAAAGATCGCAATCCTGCAACAGATTGAAAATACCGGAACGTTCTTGGGCATGTTGTATGCCGGCGAATTTCTGGATCAGAAACCTGTACAACAGGCTGCCGCCAATGCAGTCATGAATATTACTTTGGGTAATAAGGAGTATATGGGGGCGAATGTCCGTACCCTGTTGAATAAGGTGATGGAAGTGCTCGACAATCCGGATGCCGGCTATCAAAGGGAAGCAATCAAGAAACATCTGGCAGAGATGCCGCAAGGCGAAGGATTCGTTTCTTTGTTCAATGGCAAGGATTTGACCGGCTGGAAAGGCCTGGTGCAAAACCCGATTGCCCGTGCGAAGATGAAGCCGGCACAGTTGGCCAAAGAGCAGGCAAAAGCCGATGAAGTCATGCGTAAAGGCTGGAGTGTGGAAGACGGTATGCTGATATTCAATGGCAAGGGTGACAATCTGTGCACGGAAAAACAATACGGAGATTTCGAAATGTATGTAGACTGGATGCTTGATCCGGCCGGTCCTGAAGCGGATGCCGGTATTTACTTGCGTGGTACGCCTCAGGTGCAGATCTGGGATACTTCGCGTGTCAACGTGGGAGCACAAGTCGGTTCCGGTGGATTATACAACAACCAGGTGAACGAAAGCAAGCCGTCGAAAGTGGCGGATAATAAGCTGGGTGAATGGAACAGTTTCTATATCAAGATGGTCGGTGACCGTGTGACGGTCGTGCTGAACGGAGAGAAAGTCGTGGATGATGTGATCCTGGAGAACTATTGGGATCGTAAACTTCCGATCTTCCCGACCGAGCAGATTGAATTGCAGGCTCATGGCAGCAAGGTCTATTACCGGAATATTTATGTAAAAGAACTGGAACGTAAGGAACCGTTCAAACTGTCGGCTGAAGAAGAGAAGGAAGGTTTCAAGGTGCTGTTCGACGGTACGAATATGCATGAATGGACAGGTAACACAGTCGATTATACTCTGGAAGACGGTTGCATTTCTATGATACCGAGCAAGAGCTACGGTGGAAACTTGTATACGAAAGACGAGTATGGCAACTTCGTATACCGTTTCGAATTCCAGTTGACGCCGGGTGCTAATAACGGTGTCGGTATCCGTACCCCGATGGAAGGGGATGCCGCTTATGTCGGTATGGAAATCCAGATTCTGGATTGTGAACATCCGATTTATAAGGATATTACTCCTTTGCAGCATCACGGTTCCGTTTATGGAATTATCCCGGCTAAGGCGGAACATCATAGCGCGTTCAAACCTGCGGGTGAATGGAATTATGAAGAAATTGTGGCCGATGGCGACAACATCAAGGTAACGGTCAACGGTGTGGTCATCATGGAAGGTAATATCCGCGAGGCGACAAAGAACGGTACTGCGGACCATAAGGAACATCCGGGCCTGTTCAATAAGAAAGGGCATATTGGTTTCTTGGGCCATGGTTCTCCTGTCAAGTTCCGCAATATTCGTATTAAAGAGTTGAAATAATACTTTTGTATGTATAGATTAAGTTGCAGTATAGGCTTGTATTAGCTTATGCTGCAACTTTTTTATGTGGGATAAAATTTGTTGGTCTGGTTTATTATAGCGATTTTTGTGTGATAGTAATAAATGGGTAAATAACAAAAAGTGTATTCATGGAAACAGGTCAGTATCAAACGTTATTAGATTGCGCCCAGGTTGGATGGTGGGAGACAGATTTTGAAGAGGGATGTTATATCTGCTCGGATTTCTTGATCGGCCTGCTGGAGCTGAAAGGGCCGAAATTATCTATAGCTGACTTTTATTCCTTGATTCGTGAAGACTATCGCAGTCGGATTGCCAATGAGTTTGCTTTCTTCAGAGAGATCGGAATTTATGAACAGGCTTTTCCGATAAAAACTTGTTATGGATATAGATTTGTCCGTACCAAGATTTACAAGCATGGTTTGGAGCCCAATGGTACAATAAAGGCTTTCGGAATTTTGCAATTAATACCTTTTAGTGAAGGAGATGCAAACAAACCGGTAGAGAATAGTCAGATTGACAGCCTGCTTAGGCATTTGGGCAGCCTTTCCAGAGCATTGCATTCTTTTATCCAGACGAATGATCTGCATAAGTCGATCCATTTGGCGCTTACAGAAATTCTGTTTTCGATCTATACGAAAGGACGTGCGTATATCATGGAGTATGGGGAGGGAAACACTTTGAGCTGCACTCATGAAGTATGTAGCGAAGGTATTGCTCCTGTTCGTGACACTTTGCAGAATATACCGCTTTCTACCTTACGCTGGTCTACCGAAAAGATACAAAAACTTTATCCGATCCTAATTAATAACCTGGACGAATTACCTTTGGAGGCGGCGGAAGAAAAACGTTATCTGAGAATGCGGGGCGCACGTTCCCTGATTATGATTCCGTTGATTATCAAAGGGGTTTCTTGGGGCTATATGGGAATCGATATCGTAGACAATAACCGTATGTGGAGCCTCGAAGACTTTCAATGGCTCTCTTCCATTACCAATATCATCAGCATAATAACGAAGATGGCACGGACAAACGAGGCGTTGGACCATAGCGAAAAGCTGCTTCGGAATATCTATACGAATATCCCCGTCGGTATCGAGCTTTACGATAAGAAGGGGTATCTGGTGGATATGAACAATATGGACGTGGAGATCTTCGGCCTTCCTTCGAAGGAGGCTGCGTTGGGCATTAATATTTTTGAGAACCCGATCATTCCTGAAGAAATAAGGGAAAAGTTGGGTCGGAGAGAATCGGTCTCTTTCCGGTTAGATTACTCGTTTAATAAAATCAAGAGCGAAAATTATTATCCGACAGGCAAAAAAGGTGCTCTCGATATTCTCACAAAGGTCAGCATGCTCTATGATACGAATGGAGATCTGATCAATTATATGTTAATCAACCTTGACAACACGGATAAGACAGTTGCCTATAACCGTATCGAGGAGTTTGAACACTTCTTCAGCTTGGTCAGCCGTTTTGCCAAAGTGGGCTATGCCAAATTCGACTTGCAAAGTAATGAGGGCTATGCTATCGAACAATGGTATCAGAATTTGGGAGAAGTAGAAGGAACCCCCTTGTCTGAGGTGATCGGTGTCTATGATCATGTCCATCCGGAAGATCGGAAAGTGATGGTTGATTTCTTTGAGAACGTTAGGCGGGGAACAGCTTCAAGTATTCGAAAGGAACTGAGGATTCAGAACGGGAATGAATGGCGATGGACTCGTGTGAATATCATGCGGAACACACAGTCGACTGATCCGGACGGACTTGAAATGATTTGTGTGAATTATGATATAACCGAACTGAAGGAAACGCAGAAGCAGCGTGAGAAAGCCGAAGAACTCGACCGTTTGAAATCTGCATTCCTTGCCAATATGAGCCATGAGATCCGGACTCCGCTGAATGCCATTGTTGGGTTCTCTACGTTGCTGGTCGATACGGACGATCCGGAGGAAAAGAAGCAGTTTGTCGAGATTATCCAGAAAAACAATGAATTGTTGTTGCAGTTGATCTCCGACGTGCTGGATCTGGCGAAGATAGAATCCGGTATAATCGAATTGAAACTTGTCGAGGTGGACTTGAAGGAGTTGTGTAAAGAACTGGTGGTTTCGATGCGTATCAAAGTGTCGGCTGAAGTCGCTCTCTGTGTGGCTCCAGATTTGCCTCCCTGCATCATGCGTTGCGACAAGGTGAGGTTGACACAGATCATATCCAACTTTATTAATAATGCCATCAAGCACACCAAAAAGGGAACGATCATGCTTGGTTACGAGATAGGCCGGGATGAAATTGAGTTTTCGGTGACGGATACCGGAGATGGTATGTCACCGGAAGTGCAGCAACATGTGTTCGACCGTTTCTATAAAGGAAACAGTTTCAAGCAGGGGACAGGCTTGGGACTCTCGATCTGCAAGAGCATAATAGAACAGGTTGGCGGAAGAATCGGGGTAGAGTCCGAGAAGGGAAAGGGTTCCCGCTTCTGGTTTACTTTACCCCGTTAGAACTTATATCTTATTCTTTTTCACCATAAGACAGGTCACCGGCGTCACCCAATCCCGGAACGATGTAAGAATGATCGTCCAGTTCGTCGTCAACAGCCGCTACCCATACGGTTGTGATGTCGTCCGGCATCTTACGTTGGATATATTCGATAGCCTGCTTGCTGGCGATGATGGAAGCAACATGGATATGCGCCGGGTGGCCTTTGGTGCGCAATGCTTCGTAGGCCAGTTCCATGGAACTGCCGGTGGCCAGCATCGGATCCGTTATAATCAATGTCTTATCCGTTAATCGGGGAGATGCGATGTATTCGATATGAATGTCGAAGTTCAGGCGGTCTTTGTATTTCCTGTAAGCGGAAACGAATGCATTTTCTGCATTGTCCAGGTAGCTGAGGAAACCCTGGTGGTAGGGAAGCCCGGCACGCAGGATCGTACTGATGACGACAGAATCGTCGGGAGTATTCATCGGTGCTATTCCTAAAGGAGATTGAATACCTTTTGTACTGTAAGTGAAATCTTTGCTGATCTCGTAGGCCATGATTTCACCGATCCGCTCGATGTTACGACGGAAGCGCATACTGTCTTTTTGTATATTGACGTCGCGCAATTCTGCGACAAACCGGTTTAACACCGAATTTGATTCTCCAAGATTAACTATTTTCATGATTAAATTGTCATTTTCCGGCGTCGAAATTACTCATAATTTGGACAGATCGCAAAAAAGAAGGCAACCTTTTTTAGATTGCCTTCCTTTGTCAGGTAAAAAAAATATTACTTCTTTTCTCCGGGTTTGTTAATTGCATCCAGCAAATATTTACCCGGTTTGAATTTTACAGTCGTTCTGGCTGGAATCATGACCGGTGTTCCAGTCTTGGGGTTACGAGCTAAACGCTCTGTCTGAGGGCGCGGTATCAATGTACCGAAACCGATCAATACGATCTCCTCATTGTGAGACATAGCTTCTGTTACGATGTCCACATAAGCTTCCAACATTTTCTTCGCTTTTTGTTTCTGTAATCCCGATCTCTGGGCCAAGGCCTCAATCAATTCTGCTTTGTTCATGAATTTTTTTATTAATTGATGATATTCAGGGCAAATGTACGCTTTTCATTGATATGTTGTATCACTTTTGCATATAAAGAAATCAACGTTCATTTCTTATTTAACAACACGTATATGCATTTGTTACGATTTGCGGAACAAAAAAAGTTAAATGGTCTTTGGCTGCGATATTTGAAAGGCTTTTTTATATACCTGCTGATTGATTTGATATTTATCGTTACTTTTGTCCAGCAAAATAAAACATACGCGAAATGAGAATAGAAGAGAATTACTCGCTGGAGAAACATAATACTTTTCACCTTCCGGTGAAGACCCGTTGGTTTATGGAATATATGAATGAAGAAGAATTGGAACGGATCTTCCGGGACGAATATTTTCAGGAATGTTTGTCGTTGCATATCGGAAGTGGCAGTAATCTGTTATTCATAAATGATTTTAACGGGGTTATCTTGCACTCGCAGATAAAAGGTATCTCTGTTGCGGAAGAGACGGACGATTCGGTATTGCTTCGTATCGGAGCTGCCGAGAAATGGGACGACGTAGTCGCTTATGCCGTGTCCGAAGGTTGGGGAGGAATAGAAAACCTGTCCGGTATTCCGGGCGAAGCCGGAGCTGCCGCTGTCCAGAATATCGGAGCATACGGTACGGAAATCAAAGATGTGGTCGAGACGGTGGAGGCGTATAACCAGCTTTCGTTTGAGAAACGTGTGTTTACAAATGAAGAATGCCTTTATGGTTATCGGGACAGTTTCTTCAAGAATGAGCATAACGACCCGCATATTGTTGCTTATATAAACATACGCTTGAGTAAAAAGCCTCGGTTCTCTGTCAATTACGGTAATTTGAAAGAGGAGCTGGCTAAATATCCGGAGCTTACGTTGCAAGCTGTGCGGGAGGCCGTGATCTCGATCCGTCATCAGAAATTGCCTGATCCCGATAAATTGGGAAATGCCGGAAGTTTCTTTATGAATCCGGTTATTCCGGTTGCCCATTACGAGAAGCTGAAAGAGCAATATCCGGATATACCGTCTTACCCGGCGGGAGAGGGGAAGGTGAAGGTTCCGGCAGGCTGGTTGATCGAACAATGTGGTTTTAAAGGCAAGTCGCATGGTGCGGTCGGCGTATATGAGAAGCAGGCATTGGTATTGGTTAATTTGGGTGAAGCCAAAGGACATGAGATCGCGTTGGTTGCCGAAAGTATTCGTACGGCTGTTCATGACCGGTTCGGCATCGAGATTATGCCTGAGGTAAAATATGTAGGATAAATGGAAATTACGTTTTTAGGGACGGGAACTTCTACCGGAGTTCCCGAAATAGGTTGTCAGTGTGAGGTGTGTACCAGTTCGGATAAGCGGGATTGGCGTCTGCGTACGTCCGTTCTGGTGGAGACGGAGGGTAAACGGATTTTGTTGGATTGCGGCCCGGATTTTCGTTGGCAGGTGATCCGCAACAAGACGTATCATTTGGATGCTGTCCTGATTTCGCATGAACATTACGATCATGTCGGCGGGCTGGACGACCTACGCCCTTTTTGCCGTGAAAAGGGCGTGGATGTGTATGCCGAAGATAATGTGGCGGAAGCTATCGAGACACGCATCCCTTATGTATTCCGTGCCCATAAATATCCCGGAGTCCCGAACCTGGAACTTCACCGGATCGGAAACGAACCTTTTGTGGTTGCCGGAATCCCGGTTACGCCGGTTCGGGTGATGCACGGAAAACTGCCGATCTTCGGCTATCGTATCGGCAATATGGCTTACTTGACAGATGTGAAATATCTTCCGGAAGAAGAGTATGCCAAACTGGAAGGCCTGGATGTGCTGATTCTGACAGCTCTCCGCCGGGGAACCCACCCTACGCATGAATCGCTGGAGGAAGCTCTTGTCAATATCGAAAGGATAAAACCGAAAGAAACTTATCTGATTCACATGAGTCATCGCATTGGCCTGCGTGCGGAAGTAGAGAAGGAGTTGCCGTCTCATGTCCATTTGGCCTACGACGGGTTACGCATTTTGATAGACGAATGAAAGATTATTTTTTAGAAACTGTTGTTGGAGGATGAGATCTCTCCGGCAATCAATTCATACCCTTTGTTGTTCGGATGGAGGCCATCACCGACAAACAGGCTTTCGTCTATTTTGCCGTCTTGCTGTAGTAGGGCTGTTCCCGGATTGGCAAATTCGTAACCTTCCGTTTCTACCATCTCCTTAATATCGAAGTTGATGTTCCTTACCCATTGTTCCTGGTTGCGGCGGGGGAGGATGCCGATCACTTTGACGGAGGCTTCCGGTTGTCGTTGACGGATGGCCGAAAGGAGGAAGCGAAGACCTTCGACGATCTCTTTGTCGTTGTTCAGGCCACAGTTGTTCGTGCCGATCATCAAAACGACTTTTCCTGCTTTGTAGCCGTCCAGTTCGCCGTGGTATACGCGCCAAAGCACATTCTCGATACGATCCCATCCGCAGCCTAAGTTCTGGAAACCGGCAGGTCGCATGACCTTTTCCCAAACCTCCCGTCCGTTCTTGTTGCGGTGTTCCGGTTCGCCACCCCAATAGTGGGTGATCGAATTGCCTAAGATTACAGCTTTAGGCGGATGGTTGCGTATCTGCTCCAGGAAAGCGCGGTGGCGGGCGTGCCATTCATACATGTGCGGTTCCCTGCGTTGGGTGACAGGAATGGTTGTTGTCTGACTGCCTAAAGGAATATGCAGGATTTCCCGAACCTTTCTTTCTACGGCTGCCGCCTGTTGCTGCATGCCGAGATCGGACGGGTGCACATAGTCCACCCAACCGTCGGCCGGTAGGTTCAGTTCTTCGCAGGACAAATAATATACATCTTTGATGCCTTCGGACTGAATCTGCTCGTATGCCTTACGGGAAGCACGGTTGACCTGGACGACTGCTTTATATTGGGTCGAATCCGTGTACATGTTACTATAGCCTCCGTGTTCGATCAATAGAATAGGAACCGAATGTTTTTCGCGGAGTTGCTTGACGGCGGCGACCGCCAGAGCAGTCACCTCCTCTTCTTTTTGATTAGTCAAGGTTAGGCATGCAATCCAGTATATACAGCCGGGCATCTGTTTCATTGATGAATTGCAAAACTTCTTTTGCTAACTTGCCGTTGCCGGAAAAGCCAAGGTTTATGAGCGGATAATCCAGCGAACGTTGCAGGATTGTTCCCCACGCCATTGCAGGACGGGAAGCACAGGCTCCTTGCGCGATCGAAGTTCCGTACAGAACAATCGGCTTTTCGGGAGAAACCGGGATGAATTCCAGTTTCGCATCTTCGGGTGTACCGATCTCCAACCATTTCACTCCATTGTACAAAGGCAGATAAAGCCGGTATTCGAAACCTTGTTTGTGGTGACGGTCTTTGCCTATATTACTATATGTATAGGTAATCGTGTCCTTGAAAGAATAGTTGCCGAAACAAAAATGCCATTTCCCGTCGCTGTTAATGCTGTAGAGATCGACTCCCGACACTCCGGTCGAAGGCATATGCGGCATGTTCAGGCTACCGGTAACGGTATAGCGAACTTTGATTTGCGGGGCGTCACTATAGAAATGAATGGCGAGTCCTGCCGAATGGCGTGACAGATCCCACAACGGCTTGCTTACCATGTCTTTTGCACGTTCGGGCAGACGTGTGTAAGAATTTCCGATCTCTTTTGTGAATCCTTGATTTTGGATAACCGGGAAACCGGCTTCCATCGGATTGTGCCATTTCCATTGGGCGGTGGCCGGAAGGAAAAGCAGATAGCAAAACAGTAAACAAATAAGCTTTTTCATGAATATTATCTCTTTAATAACCCTATTATGATACAATATCAACAAAGATAAGACAATTTTGCAAAAGTATTTCTTGATTAATCCTGTATATTTGCCGGCAGTTAATTAAATTTGAAAATCATGAAATTAAAAGCTCTTATTGTGTTCTTCCTGATGGGGAGCATGTCACTGGCGGCACAGAAAAGCTATCAGTTGCAATCGCCGGACAAAAAACTGCAAGCCGTCGTTACGGTGGGCGACGATATTCGTTTCTCGTTTACACACGATGGGACTGAAGTCCTTGCCGCATCTCCGATCTCTATGACGTTGCAAAACGGAGTTGTCTTAGGGGCCAGCCCCAAAGTATCGAAAGTGCTGAAAGCAGCAGTCGATAAAGTGATTCCTTCTCCTTTCTATAAAAAGACGGAAGTGCAGGATGTCTATAATGAAATGACACTGTCGTTTCGGGGTAACTACGGTCTTGTTTTCCGTATGTATAATGATGGTCTGGCTTATCGTTTCACGACGAAGATGAAGAATGATATCATCGTGGTGGATGAAGAAGCTGGTTATACTTTCTCTTCCGATCATACTGCTTTTGCACCTTACGTGAACAGTAAAAAGGCTACATTTGAGGAACAGTTCACGAACTCTTTCGAGCAGCCGTATGTACACGAACCGATCACGAAGCTGGACAGCAAGCGTCTGATGATCCTTCCGTTCTTGGTGGAACTGGACGGTGGAAAGAAACTCTGTATCACCGAGGCGGATTTGGAAGATTATCCCGGTATGTTTTTGAATAACTCGACCGACAAACCTGTGTTGAAACCGGTGTTCGCCCCTTATCCGAAAGTGAAAAAGCAAGGCGGCCACAATAATTTGCAGATGTTGGTGGAAGAGCGCGAAGACTATATAGCCAAGACAAGCGGCACGCGGGCTTTCCCGTGGCGTGTGTTTGTTGTTTCCGAGAATGATAAGCAGTTGGCCGATTGCGATATGGTGTATCGTCTGGCTTCTCCCTGCCGCCTGCAGGATGTCTCTTGGGTGAAACCGGGTAAGGTTGCCTGGGACTGGTGGAATGACTGGAATATCTACGATGTGGATTTCCGTGCCGGTATCAATACTGAAACCTATAAATATTATATAGATTTCGCTGCCGAACATGGTATCGAATATGTGATTCTCGATGAGGGCTGGTCTGTCAATATGGCTGCCGACTTGATGCAGGTTATCCCGGAAATCGATATTCCGGAACTGGTGAATTATGGCAAATCTAAAAACGTCGGAATCATCCTCTGGGCCGGCTACCATGCTTTCGACCGGGATATGGAAAAGGTGGTGAAGCATTATTCCGATATGGGTGTGAAAGGATTCAAGGTAGACTTTATGGATCGCGACGACCAGGAGATCATCGACTTCCTCTACAGAGGGGCTGAAACTTGTGCGAAATATAAGATGATGGTCGACTATCATGGTATTTGCAAACCGACAGGTTTGCAGCGTACTTATCCTAACGTGATCAACTACGAAGGCGTTCATGGCTTGGAAAATATGAAATGGGCTGCCAATACCTACGATATGCCGCTTTACGACGTGACGATTCCTTTTGTCCGTATGGTGGCCGGTCCGATGGATTACACACAGGGGGCCATGCGTAATGCGATTCGCAAAAATTATGCTCCGATCTATACCGAGCCGATGAGTCAGGGAACGCGTTGCCATCAGCTGGCTACTTATGTGATCTTCGAATCTCCGCTGAATATGTTGTGCGATAATCCTTCCAATTATAACCGGGAACCCGAATGTACGGAATTTATCGCCAATATCCCGACCGTATGGGAAAAGACGGTCGCTCTGGATGGTAAAATGGGCGAGTTTGTTGCTATTGCCCGCCTTCACGGTAATGATTGGTATGTGGGTGCTTTGACGAATTGGGATGCCCGCGAGGTGGAACTTGACCTGTCTTTCTTGGGTGATGGCAATTATAAACTGGAATTGTTCAAAGATGGCATCAATGCCGATCGTGCCGCCTGCGATTATAAAAAGGAAGTCATACCGGTACCTGCCGATCGCAAGGTAAAGGTGAAGATGGCTCCCGGCGGTGGTTGGGCTGCCAAGATTTATAAATAAAACGTATTTCCCGTGTAGTTGTAAAACACATGGTTTCCGAATGTCTGCCGGAATAACGCGTATTTGTCTATACCCGTACAATGACAAATCCCGATCTGTTCCGGCAGATTATTTTTCAGATAGTCTGCTATGATATTGAATTTCTCGTCTTTGGCGTTGTGGATATGGAAGCCTCCGGCCAAGAGGTTGAATGTATATCCGGGAAAACTGTTGCTGATAGTCTGAAGGATATTGGTGATTCCCCGGTGGGAACAGGCACTCAATACAGAATAAGTGTTTTCGGCTATCAGTGCGATTGCCAGTTCGTCATTGAAAATATCGGGAACAACTCCTTCTGGTGTTTGTGTAAAGAATCGTTCGAAATGAGTATCTTCCGGATTCATGACCGGAAGGTCCGGAAAGAGGAACAGCCCCGGAACAAGCTCCGTCTGTCTGGTGATAAAACGGAAGCGGGATACATCCAACAGGTTGGAGCCAATGATTCCATTTTCCCGTTTATCTTTAAACTTCCGGTAAAGGACTTCTTGTTTACAGATAACGGGAGCTTTTTTATTGGCGGCAAGAAAATGCTTCAATCCCCCTGTATGATCGCTATGTCCATGTGAGAGGATAAGGAAATCCACTTCCGCAATATCAATATCCGAAAGTGCCGCATTGCGGATAAACAGATCCGACTGTCCCGTATCGAACAGTATTTTATACTCGTCGTTTTCAATCAGCAATGAAAGCCCGTGTTCCGCCTGTAGGTTTCGCCCGTAGACAGCGTTTTCCACAAGTGTCGTGATCTTGTAATGCATAATCTTATCTGTTTAATTCCCAATTACGGGACAAAAATAAAAAATCCTCTTAACAAAAACTTGCTAAGAGGATTTTTTGAGGTTCCTGGCGGATTCGAACCGCCGTACATGGTTTTGCAGACCACTGACTAAG
>DXRF01000046.1 GCA_019411205.1 Parabacteroides sp. | reverse complement strand
GATTTATAGTTTATGAATTATGATTTATGATTTGTGGAATTTTCCGATCTGCCGGCAGAGCTTTATCAGCAAGATGCGGTAGGCTTCGCGGTTGTCGCCGTTGACTTCGCTGATGTAACGGCTGTATGAGATGGAGCGGGCGAAAGCCTGCGGGTCGTTGCTGGCGTCGGCTGCCGGGGTGTAGGCATGGCGGATCAGGCGGGCGTAGTCCATGAAGGAATCCTGCGGAGTGTCGTAGACACGGAAACGGAGGGAGTGGACGCCCAACTCGATACCTTCGCCTTTCCACCAGACGTTTTTCTTGCCGTAGGCGGTGATACCGAAAAAGTTATGGTGCTCGCGTGCGAGGTCGCTCTGTCCCCAACCCGATTCGATGACCGCCTGTGCCAGGATCACTACCGGATTGATCCGGAAACTTTCTCCCGCCTTACGGGCAAGAGGGAGATATGACGATATAAAATCAACCTGTTCTGCTTTCATTTTCTTGTTGTTTTTGGACACTGTTTTGATTTTTTACAAACAGCCCCTTTTAATTATATTCTTGTTGTTTTCGCCTGATGATTTGAGCGTCTTTTCGGTCATATCCTCCCCCTCTCGTCTTCGTCAGATAGCTCGTTTATCCTCCTCGTCAGAGTGACGGATCTGCCTCAAAAAGACTTCTCAAATCATCAGGCGGAAAAATCAAAACAGTTTCTTAGTCTGTTTGAATTTTGCTTCCGACACTGTTTTCGAGATTTTCAAAACAGTGTCGGAAGCCATTCCCGGCCTACAGTTCACCCGGTTTCTCCTCCCCGCCTCCGGAAGACGGTTTGTCACCGGCCGGAACCAAGTCGAGATGTTCGAATGTGGCATTCTTTTTCACCTGCGTCAGCATGGTCCCCGGCGAGAAGATGATACGGGCCTTGTTGAAGAAAGACGTGTTGAAGTCCGCTTCGTTCTCCACCCCTTTGCTGCCTGCGACCATCCGGAAGTTACCCAAGCGGCCCAACTGGATCACATCCCCCTCTTCCAACCGTTCCTCCATGACGGACAGGATGCCGTCGATGACCAGTTTCACATCCCCCACGAAGGCGGAGCTGCGCACTGCCACCATGTTGCAGAACTTTTCGAATTTCAATTTCTTCAAGGAACGGACCTGTGCATAGTACAGCTTCGACCCCTCGGCTGCGTCTTTGCGCATATCCGGTCTTCTTACCAAGCGATAGTTTAATGACATAAGCGTGATTAGTTTTTAAATGAATACTTTTACGGAATCTGTTTTTTCATTATCGATAACAAGACAAAGGTAAGATGCTGGTATAGGCAGAAATACAGATGGGGGAATATCGGCGAAGATCGGTGCGGAAACAGGTAGAAAGAAGTAGAATATAAATGTGATTATCTATTGAATATTGATTTTTATTCCGTATCTTTATAGAACAATGAAACGATGGGAATTATGATCGTAAACGAATTCGAAGTCAGGAGTTGCGGGTGGCAGGAATTGGCGGTCCTTTACGGGCCGGATTTGATGTCGGAATCGGTCGGGGAGCGGTTGGCCCAATGGGGGTGGGGCAGACCCGGTGTTAGAGACGGAGCGGCAGGGCTACGGTTGGCGGAAAGGGAAGAAGACGTTGGCACACCGGCAGATGAAGACAACCGTGCAGTTTTGGGGTGAGCCTTGAAACAAGGGACTTCTGTCTACGAAACAAGAGACTTTGACGTGTAAGACCAGGGAACTCGGAAGGCAAAAGACCGGACTTCCGGATGCGGAAGAAGGGACTTTTCCTGTCGGTTGGAAGAGGCTGAGGGACGGCCGGTATTGCAGGCAATAAATATCTTAAGCATATGAACAAGTTAAAAAAAAGCGAAAAGGTGACTATTGCCGTTCGTACAAAAAAATCAGAAAAGAGATACGGAATGCGTCCGATCCGCTGTATGAAATGATCGTTTATGCCCTCTTCCTCACGGAGGAGGCCAAGGGAAAGCAGGAGAGGATGTGCGCCGTGGCGCAGAATTTTTTCCAGGAATTCGGGGAGGACCTGCATCGCCGGATTTTCGGGACGGAAGAGAAAAACAACAAGGAACGCATTTCGGTGTCGGAGCCGGAATTCCTGATCGGGATTTTTAAGACGCTGTGGCAGATGGATCTATTGGGGGACGTGCAACCCCGGAATCTGATCGGTTTTATGTCGGAGACGTTCGATCTGGGCCTGGCAGAGTCTTCCGTGCGGACCATCTGGTATGACAAATGCGGGATGTATGACCAATTGATGCCTGTTTTGCAGGAATTTTTTCGGAATTTGTATAAGAAATAAAACGTAAACCCGCTTGCAATGCGCCGTCCCGGCTTTTTTATCCGACATTTTTGGGTATTACAATATGACCCTTTCCTGTCGTATCTTTGCCCATGCCGATTTAAAGAGGCGCAAATAATGAGCTTATATATATATTAATATATTTATTCTAAGATGTAGGATTGAACCGAAACTGACGGAAAACCTCTACAAGTAGCTGAAAATAAATTGTTTATATTGTGTCATTGACTGCACCGTTTTTATTTGGGGTAAAAATGTTTAATTTTAAATCCGTTCATTATGAAAAAGGACATGACGTTTTCGGCCGATTTTGCGAGATGCGGCTATACGAAAGTTTCCCGGCAGGCCATGCAGACTGCTTTTACGCCGGGAGACAAGTGTGAAAAAGAGGCAAAGGTACTCCTGTGCATATTGAGTTTTGCCTATTTCAAAAAAGGAGAAGTCTCCTTTCATTTCAAAGAATATGCTTGTGAACGAGGCGAGTGGATCACCTCTTATTCGGAATTGGCACGGCGTACGGGGCTGATGCGCAGGACGGCGGTCACGGCTGTCGGACATCTTGTCGAGGCAGGATGGCTGACGGTCACAGCGGTGGGCAGGATGACGAAGTTCACCTTGACCTTCTATGACGCACCTCCCCAGCCCGACGGCCACGGCTCTCCCCAGGGAGGCGGCGACGACGGTTTGTCGCTTGCGACAGCCCTCTACATGTACCAGAACGGGACGGTCTATAACACCGGGGGAACTGTCTGATGGGGCTGAATGCCGTACAATCGTATCCGGCGGAGCGGGTCTTGATAGCCGCTCTGCTGGGACGTCCCGCCTCTTTCCATGAATTGGGCGGACGGGTGACGGAAGAGATGTTCACCGATCCGGGGCTGCGCCTGGTGTTCCGTGCCTTCGCCGGGCTGGCTTCGCGCGGCGAACGGATCGACATGGCGACGGTCGAGGCGGAGATGTTCCGGCTCGATCACCGTCTTTATGGTGAGCTGAACGGGGTTTCTTTCCTGGCAGCCATGTTGCAGGCGGTGCGCAACGACAGCCACATCCATGAATATGTGCGCCTGGTGCAGCGCGAATGGATGTTGCGAGGGTGTGTGGCGAGCCTGAACAAACGCGGCCTGGAGGCGCAGCAGCCGGATGTCGACGTGATGAAGCTCCTCGCCGGTGTCACAGACGACATGGACGGCTTGCGTGAACACGCCTCCGGAGGCGTGGATGTCCGGATGGCGGCTGAGGTAGCACGCGAAGTCCTGGCGCGTTCGTTCCGTAACCAGGAGGCACGCGAGAAAGGAGAACATATACAAGTGCAGACCGGATTCGACGAGCTGGACGACCTGACGGGCGGCCTTTACCGGGGCGAGCTGGCGGTACTCTCCGGACGGCCTTCGATGGGAAAGACGGCAGTGGCCTTGCACATGGCGCTCCGGGCGGCGCGTACGGGGCGGAACACGCTTTATTTCAGTATCGAGATGAGCGAGGAGGAGGTGACGGAACGTATCCTTTCGATGCTGAGCGGCGTGGAGGCCGGCAAGATCCGTTTCAAGGGGACGAACCGCGAAGAGCGCGTGCTGTTGGAGAAGGCGGCGGCAGAGCTGGCGGGGTTGCCGCTGAGGATCGTCTATTGCGGTTCGCTCGCCATCGACGAGATCCGTGCCGTGCTGATGACGCGCAAGGCTCGCCGGGAACTGGACGTTTTTTTCATCGACTATCTGAACCTGATCCATATCCCTTACACGCGGGGCAGCCGCAACGAGACGACCGATCTGGCCCTGGGCGATGTGGTGCGGAAGGTGAAGCTGATGGCGGTCGAGCTGGATGTACCTGCCGTCCTGTTGGCGCAGATGAACCGCGACAGCGACCGGCGCCTGGCTCCTTATCTGCCGATCTTGAGCGACTTGCGTAACTCCGGTGCGATCGAGCAGGTGGCAGACCAGGTGATCTTTGTCTACCGGGCCGAGAAATACGGCATCTTGTACGACAAGGAGACGAAAGAGGACCTGCGGGGTGTGGGCTACCTTTTGGTCGCCAAGAACCGTAACGGGGCGACCGGACGGGCCCGTTTCCGCTACAATGTTTCGATGACACGGTTCCTGTCTTATCAAAACCGGTTGTTATGAGAGGCGATTCGTTGAAAGAGAGACTCCTTCGGGTGGCCACGATCGAGGATGTGGTGGCCGCCTATGTGCCGTTGCAGCGCAGCGGTGCGGGCTATGTCGGCTTGTGTCCTTTCCATGCAGACAAACATCCTTCGCTGCATGTCCATCCGGGAAAACAGTTTTTCAAATGTTTCGCTTGCGGCGAAGGCGGAGACTTGTTCGCTTTTGTGCAGAAGATCGAGGGATGCTCGTTTACGGAAGCGATGGGAAAACTGGCGAAACGGTATTCGATTGACAGTAGGGAATGGACAGTAGACAATTATGCAGGGAAGAAGAAAAGGACGGCCGGAAGGGGACAGACGGAAAGGGAACGACCGGAAAAGGGATAGACGGAAAGGAGACGGCTGGAAAGGGTACAGCCGGAAAGAAAACGACCGGAGAGGGAACAGCCGGTTTTCCGGACAGAGCGACAAATGAAAACAGTGACGACCAATTGTCTGTTGTCCATTCTCAATTGTCCATTCGGACGATTGGGGCCGCCAATCGTCTGTTCGCCTCCCTGTTGCAGCCTTACGTGCCGGAAGACGAGGTGCTGAGGGGCACGTACCGGCTTTTCGGGGTGGGGATCGCTCCCCCGGAAGTGCCTGCGGATTACCGGAAGATGCGGTCGCGGCTGATCTTCCCGATCCGGGACGAGAAGGGCGGACTGGTGGCGTTTGCGGCCCGCAGGCGGACGGATGGTGAGGAGGGAGCCAAGTATGTCAATTCGCCGGCCAGTCCGGTCTATAGCAAGAATCGGGTGCTTTATGCGCTGGACCGGGCAGGGGAGGCGATACGGGAGAGGCGGTTCGTCTTCGTCACCGAAGGCTACAAAGACGCCCTGGCGATGCATGCCGCCGGATTTACGAATACGGTGGCGCTCTGCGGGGTGGCTTTCACTACCGGGCATATCCGGCTGTTGGCGGGATATACGCAGCGGATCGTCCTGCTGCTGGATGCCGACGGGGCGGGAGAGGCGTCGATGGAAAAGATCGTGGCGATGCTCTCGTGCGGGACAGGCCCGGAAGGGGAGCGGTTGGAGCCGGCCTGTTTGTTCGAAGTGAGCCGGATGCAGCTCCCTTACGGAGAGGACCCGGACAGCCTGCTGCATGGAGCGGGCCTCGTCTCTTTCCGCCGCCAGATCACCGCTTCCCTCCATCTGGCCTTGCTGGAAACCTACGAACACCGCCTGCTTCGGCAGATCGCAAAGACCGTGAGCGATTTATCTCTCTGTCTTTCATGTGAAGACCGAATATCTTTGTTATCTTTGCTCGCAAAACAGAAATCCCGCCTCTCACGCGTGACGGTGCGGCTGGGGAGGAATGTGGTGGTGTAAACAACCGGTCACCGATAAATTTGCCGGAGTCGGAATGAAATCAAATTCAAAGCGATATTATGATCAAGGATTCGCTTGAAAGATTCATTTGAAAGATTCGCTTGAAGGAGTCACTTGAAGGAGTCCTCGCGGGAGACGGATTGTTAAGTTAAATAGAACAGAGTCATAATTATTATGCAGTTACAACCTACGTTTTCAATCATAACGATTACCTATAATGCCGTGCGCCTGGTGGAGCAGACGTTGTTGAACGTGTTGAGCCAGTCCTATCCGAACATCGAATATATCGTGATAGACGGCGGTTCGACAGACGGGACGGCAGATATCATCAGACGGTATGAATCGGGGCTGGCCTATTGGGTGAGCGAGCCGGACAAGGGGATATACGATGCCATGAACAAGGGGCTTCAAAAGGCGACGGGCGATTATGTCTGGTTCATCAACGCCGGCGATACCCTCTGTTCGTCCGATACGGTTCAGTCAATCGTTTCCAAGCTGCAGAAGAGGAAGGCTTTGCCGGATATCATCTATGGGGAGACGAACATCGTAGACGAGGAAAGGCGGTCGCTGGGACTGCGCCGCCTCAGGGCGCCGCGGAAACTTTCGTGGAAGAGTTTCAGGATGGGGATGCTGGTTTGCCACCAGTCGTTCATTCCAAAACGTACGATTGCCCCGTCATATGATTTGCAGTATCGCTATTCGGCCGATTTCGACTGGTGTATCCGTTGCATGAAACAGGCCCGTTCATTCTGCAACACACATCTCACCCTGTCCGACTTTCTGGACGGCGGTACGAGCACGACGCAAAGAAAAGCATCCTTGCGGGAGAGATATGCGATAATGTGCAAATATTATGGTACTTTTGTTACGGTTTTGCTCCACGGCTGGTTCGCCGTCCGTTTTTATACGGCGAAATGCCTGAAAGGGCGGGTTTGAGAGAGTATGAATTTTAATGAGACATATATGAAGGATTTGCTGAAGCAATGGGGGAAACATGTTGTTGCCCTGATTTTGTTTTTGGGACTGGTGATGACCTATTTTTCACCGGCGGTGTTTGATGGGAAAGTAATCATGCAAGGTGATAATATCAAGGCGGTCGGAATGGGGCATAGCCAGATGGAGCAATATGCCGAGACGGCACAGCCGGGTGAGTTCAGTGTCTGGTCGGATGCGATGTTCGGAGGGATGCCGTATGTGACAGGATATGGGCAGGCCGCACCGAGTATGCCTTCTTATTCGATTGTGGATGGTTGGTTGAAAAAGGTGGGATATGGCGATGCGGCTATGGTATTTGTCGGATTGGTGTGTTTCTACCTGCTGATGTGCGTCATGGGAGTAAACTGGTGGCTCGCGATTGCCGGGGCGTTCGCTTTTGCATTCGCATCCTATAATATCATTATTATCGAGGCGGGGCATATCGTGAAAGCCTATGTGATCGGTTATATGCCGGTGACGTTGGCCGGCATGGCATTGCTTTTCAGGCGCTCCTATCTGTGGGGAGCCGTCTTGTTCCTATTGGGCGTCGCCTTGTCTCTGGCGAACGGGCATATCCAGATCACCTATTATCTGGTCCTGCTTTGCCTGCTGATCTATGTAGGATATGCCGTCAGAAAGATCAAGGAGAAAGCCTATGGCGAATGGTTGAAGACCTCCCTGATTATGGCCGCTTGCGTCATATTGGCCGTATTGCCTAACGCGCAGGGAATGTATTCCAATTGGGATCTGGGGCAGCACTCCATCCGTGGCGCTTCGGAGCTGACGCCGAAACCGGATGCTTCGGGCAAAGTGGAGAAGGCTTCCACCGGCTTGGATAAGGATTATGCTTTTCAATGGAGTTACGGCTGGAAAGAGTTGATGACCGTTCTCGTGCCGAATGTATATGGCGGCGGTTCGGGAGGAACATTGGACAGCTCTTCCGAGCTATACAAGGAGTTGAAGAAAAACGGAGCTCAGGTGGGAAAAGAAATACAAACCTATACCTATTGGGGAGATAAGATATTCACTTCCGGGCCGGTCTATTTCGGGGCGTTGGTCTGCTTCCTGTTCGTCCTGGGGATGTTCGTGATCCGGAACCCGATGAAATGGTGGCTGTTGGCTGGATCGGTGTTCCTGACATTCCTTGCGTTGGGACGTAATTTCGATTCTTTCAACGACCTGATGTTCCATTATCTGCCTTTGTACAATAAGTTCCGTACGGTCGAGATGGCGTTGGTGATACCGGGACTGGTATTCCCGATCGTCGCCATTTGGGGCTTGCGGGAGATTTTGGCCGAAAAAGTAGAAGAAACTTGTTTGAGAAAAGGATTCTTTTGGGCTCTGGGATTGACCGGAGGCCTTTGTGTGATCCTTTGGCTGATGCCTTCCTTGCTGTTGGATTTCCGGTCTGCATATGATGCGCAGTTCCAGGGCCAGGTTCCGGAGTGGTATTACACGGCCTTGTTGATGGACCGCGCTTCGCTGGCTTCGGCCGATGCGTTGCGTTCTTTGGTCTTCATCCTGTTGGGAGCCGGGTTGCTTGTCTGGTTCTGGAAAGCGAAGAACAAGAAGACTGCGGCGACTTTCGTGAGCGCAGGGGTGGCGGTACTGATTTTGATCGATCTCTGGACGGTGGACCGCCGTTATCTGGATGACAGTAATTTCGTCAAGCAGCAGCCGGCAGAGATGTATAAGGAAACGGTTGCCGACAAGGCGATTCTGCAGGATACGGGTTCGACTTTCCGTGTGTTGAACATCAACAACCCGTGGCAGGAAACGAATACGTCCTATTTCCATCATTCTATCGGAGGGTATCATGCCGTCAAGCTGCGCCGTTACCAGGAGCTGATCGACCATCGGCTGGACGGTGAGTTGCGTGGGATTATCGGTGCTTTGCAGAAGGCACAGACGGCCGAAGACGTGATGTCTGCGTTGGCAGCCTGCCCTTCCTTGAATATGCTGAATACCCGCTATATCATCTATAACCCCGAACAGCAGCCGTTGAAGAATCCGTATGCATTCGGGAATGCCTGGTTTGTGGACAAGCTGGACATGGTGGATAATGCGGATGCCGAGATAGAAGCCTTGAATACGATCGATCCGCTGGAGACGGCGGTTGTGGACAAACGTTTCCAGAAAGAACTGGAAGGATTTGTCCCGCAGAAAGATTCGACCGCAACGATCGTGTTGGAGGAATACCGTCCGAACCGTCTGACCTATAAGACTAAAGCGGATAAGGAGCAGTTGGCTGTCTTCTCCGAAGTCTATTACCAGCCGGGATGGAAGGCAACGGTCGATGGCAAGGAAGTGCCTCATTTCCGTGCAGACTGGGTTTTGCGTGGCATGCGTGTGCCGGCAGGCGAACATACGATCGTATTCGAGTTCCGTCCGTCCGGTTATGTAACGGCTGCGTATGTTTCTTCCTACAGCTCGTTCCTGATCCTGCTATTGCTGATTGCAGCGATCGGTTGGTCGGGATGGAAATACTGGAAAAAGAGTAAAGAATAATATTGTTCAAAAGCATCACTCTTGACGGTCGTCGTGGTAATAAAGACGACCGTCTTCATCCCGATGAAGTCAATGTTCGTATGGGGTGAAGACGGTTGTCATGACAATGACCTTTGGGAGTCTTTTTATTTGTAGAACGTCTTTTGGAATGCCGAAAACTCTTCCTTCTTCAAAACCAGCCTGTTCCAGGCGGCATCCAAAAAACCGCATCCGTATCCTGACAGTTGGATAAAGGAGGCGATAATCGACAGGAAGCCGATTTTGATGCTTTTATTCTGAATCGAAGCATCCGTGAAGATCAGCAAACAGAAAAGTCCGAGCGGCAATAAGCTCCAAGCACAGAAAAGACTGCCGGTTAGGAAAAAGAGTATTCCCAGGGTAAAGGCCGCCGGCAATAGATGCACCAGTTTAAGCGAGTCCGGATATTTTTTGTACAGGTTGATACGGGCGATGCCGGAATTATAAACCTGGCGGAAGAACTTGCGCCAATCCGTACGTCTTTTGTGATAGACCCAGGCGGAGGGAAACAGGCATACTTTGTAGCCGTTCCTGAACAGGCGGATACTGAAATCGATGTCTTCCCCGAAACGCATGGGAGAGAAGCCGCCTAAGGCTTCGTAGGTGCTTTTCCGGATTCCCATGTTGAAGCTGCGGGGGTAGAACTTATCCATCTTCTTTTTGCCGCCACGGATGCCGCCTGTCGTAAAGAAGGAGGTCATGGAGTAGTTGATGGCTTTCTGCACGTCCGTAAAGCTGTCAGAGGCTTTGTCCGGTCCTCCGAATGCATCCGCCTCGGTTTCCTTCAGTTCTTGGTTGACCGATTTGATGTAGCCGGGAGGCAGGATACAGTCTGAATCGAGAACGATCAGGTAATCGCCTTTGCTCTGCTTCGCTCCGTGGTTGCGGGCATTGCCCGGGCCGCCGTTCGGAATATAGAAATAGGAAACATCCAACTTATCCTTAAAAGCTTCGACTACATGCTGGCAAGTTTCTTTCGAGCCGTCTTCGACGATGACGACTTCGAAGTTTGTTTCACTCTGCCGCGTAAGACTGTCCAACAACTCTTCTACTTCGTTGGGGCGGTTGTAGACAGGGATGATAAGGGATAAATGGGGTGTTGCCATATTTATGAATTCTTTAAGATGTAATATCCGCAGGTTGTATAGAAGTTACGGATATACGGGATATTCAGGAATCTCCATAGTCTGCGGGGACGGAGATTGAATTTCGTTTCGTAATTCGGGTTAATGAAATAGAGGACCTCTTCGGCTATCCGGTATTTCTCTTTGTGCACGATCGAGAGAAAGCGTTCCAATGAAATGCCGGTATCTTTGATTTCCAAAAGTCCTCCGGGATTGACATTCCCCCATTCCAGCACTTTTTTATATACGGGGCGGGGCAATAGATGGAACCAGGGCAAATGGCTTAGGAGCTTGTTGTTGCAAATCTGCTGGTGACCGCCGAATGGATTTTGCCAGGGTGGAAAGGCTACGAAAATAATACCGTGGGGACTTAAGAACCTCTTTATAAAAGGCAAGAATAATTCTTGGTTGGGGATGTGTTCTATCACATCCCGGATGATGATAATGTCGAACTTGTTGTGCAGTTCGGTTACTTTGTAGATATCCTCGCAGATCAATGTCAAGTTTCTGTTGTTGGGATGTACGCTGTAGATTTCTTTTGCGATTGCAATCTGGCCTCCGTTGATGTCTATACCGGTCACTTTGCAACCGAGATCCAGAAAGGGTTTTATGTTTCCCCCTTCTCCACAACCTATTTCAAGAATATTGGAGTCTGCCGTAATCTGTTTATGCTTTTCAATGAAAGGTATTACATATTTTTGTGTCGTAATACTTTGTTCGTTGAAATATAGTTGTCTGTCAGCGTGTCTTTTTTGCATATCTACAAAATAAAAAAGAGGGTGTGCCGAAAGCCTTCATACTTTTGGGCACACCCTCAGATATATTAATATCTGTAATGTTCGGCCTTATAAGGTCCTTCGACCGGTACGCCGATGTAATCGGCTTGCTTCTGAGTCAGTTTGGACAGTTTGACACCGATGCGCTCCAGGTGGAGGCGGGCCACTTCTTCGTCCAGACGTTTCGGCAGGCGGTAGACACCTATTTCGTAAGGCATTGTCCACAAATCCATCTGGGCTAAAACCTGGTTGGTAAAGGAGTTGCTCATTACGAAGGAAGGATGGCCGGTCGCGCAACCCAAGTTCACCAAGCGGCCTTCTGCCAGCAGGAAGATGGAGTTGCCTGTCGGGAACGTGTACTTGTCAACCTGCGGTTTGATATTGATGTGCTTGATGTTCGGATAGTTCACCAACTTGTCGACCTGGATTTCGTTGTCGAAATGGCCGATGTTGCAAACGATGGCCTGATCTTTCATCTGGGCCATATGTTCGATGGTGATGATGTCGCAGTTACCGGTGGTCGTAACGAAAACGTTGCCTTCCTTGACGGCTTCTTCCATCGTCGTCACTTCGAAGCCTTCCATGGCGGCTTGCAGGGCGCAGATCGGGTCGATCTCCGTGATCAGGACGCGGGCTCCGTAAGAGCGCATGGAGTGGGCACAGCCTTTCCCTACGTCGCCATATCCGGCCACTACCACGACTTTGCCGGCGATCATCACGTCGGTAGCGCGCTTGATACCGTCGGCCAGTGATTCGCGGCAACCGTACAGGTTGTCGAATTTCGATTTCGTAACGGAGTCGTTGACATTGATGGCCGGAACCAGCAGTTCGCCTTTTTCCATCATTTGGTACAGGCGGTGTACGCCGGTAGTCGTTTCTTCGGAGACACCTTTCATTTCGGCGATCGTGCGGTGCCAACGGGTATTGTCTTCAGCCAGGATACGGTTTAAGGTATCCAGGATGACCTGTTCTTCGTGATTGCCACCTTTGCGGTTGATCGTTTCGGCATCGTTCTCTGCACGGTAACCCATATGGACCAGCAGGGAAGCGTCGCCACCGTCATCCACAATCATGTGCGGACCTTTGCCGTCGGGGAAACGGAGCGCCATGTCGGTACACCACCAGTATTCTTCCAGTGTTTCACCTTTCCAAGCGAAAACGGGAACACCATCGGCAGCGATGGCTGCGGCAGCGTGGTCCTGTGTAGAGAAGATATTACAGCTTGCCCAGCGAACATCTGCTCCCAACGCAACTAATGTTTCGATTAACACTGCGGTCTGAATCGTCATGTGCAGTGAGCCGGTGATACGAGCTCCTTTCAGAGGTTTCTGATCGGCGTACTTCTTGCGAAGTGCCATAAGTCCCGGCATTTCGTGTTCGGCGATCTCGATTTCTTTACGACCGAATTCAGCCAAACTCATATCTGCCACTTTATAAGGCAGATTAGTTGGAAATAATTGTGACATAAATTGATACTAAAATGTTAATGCTGCAAAGGTAGTAAAAAAAATCATACCGGAGTGATTCCCTGGTCGGCCAATAACTTCAATCCTAAATCCTTCAGTTTGAACTTCTGGATCTTTCCGCTACCGGTCATGGGGAAAGTGTCGACGAAGAATATATACTTCGGAATCTTATGCCGGGCGATCTTTCCGCGGCAGAAATCCTTGACGATATCTTCCGTCATGGTGACGCCTTCGTGCAGGATGATGAAGGCTCCCACTTCCTCCCCGTATTTCTTGGAGGGAACGGCAGCGACCTGCACATCTTTCACGCCTTTCAGGTGATAGAGGAATTCCTCCAGCTCACGGGGGTAGATATTTTCTCCTCCTCTGATAATCATATCCTTGATGCGTCCGGTGATGCGGTAGTTGCCATTTTCGTCTTTCACGCCCAGATCGCCACTGTGCAGGAAGCCGTCTTTATCGATGACTTCGGCTGTCGCAGCCGGGTTGTTGTAATAGCCTTTCATGGTATTGTAACCCCGGTTACACATTTCACCTTGTACGCCTACCGGACATTCTTCTCCCGTTTCCGGATCGATCACGCGGACTTCGGTGAATTCGTAGTCACGGCCTACCGTATTGTAGCGGACTTCCGCCGGATCGTCGATGCGCGAATGTGTCATGCCGGGCGATGCTTCCGTCAACCCGTATACGCTGGTCACACGCATGAACATTTTTTCTTCCACCTGTTTCATCAGCTCTACGGGGCAAAGAGAACCTGCCATGATGCCGGTGCGGAGGGATGTCAGGTCGAACATGCTGAACATCGGATGATTGAGCTCGGCGATGAACATGGTCGGTACGCCGTAAAGGGCCGTACACCGTTCCTTGTGGATGGAGGCGAGTACGACCAGCGGATCGAATTTTTCGACCATGACCTGGGTGCATCCATGTGTCAGGACGTTCATGGTGGCAAGCACAACACCGAAGCAGTGGAACAGAGGTACGCAGCAGCATAGTTTGTCGTCTGCCGTGAATTTCATGTGTTCTCCTGTCAACAATCCGTTGTTGGCAATGTTATAGTGCGTCAGCATGACTCCTTTTGGAAAGCCGGTCGTGCCGGATGTATATTGCATGTTTACGACGTCGTGCGGGGTCACCAGCTTTTTGGCTTCCACCAATGTCTCGTCACTGACGTTTTCACCTAAAAGCAACAGTTCGGGAGTGTTGTACATTCCTCTGTATTTCTCCTGCCCGATATAAACAACATTCTTCAGAACCGGGAAACGTTTGCTTTTCAGGTAGCCACGTTGTGATTCCTTCAGTTCGGGCAACATGGTGTATACCATGTCGACATAGCTTCCGTCGAACACGCCGTCGGTGATACATAATGTGTGGATATCCGCATTCTCGACCAGGAATTCCAGCTCGCTCTGCTTGTAGTTGGTATTGACGGTAACGGCCACTGCTCCGATCTTGGCGGCGGCATACAGGAATGTAAGCCAGTCCGGGACGTTGGTTGCCCAGATACCGACATGCGTGCCATGTTTGATCCCGATCGAAAGCATGCCTTTCGCCATCCGGTCTACACGTTCGTTGAATTCCTTCCAGGTAAAACGGAGGTCGCGGTCGGAATATACCAGATATTCCTTGTCGGGTGTCGTCTCGGCCCAATGTTCCATCCATTGGCCGAGTGTCCAGTCTTGTAATTGTATTTCCATAGAGACGGCAGATTAATAGGGGGTGTAGATGACTCCGAGGATTTTCGCCGTATTGTCGGCAGCGGCATGTACATGGTGGGCGACGATGGAATCGTAGTAGATGCTGTCGCCTTCTTCCAGGATGTAGGTATTCTTGCCATAGTTGATTTCGAGGATACCTTCCAGTACATAGATGAATTCTTCCCCTTCGTGTGTGGAGAGGACGAAATCCACCCCTTCTTCGCTCGGAGCGACATCGATTAGGAACGGTTCCATATGGCGGCCGGACTTGTCTTGTGACAGGGAATGGTATTCCATGTGCTTGCGTGCTTTGCTGTCGTTGTTGCTGAAGCCGATACTGTTCGTGTCGTTGCTGTCTTTCTTGCGGCAAATGACGGGGCCCAGTTCGGACTGGTCGTCCAGGAATGTGCCCAGACGTACGCCTAATACGCGGGCTATCTTGATGAGCGGGGCGAGAGATGGAAAGTCTATATTGCCCTCGATACGTTCTATTTGTTCGATACTCAGACCTGAGCGTTCGGATACTTCCTGGGTGGAAAGTTGTTTGGATTCACGGATACTTTTGATTTTAGCTCCTATGATTTTGTTGTTTCCCATGAGCATTATATGTTTATTGTTTATTGAATCTTTTAATTTGTAACAGAACGGCGCAAAATTACATTAAATTTTCATTAAACAAAGGTATTAGGTAAAAGAAAAAAGGATGATCCCCGTGGAGACCATCCTTTTGTAACTTCCTGCGAAGAAATTGTTTCTTACTTTCTGATGCCAAGCTCTTTGATGATAGCACGATATCTTTCGATATCAACTTTGATCAGGTAATCCAGTAAACGACGACGTTTACCTACCAGCATCTTCAGAGCTCTTTCAGAGCTATGGTCTTTGTGATTAACCTTCAGGTGTTCTGTCAGATGTGCAATACGAACTGTGAACAATGCGATCTGGCTTTCTGCAGAACCTGTGTTCGTTGCAGATTTACCATACTTTTCGAAAATCTCTTTTTTCTTTGCTGAATCCAAAAACATGATTCTTGTGTACTTTAATAAATTAATACTATGTTATCTAAGCGCTGTCTCTTATACACATCTCCGAG
>DXRF01000045.1 GCA_019411205.1 Parabacteroides sp. | reverse complement strand
CTCATTTTCTTGTGCCTTTTTAAACCGGCATAGGCAAAAACACGACAGATGCGAGAAAAATCCCTTCTCTCGCATCCGGAAGTCCGGGCTTTTACTTCCCGAACTTCGTAGTTTGACACGCCAAAGTCCCTTGCTTCGTACACAGAAGTCCCTTATTATTTCAAGGCTCACCCATAACTCTTGACTTCGAACCCATTCTGCATCATAATCCCCATCGTTTCATTGCTCTATAAAGATAAGCAATAATTACTGATTTTCCAAACATAATGGCATCTATATTCTACCTGTTTCCCCCCGTTTCCGCACCGATATTCGCCGATATTCCCGAAACTGTATTCCTGCCTGTAACGAGGCCCTACCTTCGTATTGTCATCGATAATGAAAACAGATAAATATCCTCGAAAACAAACAGCAAAACAGTGTCGAGCAAAATTCAAACAGGCTCTAAAACCATCTCAAAACCGATTTAGATCATTTCCGGATAGCCCTTACAAATACCGTCCCCAAAGCCGGATATCTGCAAGGGCAAAAAATAATTATCCAAATATCAACTATTTGGTGTATTTCTCATATTTACCATCAACCATCACATCTTTTACTGCATTCAGATAATCGAAACCATATTTCATATCCGGCAGCAGGTAAGCACCTTCCACCCATTCGTTCCAAGCATAAACCGTAATCAGCTTCGGCTGGTCAGGATGTTTGTCACAATATTCTTTCGCTTTTTGCAAAAAAGCTGCAAAACTTTGCGGGGATTGGTTGAGATGAACAACATCTTTTTGAGTCTTATGAGGAAAACGAGGCGTATCATCCCAACCAATAGAGGCATTCGGGAAATAAGGGATAGAAACCGCTTCATCCCATTTCTGAAGACGTTCCAACGCTTCCGTACCCCAACGAACATAATCTTGAGGATGCGGACCGCCCCAATTATATTGTGTTAAACTATTTATATCCAACATTTCAATTTTCTTCAATAAACCTTCATTCGGTACACCACCCGCCATCAACTGGATATGCAACCCTGGAAATCCAGCCTTTTTTACTTCTTCCTTAAAATATTCCAGACCTTTACGAGTTTCCTCCAAACTACCAAATGTCTTAATCAAATTATCCAAACTAAAAACAGAGAATACTGGCTTACCATCCAATTTCAGATAATTCGGTTGTTTGAAATACTGTTCGATCACGCGTTTTACTACTATCCGGAAATTTTCCCAATCGATCGCTCCATCCCATAAACGAGAGTTATCATCTTTGTAACGATGTACATTCCAGTAGTTTCGTGCCACATCGTGGTCTGCCCACATGATATAGAAATTCATTTTATGATTATTCTTAGCTTTCAGGAAACCATCATTCAAGCAACCTTCCAGAAACGGACCGTTATTGAACCAGTACCAGTCGAATATAAACGTATTCACACCGTGGTCGGTAGCAGCATCGATCCATTTCTCCATTACTTGAGGATCATTGTCCAGCTCGTATCCCCACAAAGGTACTTTCGGCTGATAATGTCCTTCAAAACGAGGATTTCCTTTTTTGATAATTTCCCACTCTCCAGTTCCTTCCGGCCATAGCACTTCATGTCCCATCGGATCATCATGGCAAGAAGGCCAGATATAAGCCGCCACATAATACTCGGGGACGACATTGGCATGCACCTCCTTTTCCCCATTTTTCTTCGCCTGCACATTCAGGCATCCACACATCAATAAACACATGCACATAGTGCAAAACATCAACCAACTCGATTTGTTTTTCATAATATCACAATTTAATGATTAATTCCATCCTGGATTTTGTTTCAGATTCGGATTTAATGTTAATTCATCCTGCGGAATAGAATACAAATAATCCTGTTTATCTCTAAATTGATAGCCACTAGGCATTACACCTTTATAATAGTCAATCAACCCATTTTCGTCTACCTTTGAACTGAAATTAGGATTTTGAGCCAAATCAACGGGATATCCTTTCGGCCGTTTATTTTTAAAGAGCGCACTTGCCGCCCATCTCATATAATCTTCATCCCGTTGTCCTTCCAAAGCCATTTCCACTCTTCTTTCCCTTCGGATCTCATATAATTCATCCGTAATGGAATACCCATAGTCCACCTTATTCTTATCTAAGCTTTGTGCATTCACGGAAAAATCAGGCATTCCGGCACGTTTCCTCAACAAATTCAAAGCTTCGTATGCAACTGAATTATCCAATTCACATTTGGCTTCTGCATAATTGAGCAGGACTTCACCATAACGCAACAGAATAAGTCCAGTTTCGGCCTGTGTTTCCCAAGATTTTCCGGCAGCCGGGGAATTTGGATTTGCAGTCTTTTTTACCTGGAAACCTGTCGGACATAATTGTAAGGCGCCACCTTCAATGGTCGGGCCACTAAAATAGGCATTCTCTCCTACAGACATCAAATCGCCAGGAATCCAAACAGTCGATTTTAAGCGAACGTCACAATCTTCTGCGATCTTCGTCAGGAATGCATTCCCCTTATTCACTGCCGCAGTGTTCAAATAGTCATACGGCTTACCGTTTTTACCTAAATAGGAGGAAACAAGTTCCCAAGTAATCCCTTTTGAGTTGCTGTTATAAGTAATAAATCCCTGAGTCGAATTGCCAGCCCCCTCCGCAGCATTGAAAGCACGATAAAGAAGCACTTCATTTACATCCGACATATTATCGAAACCAAACAATTTATAATAGTCTTCATCCGGATTTCCCGTATTATAAATACCGACTTTATAATCTCCCTTCATCAGTTCTTCCGCCGCTTCCACACAAATTTTAAAATATTTGGTCGGATCAGCTCCGACAGTTCCAAAATCCGTATTTGCATGGTATTTCTGCCAAGAACCTTCAAATAAAGCGACACGGGTCTTAAACGCCAACGCAGCTTCTTTATTAATCCGGTTATTCCCGACATCTTTTCTCAACTCAAGATGCGTAATGGCATTATCAAGGTCTGCCAATATCGAATCAGCTATCAACAAACGAGAATCCCTCGGACGCATCAACTCTTCGGTATCGTCCATTTCTATCACATGTGAATACCAGGGAACATCCCCGTATTTCTTCAATAAATTAAAATAAAACCAAGCACGAAAAAAATAGGCCTCTCCCAAATACTGCTTATATGCATCATATCCGCTTTGACATTTCGTATAATGTTCAAAGAAGATATTTACATTACGGATGCTTGTCCATTCTCCAGTCCAATTACCGGTAGTTTTTGAACGAACTCCATTCATAATTACACTCGGACTGCCGGTTATCATATCATCATTATCCGTTGCCATCTCCGCAACCATCTGTGTCCAAGGACAAAATGAAGGGTAAAATTGCCGTGTATAATATTCCAACTCGGTCGAAGTGCTCCAATAATCATCCATCGTAATTTTATCCATCGGCTGCAAATCAATAAAATTCTCACATGAACACAATAATGTCATAAATGAGACCGCTGTCAATATGAATCGTTTCATAATCTTTTCTCCTTAATAAATTAAACTTAATAAGTTACAGTCAAACCAATAGAATAGATTCTATCAGCACCATAGGTCAAACGTCCCGAACCAGCAGTTCCGAAATATCCGCCATTTCCGCCTTCAGGAAAACCTACAGGTGCTACCGGATCTATCCCATTCGGCAATTTTGAGAATGTCAACAAATTTTCACCAGAAAAGTAGATTCTCAGTTTTTCCAAATGCATTTTAGATGTGATACTGCGAGGAAAACTATAGCCTAACTGAATATTCTGCAAACGCAAATAAGCTGCATTTTGTAAATAACGCGTATTCGCATTGTTTTTATTTTTAGCTTCTTCAGTATTATTCAAATATGGTCTGGGCCAATAAGCATCCGTATTTATATTAGCATCTCCTTCATACAGTCCACTGTACTTTGTACCCGGTTGATCTCTAAAATAGTCCAGATGTCCAGGAGTCAGGCAAGATTCCCACCAACCGTTGGTGAATCCCCAAAAGATATTAGACATACGATAAAAATACATATCTTTCTTACCGACCCCTCTCCAAAGCATCGAGAAATCGAATCCTTTATAAGAGACTCCCCCATTAATCGTATACTGATAATGAGGCTGATCATTACCGATAACAGACAAATCACCATGGTCTCCGATCGTATTCGTACCGTTGTTCACCTTACCATCATTATTGATATCTTCGTATTTTAAGTCTCCAGTATTCCAGTTTGCAGCGATATGAGTCAAGTCGACTTTAGAAAGATATGAATCCAGTTCATCTTTCGTACGGAACAAATCATTGACTGTATACCCCCAGATATCACCAACTTCCGCTCCTTCATACCAAGTCGACAAAGTTCCGGTCGGATTAAAATATTTCGTAACAACAGATTTATAATCATATAAACTAACACCGATATTATAAGCCCAACCATTGTCTAACGCATGCTTCCAGTTCAAACTGATTTCCCATCCCCGAGTCCTCAAAGTCGAGTTATTTTCTTTTGGAACATTAGCACCTAAAACACCTGGCATTGCCTGAGACGGACCAACCATATCTGTCGTTCTTCTTTCAAACCAATCTGCCGTAGCAGACAAACGATTATTCAAGAAAGACAAATCCACTCCGACATTAGTAGTCGTAGCTGTTTCCCAAGTGAGGTTTCTATTTACCAAACTCGGACCAGAAGTATATCCAACCGGCTTAGTAGATCCATAATTAAATATCCAATTTAATTTATTTGCCGATATTGGGATTAATTCAAGGTCGCCATACGGAGATATATTCTGGTTACCCAACTGTCCCCAAGAGGCACGAACCTTCATTGTATTAATATAAGGTTCGATATTCTTCCAGAAAGATTCATTATACAAGTTCCAACCAATAGAAAATGAAGGAAATGTTCCCCATCTTTTTCCTTTACGGAAAACATACGAACCATCATAACGAACATTAGCTTCGAACAGATACTTTTCCTTATAATTGTAGTTTAATCTTGCGAAATAGCTTTCCGTTGCATTATGAGCTAAAGCCTCCGACAATAAGGCATCTCCTGTTGCTGTTGGGAATGACGGAACTTTTTCTGAAATAAGATCAGTTTTATACCCCTGTACCCAAGATTCGTCTCCTCTTTCAAACTGCATACCTGCCAATATTGTGAAATTGTGATCTTCATTGATATTAAAATCGTATGAAGAATAAATATTGGTTGTCCAGTATTTTTTGATATACTTTCTTCGAGTCAAATTGTTCGGGATGCTTATGCCGTTTTCATACGGTTGATTATTAATATCGTAAGTATAAACATACTTTTCAACTTCAGAGATTTCTTGATTATATACATTATACGCAAAATCCGCATTTATTTTCCATCCTTTCAGAGGGCGAATTTCCATCCGAAAATTATTCCAGAAATCAATATCGTCCTGCTTATCGGTTCCCGCCTCAATCGAAGGGATATGAGATTCAAACATATAATTTCCATATCCATCATAGAGAGGTGTGATCGGATAGTTTCTAGAAATATGACGATACATAAAAGAATAATCCCCTTCTTTTGTCATATTCGGTTTCTCCCTAATCTTCTTTGCAAAACGTGTTTCATAGCCGAAATCCCACCAATCAGTAATAGCTACACTGATTTTACCTAAAGTATTCATTCTTTTGAAATAATCCGTTCCATAATTCAACACACTACTGTCGTCCATATAACCGGCCGAGAAATAGTAAGAGACTTTATCCGTACCTCCATGCAGAGAAATATCGTGCTTCTGGTTCACACTGTTTCCAAAATAAATATCCCACCAATCCGTATTGGCATAATTCAAATTAGCATTATTCCAAACATTTCCTTCCGGCATTGCTCCAAAGATCGTAGCCCCTTCCGGCCAATCAGGAATTGATTTTTTAATATATTCAAAATCTCCTTTTTGATAGGCTATAACACGGTCAATGGTCTCGTTGCTAAACGGATGCCCTCCCATATTATCTCCCGCCTCATTCAAGATCCGAGTCCAAGTATAAGAGTCCAAGCTTTCCGGGAGTTTTTGAGCAGTCTTTACAATCAAATTACCAGTATAAGAAACGCTAACTTTTTCATTCTTCTTTCCTTTCTTCGTTGTAACCAAGATAACACCATACGGTGCTCTTGCACCATAAATTGCGGAAGCCGCAGCATCTTTCAAAACGGAAACCGATTCAATATCTTCCGGATTCAAATTATTTAAGTCGCCAGGAAAACCATCAATCACAACATAAGGCGATCCTCCATTTAACGACCCCATACCTCGAATTGAAATATTCATGGTTGCTCCGGGTTCGAATCCATCTTGTGAACCGATATCAAAATTAAATCCAGGTGCAGCCCCCTGTAATAATTGAGAAACTGTAGAAGCTTGGCGATTTTCAAAATCTTCATTGGAAATCACATTTACAGCACCTGTCAGATTCACCTTTTTCTGAGTTCCGTAACCTACGACTACGACCTCATCCAAGCTTTTCGTATCTTCAATCAGATTTATATTCAATATATTCCGATCTTTTACAGGAATCTCACGTGTCATATATCCAATGAATGAGACTTGTAAAACATCCGTATTGGAAACTTCCAATGTAAAATTTCCATCCACATCCGTAACAGTACCATTTGTCGTTCCTTTTACAACGACATTAGCACCAATCACAGGCTCACCGCTCTGATCTTTCACTGTACCCCTCAAAACTTTTCCTTTTTGCTGGCGAATAGCATCTTTCTTCATCAATAAGATGTTATTCCCTTCCACTGCGTATCCGATATCCGAGTTCTCAAAAATACGGTTCAAGACATTAATCACAGAAATATCCGAAGCATTGAGAGAAACCCGATGACTCAAATCAACTTTCTCATTGCTGTATACGAAAAGATAATCGGTCTGGTCTTCTATCTGCTTGATAATTTCCTTCATAGACAACTTGTTTGCCACAATATTGACACGGGCTATTTGGGAACTCACGTTTTCAGAAAAGACAGTCGATACACATAATAACAAAAAGCTTAAGATTAACTTCATCACTCTACATGTATGTTTAAATTCACTTAATAACAGGGTATGATCTATCCCTGTACACTTTTTTTTCATAACTTTGCAGTATCAAAATGTTAGTACTCGATTTAATTACTGATTATGTCAACAAGCTGACATTTTCACCGGATTATGCTGGAACCATAATCCGGTTTTACGTTTTATCTACATTTCTTTTTCCATAGGCAATTCACTTTATAGTTATCAGATTCAATTCATTATCTTTCACATAGGTAAATTTATGCTCTAGCTGCAAAACTTTCAATACTTGTTCGATACCTTCCTTTACGCGGAATTTACCGGAATAGCGTTCTTCCAAGAAAGGTAGATCCGCTACTTCTATTCTGATATCATAATATAAGCGCAATTTATCGATTATTACATGTATCGGCTGGTTATTAAAGCTGAGAATCCCTTCTTTCCATTTAAAATAATCCATATTACCAATTTGAGCCGATATATACTTTCCTTCTTTGTAAAAAACTTGCTCCCCAGCCATCACCCTATATTTTCTGGAACAATCCGGTGAATTCAACTCGACACTTCCTTTCAATAATGCAATATTGAATTCCTCGACACCAGAATAAGCATACACATTAAATTCCGTTCCCAACACCGTCACATTCATTGATTTGGTTTTGACAACAAAAGGATTATCTTCATTATGCTTAACATCAAAATAAGCCTCTCCATCCAATTCAACCTGTCGAATTTCTTCTTTAAAACTGGTCGGATAGATCAGTTTAGAGTTTGCATTCAGCCATACTTTCGTACTATCGGGTAAAATCAGTTCCACTCGTTGCCCAGCCGGCACATATAAAGTCTGATATGAAAAAGGAAAATCCTTTTGATTGCCTTTTTGTAACAAGACATTTCCGCCTAATAAGATCAATACAATCGCTGCAACTTTCAGTAATTCTATTACGATGCGATGAAAAATGATATAGTGATCTTTTTTCTGATACTTTTTTAAATGCGATTGAGATTTTAGCTTTTTATCAACTTTCCAATACGCCTTCAAAGGATCCCGAGAAACAATCCGTTCTTGTGTCCGGCAAACATAATAAATACGGGCAATTTGTAATAATGCCTTCTCGTTTTCTGGATGTTTCTTCAGCCAAAGATCAACCTCTGCTTTCTCTTCTTCAGAAGCAGTCCCCCAGATGTATTTCAGAATAACTGAACTTTCCGGTTCACCAACAGTCATATATACATGTTCTTTTTCCATTCTATATATATGACAAATACCAAATGAGGATACCCTAAACAGCATTGTATAATTATTTCAAATAAACTAGTTGGCAAAAAGAACTGAATCGTTATTGTCCTTTTATTTATTTTTTCCTTACATTTGTACAAAGAAATCGAAACTAACGTAGAAGCGTTTAGATATTATTTTGGAACTCGAAATCTGGTAAATTTCTAAAAATCCCGAAGTAATAGCCTGAATGCCTGCGCTCCTATAGGCGTGGGATGTTCAGACTTATTATGGGGATTGGGCATACCAGAGCCTCGGGTTCCTAATAAGCCAAGAACATTTCCACGCTCTTTTCACAAAAACTTAAGGGATATGGATGAAAATAACCTGATAATACTATTACAACAAGGAAACCAGGATGCTTACAAACAACTGTTTATTAAGTATTACTCCCCCCTTTGTGAATATGCGTCCCAATATATTTCCGATGATGATTCTGAAGAGCTTGTGCAGGAGTTGATGCTTTTTCTTTGGGAGACACGGGAAAATCTTGTAATTGAGACTTCTTTGAAATCTTATCTGTTTATCTCTACCAAGCATCGTTGCCTCAATGCGATCAGGAAAAACCAGTATCACGAACGTATCCATAACCAGATATATGAGAAGATAAAAGACCAGTTTGAAGACCCGGACTACTATTTCGTGAATGAACTGACAGAAAACATACAGAAAGCGATCGAGAACCTGCCCGAAACCTATCGGGAAACATTTGCCATGAGCCGATTCGGGGAAAAGACGAATGTGCAAATTGCCGAAAAACTTGGAATATCGGTAAAAACCGTCGAGTACAGGATATCACAAGCACTTAAGATACTCCGCCTTAAATTGAAAGATTATCTGCCGCTTCTGATAAACATCTTGGGTTAAAAATATACTGACAAAATATAACCATCATAACATCTGATCACAACTGATAGCCATAGTAAATAGAAATACTGTAATAGGCGATATTTTTAGCATTCTATCCAGATCGTAAGAGAAGGGAAACAGCACCAATCTGTCAAGTACAGCATATTCGTTAATAAATCAAAATCAAACCAAAGCTTATTAAACTTACAGAAAACTTCCGTGTCTATCTTTTCGTACTTAATATCAGATAAGATAAAACAAAAGTCATGAAATCGGGAAGGTATTTTTTTATTCTGTTTTTAATTCTATTGATTATGCCTGCATATGCACAAAAAGGTGTAGACATCACCGGAGCGGTGATTGAAGAGGGGACCAATGAACCAATCGAACAAGCAACGGTCCGTTTGCTAAGCGTCAAGGACAGCTCCATGATCGGAGGTGTCGCCACATCGCGCAACGGAAGTTTCACGCTCAAGAACATCAAGAACGGCAGTTATCTGCTACACGTATCGTTTGTCGGGTTTGATCCGCTCTATCAGCCTTTACGTGTTACAGGAAAAACCAATCCGGTCAAGTTGGGCAAACTCGCGCTTACCGACGGGGCGATTCAATTGGGCGAAGCTGTCGTGATCGGGAAAGCACCGGAAGTAACCGTACGCAACGATACGATGGAGTACAACGCCGATTCTTATAAAACCACGGAAGGCTCCATGCTGGAAGACCTGCTGAAAAAGATGCCCGGCGTGGAAGTGGATAGCGAAGGGAAGATCACTGTCAACGGGAAAGAGATCAAAAAGGTACTGATCGACGGAAAAGAATTCTTCTCCGACGACCCGAAAGTAGCATCCAAGAACCTGCCATCTAAAATGATCGATAAAGTACAGGTATTGGACAAACTGAGCGATATGGCCAAGATGACCGGATTCGACGACGGCGAAGAGGAGACCGTCATCAACCTGACCGTCAAGCCCGGAATGAAGCAAGGCTGGTTCGGAAACGCTTTTGCCGGTTACGGTAGCGAAGACCGGTACGAAGGGAACTTCATGGTGAATCGCTTCATCAACAACAACCAACTGACCTTGATGGGAGGCATCAACAACACGAATAATATGGGGTTTTCAGATCTTGCCTCCAGCATGTTCTCCGGAATGGGCGGACCGCGTGGACGCCGGGGCGGAGGGGCCGGCAACGGGATCACGACATCCGGTAACATCGGCCTGAACTTCAGCAAAGAATTCAATCCGAAGTTAACGATCGGGGGCAACCTCCGTTATTCTCATTCCGACAACGATGCGATCAGCAAAAGCAACCGGCAGAATATCTTGCCGGGCGACAGCACCTCTTTCTACAACGAGAACAACAGCAGCAACACGCGCAGCGACAATGTGGCAGCCGACCTTCGCATGGAATGGAAACCGGACTCGCTCACCCAGATCATCTTCCGTCCGAGTTTCAGTTACAGCAACAGTCACAGTCGTGAAGGAAGCACCTTCAACACGCTGAGCGGAAACCGCGACACGGTCAACATCGGCGAATCCGATTACCTTTCCGACGGAAGCGGATACAATCTTAATGCCCGCCTGGAATTCAGCCGCAAGCTGAACAGTGAAGGACGTGTTTTCAGCGGATCTCTGTCGGGCGGACTAAGCGATTCCTATAACAAAGGGCTGAACTATTCGAACACTGAATACCTGATGATGGCTGACGGGATGGACAACGAACTTGTGGATCAACGCTTCCGCTACGACAACAAAGGGTTCAACTACCGGGCTTACCTGTCCTGGGTAGAACCGATCGGCCACAACAACTTCATCCAGGCAACCTACAGCATCCGGCAAAACAAGCAGGAATCTTTGAAAAACTCTTATACCCGTGAAGAGGGAAGCGAAGATTACAATATGTTGGACACGGCTTACAGCAAGAGTTACCGCAACAACTTCATCAACCAGCAGGTCAGCCTCGCCTTCAAAGCTGTCCGCGCGAAATATGACTACACGGTCGGTCTGACTGTAGACCCGTCTCATAGCACGAGCGAGAACTTCGTGGGTGACACCGTTCTCTCCAAACTATCGCGCAACGTGGTGAACCTTTCACCGATGGTCCGCTTCAACTATAAATTCGACAAACGTACAAACCTTCGTATCAACTATCGCGGACGTACCAGCCAACCCAGCATGACACAGTTGCAACCGGTGGCAGACACCTCCGACCCGCTGAATACAACAATGGGTAACCCAGACTTGAAGCCGACTTACACGAACGATCTGTTCGTCCGTTTCCAGAAATTTGTGCCGGACAAGCAAACGGCCTTGATGGTGATGTTGAATTTCGATTATGTGATCAACGACATCGTCAACAAGTCCGTCTATGTCGGCAATACCGGTAAAAAGATGACGACCTACGACAACGTAAACGGTAACTACAACGGTAACATCCGCGTCTTGTTCAACACACCGCTCAAAAATCGAAAGTTCTCGATCAACTCCATGACAATGGCCTCATACGCCAATAGGAACGGTTTTATCAACGACGAAAAGAATACGAACAAAAACCTGATTCTGATGGAACGTGCCGGTATCGATTTCCGTTCCGACTATCTGGATCTCGGACTAAACGGCAACATCCGTTACAACGGAACACAAAACTCACTCCAGGGACAGAGCGAACTGAACGCTTTCAACTATGGTGTGGGCGGAACGACAACGATCTATCTCCCACTCGATTTCAAAGTGGAAAGTGATATCAACTGGTCGACAAACTCCGGCTATTCAGATGGTTTCAAGCAAAACGAAGTGCTATGGAACGCCTCTGCTTCCAAATCATTCCTGAAAGGAAACCAGGCTACACTCCGTTTTAAGATATACGACATACTGAAACAACGCAGCAACATCTCCCGCAGTGTAACCGCCAGCTATACACAAGATTCCGAATACAATACCCTGGGTAGCTATTTCATGGTACATTTCATCTACCGTTTCAGCATCTTTAAAGGAGGAGCCAGCATGAACGATGTGCCCGGACCAGGCAGAAGAGGACCGAGACACGGCGGCCCGATGGGTCCGCCTCCAGGTGGTAGATTCTGATGATTTATCATTACTTTTGGCTTGATCCAAAAGTAACCAAAAGATCAAGGCTGAACCGTCCAGGCTACTCCGGGCAAAGGCTACGCTGGAGCCTGCGAAACTCGCTTCGCTCAAACAGCGCAGGCTCCGGACGCTCTGCCTTTCCCCTCCGCTTTACGCCTGTCCGCTTAGGCCTTTCATAGAAAGCTACGCTTTCTCTTGGGATGGCCGATACTGCCTGCTACATAAGTGTCAGTATCGGCCATCCCCAAAGAGCCGTCAGGCTCTACTTCCGGCCTAAGCTGGCGAGCGTTAAGCGCAGCGCCCGGAGCGTCGCTGTTTGAGCGAAGCGAGTTTCAGACGCGACAGCGAACGGAGTAGCGAAGCAGGTTCGGCCTTGATCTTTTGGTTATTTTCGAGTCAAGCCAAAAGTGACAAATAAAACCTTTTGATCAACGAAGGTTCCAATATGGCCGGATAAATCAAGCCGTAAAGCGCTCCGTAGAAGTGGGCGTTATGATTGACATTATCACCCGCTTTCTTTGCCATATACTGGCAATAGGCCAAGTAGATCACACCAAAGATAATCCCCGGAACCGGCAGTACGGCGAAAAACAAAATCTTTCCCCACGGGTCCAGAAAGATAGAAGTGAACAAGACGGCCGATACAGCTCCCGATGCCCCAATCGAAACATAGTAAGGATCATTGCGCCGGCGAATCAGATCATACAGCGAAGCGACAACCATCCCACCGAAATACAATCCCAGATAGCCACCCGTACCGAGTCCCAAATAGCCGAAAGCACTCTCCATATATGTCCCGAACGACCAGAATGTGAACATATTCACAAGCAGATGCGTCATGTCGGCATGCACGAAACCGTGCGTAACCAACCGATACCATTCCCGATTATGAATGGCACGATACGGTATGAACGCCAACTTCCGGAACAACTCATAGTTACCGAAACAAACATAGGACACGATAACCGTGATCCCGATAATAACATAAGTAATCATAATCTATTCTATATTAATGACGTCAAATGTAGTAAAGATTGAACAATGTTTCCCTTATATGGTTTACAAAAACACGGCTTCCGCATTTGCTATTTCCGTTTTAGCTTCCTATCTTTACAAATTACAACATACTGACAGATATAAAAACATCCGAAATGCTGGCACTCATACACATACATATACAATGGATAGTGGGCATAATATTTATCATATTATACTGTGTCACCATTCTTGGGTTGGTGCTGGTTATCATCACAGAGAACCGGAATCCGTTGAAAACGATTCCCTGGGTGATCGTGTTGCTGCTTGCTCCCGGTATCGGGCTCCTGTTCTATTTCTTCTTCGGGCAGGATAACCGGAAACAACGGATTATCTCCCGGCGCACCTATAAGCGCATCATGAAGCGGCCGCAAGAAGGAAAACTCCCACAAGATGCCTGTTCCGTTCCGGCCCCCTACCAGCCACTAGTCACACTGCTGACAAACAGCAACCAATCGTCCCTGCTCTACGGAAGCGACATCACGATCTATACGAACGGGGCAGACAAGTTTCACGACCTTCTGCAAGAGATGGCCAAAGCGACCCATCATATCCACCTCCAATATTACATTTTCTGCGATGATGAGATCGGGAACAAGGTCAAAAAACTGCTGATCGAGAAAGCCAAAGAAGGAATAGAAGTCCGCGTCCTTTACGATGATGTGGGCTGCTGGAACGTGAAAGACAAGTTCTTCAAGGAAATGTCGGATGCCGGCATCGAGGTCAATGCTTTCCTAAAAGTGGCATTTCCGATCTTCACCAGCAAGGTAAACTACCGGAACCACCGGAAAATCGTAATCATAGACGGTAAAGTCGGCTTTATGGGTGGCATGAACATTGCTGACCGCTACACAAAAGGGACCAACTGGGGGACGTGGCGGGACACACATTTCAAGATCATTGGAAAGGGGGTACACGGTTTACAGGCCGCATTCCTGATCGACTGGTATGTGGTCAGCAAGAAACTCCTGAACGAGAAAATCTATTATCCGCCGCTTCCGGTCTTTTCGGACGATAACATCATGCAGATCTGCACCAGCGGGCCCGTCGGGCAATGGCGTACACTCTTGCAGGCGGCCATCTTCACGATTGCCAACGCCAAGAAATATGTATTTATCCAGACTCCTTACTTCCTTCCGACCGAAGGGCTGAACCAAGCTCTGCAGATAGCTGCTTTGGGAGGTGTCGACGTGCGTCTGATGCTTCCCAAGCGTTCGGATACGCGTACGGCAAACATGGCGACTCACTCTTTCATTGATGAAATGGTAAAAGCGGGCGTCAAGGTCTACTTCTACAAACCGGGATTCCTGCACTCGAAGCTGATGGTGGCGGACGACGAACTGACCTGCATCGGTTCCGCCAATATGGACTTCCGCAGCTTCGAACATAATTTCGAGATCAACGCCTTTGTCTACCAGCCCTCATTCGCCCAACAAATGAAGAAAGTATTCCTGCACGACATGCACAGTTGCGAAAGGCTGGTGCCGTCACGCTGGCTGAAACGTCCGCTCAAGCAACGTATAGCCGAATCGTTTATGCGTCTGTTTTCTCCCCTTCTTTAATAAAGATGGAAAAGTTCACCGAACCGTAAACACGGTGCTGGTAAAAATAGGGTAACCCAGAGAAATCATTTGTCTTCGGATGTTCCATCACGAAGATTCCTCCGTCCCGCAGCAGATCACGCTCGAAGACAAGTTCCGGTACTTCGGGCAATTCTTTCAAGGCATAAGGAGGATCGGCAAAGATGAAATCGAAACGCTGGGCCGGAGCCGAATGGAGATAACGGAAGACATCACCACGAATCAGTGTCAGCGAATCCGTTTTCAGCTCTTTGGCGACTTTGGCGATAAAGGAGGCATGCGCATTATTCTTTTCGACCGCCGTCACGCTCCTGCACTCGCGTGAAAGCAGTTCGAAAGAGATGCTTCCCGTCCCTGCAAACAGGTCGAGCGCATCCAATCCCTCAAAATCGATATGGTTAGAGATCACATTGAAGATATTTTCCTTCGCAAAGTCCGTCGTCGGACGAGCACTGAAGGTAGACGGGACTTCAAAACGCCGCCGTCCGTATATTCCACTTATAATTCGCATAATGATAGAGCTATAAGATCCAGCGGAGCCTGCAACACTTCCGGCCCCATCAGATAGGCTTCGGAAGGAATCTCCAGCGGATCGATATATTGTAAATAATTCCGCAACGTATTCGTTATATCACTCCGCAAGGATACATCGCCGAAAAGACGCAACTGGTCTTTCTGCTGATCCATTCCGGCCTGTTTCCATACATATAATATATAATAC
>DXRF01000044.1 GCA_019411205.1 Parabacteroides sp. | reverse complement strand
GTGATAAAGGTTTTATTTTTGTCCAATAACTGTAACGCTATTTCAGGACTAGTCATTTGCCCGATGGATTATGATTTGCAATTTGAGAACCATGAAAGTAAAATGAAAGGATCTAATATTAATACCTACAAAAACATATTATGAATACAAGATTTGTAACATTTGTTTTGCTGTTGTTCGTATGGCTGGGGGGAGATTGCGTTTGGGCTCAATATCTTCCCAAACTGTATCAGGTTTTCTCTCCCGACAAAAAGTTGGTGATGGCTATTCAGCGACATAACGACGGTCTGCTGACATACACTTTTGCTGCCAATAGAGAAATATTGATTAAAGAATCCCCACTGGGTTTTAAACTGGAATCGCAGGAGACGGTTCCTTCTTCCGGTTGGAAAATAGAGAATGTATCTGACCGGCAAGTCAGGGATGAATGGAGACCGCTCTGGGGAAAGCGGGCTGTGGTCGAAGATCATTTCAACGAATTGGTGATCAATTTGTTGAATCCGAACAGGCAACCGGAGCGGATGCAGTTAGTGGTTCGAGGATATAATGACGGCTTTGCATTCTGTTATAAAATACCGGAAGGCGAAGGAAAATGCGTAAATGTGCAGTCCGAACTGACAGCCTATAACTTTGCTGGAGATTATACAGCATGGTTCTATAATGGGGAGAATCACAATATAGGACCTGAAAAGTTGACGGAAACAGATGGAACCCGTCTGCCGGTGATGACCGTGAAGGCGGGCGATAAACATTATATGGCGATTCATGAAGCTTGTCTGGAAACAGGAGCCCCTCTTGTTTTACAGTCCAAAGGAGGCGAATCGCTCTTTTCGGTTGTATCTAAACCGGCCAGCTTGTCACCGGGATATACTTCAGCTTGGCGTGTCGTTTTGTATGGGACGACACCTGGTGCGTTGACCGATTCCCATTTGTTGGAGTTGTTAAACCCGGATCCCGATCCTCGCTACGACTTTTCGTGGGTGAAACCGGGACTGGCTGTCTGGGATTGGCGTATCAACGGGGCTGTGTGGGATGGATTTACATATGGGATGTCTTATCCTTCCTGGGTGCGAATGGTTGATTTTGCTGCCGAGCGGGGCTTCAAATACCTGGTGTTGGATGCCAATTGGTACGGGCCGGAATTCGAATCGGATTCCGATCCGGTTAAAGGAGAAAAAGCGCAGGATGTACAACGGCTGTTGAAATATGGAAAAGAGAAAGGTGTCGGAATCTGGCTTTATCTGAATGATGTCGGAGGTCGGAAATATCCGATAGAAAAGACCTTGAAACAGTATGGTGATTGGGGAGCTGCCGGGGTTAAATATGGTTTTATGAGCGGAACACAAGAAGAAAAGAACCGGTGGACGAAAAAGATTACCGAGCTTTGTGCGCAAAACCGTCTGTTGGTCGATTTCCATGACGGTCCGGTTCATCCTTATGGACAGATGCGTACTTGGCCAAATGCCGTGACACGCGAATATTGCCACGCCCAATTGGACGGACATCATGTGTTCGAGCCTAAAACATTTGTGACGACCGTTTTCGTCAATATGGTTGCCGGTCCGGTGGATATGAATAACGGGATGTTCGACCTTCGCCAAGGACATACGACACGTGTGGACGAGAGCCAACCCGTTCCTTCTACACTGGTTTCGGAAGCAGCCCGTACATTGATCACTTTTTCTGGTGTGACTATTTTACCGGATATTCCGGAATATTACCGGAAGTATCCGGCTTTGTTGAACTTCCTGTCTGCCCAGAAAATGCCGTGGAAAGAGAGCCGTACCTTGGCCGGTGAAATCGGGGAGTATATCGTTATGATGAGGGAAACGGATGATGCCTACCTAGTCGGTGCGGCCACGAATGAATCTGGAAGGACGATAGATCTGCCTCTTTCTTTCCTGAAAGAAGGGACATATACCGTCGAAGTCATCGAAGACGGTGATGATGCCCACTACCTGACAAACCGGGAAAGCCTGAAGGTGGCGACTCGGCAACTGACAAACAATGATAAACTGACATTGAAGCTGGCTCCCGGCGGCGGTGCGTGTCTTGTTATCAAGAAGAATTCGTCTATGGGTGCCTGTGGGCAAGCTGCTTTTCCACTTGTCAGCCCTTCCGGAAAAATGAATGCCGAGATCAAGGTCGGAGGGAAGAATGTAGAAATAGATTTATTTGACGATGGGGAAAAGGTGGTGACGGCTAAGACGTTGCAGTTCTCTTTGGATGAGAATATCCTGAAAGGCAACTGGAAGGTGGTGGACCAAAAAAGGGAATCGGTCGATCAGACCTGGCAACCCGTTTATGGAGAGCGGTCCGTCGTGACAGATCGATATAATGAGGTTGTGTTAACACTTCAGTCGGATGAGAATCGGAAAGAAATGCTGTTGAGTGTCCGTCTTTACGATGAAGGACTGGCGTTCCGTTATGCCTTCGATAAACTGGATTTTTGGAACCGAACGGTAACTGATGAGAAGACGCAGTTTCTTTTTCAGGAAGACTGCAAGACTTGGGTAACCGGCATGGCACAAGGAGCTTATTCCGAAACGAAATTGAGTGCGTTGAAAGGTGCTGCCGATCGTCCTCAGGTGATCCAGGTCAATGATAACCGGTTTGTTGCAATCGGAGAAGCTGCCCTTGTCGATTATTCCCGCATGAAATTAGAGAAGAGTGAGACTGGGTTTGGGGTACAATCTGCTTTGTCGGGAAAAGTCAATTTGGATCTGGCCGGCTATCGATCTCCCTGGCGTTATGTAATGGTCGCCGGTCATCCGGGAAAATTGGTCGAAAATAATTACTTCGTTCTAAATTTAAACGAACCTAATCAGATAGCGAACACCAGCTGGATCAAGCCCGGACAGGTGATTCGTGAAGTCACGTTGACAACGGCCGGCAGTATGGCTTGTATTGATTTTGCAGCAGAAAACAATATCGCTTATGTGCTGTTTGATGCCGGTTGGTATGGGGCGGAAGAAGATGTGAAATCGGATGCGACTACCGTTACGGTCGATCCGGCCCGTTCGAAAGGCCCGCTCGATTTGCCTAAAGTAATAGAATATGCCAATTCAAAAGATGTAGGCATATTGGTCTATGTGAATAAAAAAGCGCTGCATCAGCAACTGGATGAAATCCTGCCTTTATATAAAAAATGGGGGATCAAAGGTGTGAAATATGGTTTTGTGAATGTGGGTGACCAGTATGCTACGGCATGGTTGCATCAAGCAGTACGCAAAGCTGCCAAATATGAACTGATGGTGGATATACACGATGAATATCGTCCGACGGGTTATTCACGCACGTATCCGAATTTACTGACTCAAGAAGGTATCCGTGGCGACGAAGAAAGTCCGTCGCTGGACCAGACTATCTATACATTATATAACCGCATGATCTGTGGAGCAGGTGACTATACCAATTGTTATTTTGCGGAAAGAGTTACGGAAAAGATGGGGGGACGTGTTGCCCAATTGGCTAAATTGGTCGCTATTTATAGTCCTTGGCAGTTTGTCTATTGGTATGACCGTCCCGAAAAATCACCGAGACGGGCCGGTGGTGCAGGCTCTGCCGAGTCTGTGATCAAAACAGATGCCGCAACCCGTTTTTATAATTCTATTCCGACTGTATGGGACGAAACTCGCTTCCTTGAGGGAGAGATGGGCAAATATGCTGTGGTCGCCCGCCGTTCGGGTTCCGATTGGTATGTTAGCCTGTTGAATGCCGGAGACAAGAAACAAATCTCCTTACCCCTTGATTTTCTGAAAAACAAAAAGGGGTATGCCGCTACGCTCTATTACCAGGCTTCCGAAAAGAAAAAGGATGTCGTCGATATCAAGAAGATCAAGTTGGATAACCGCAATGAGGTTACCATCGACCTGATTGGGAATAGCGGATGTGTGTTGTATTTACGACAGGAAATCTCCGGGCAATAATAACAGGATCAACGGCAGATAATCTTTCAACGTTATCCGTAATTGCTTTAATGCCTGTTGTATCCGGTAGTCGACGGTTTTGGGGGATACTTGCAGGATTTCGGCAATTTCTTTATAACTTTTATTATCGAAGCGGTGCATGACAAAAGCTTCCCGATAAGTGGGAGGCAAAGCGTCTACCACTTCCTTAATCCTTCTTTTTAGCTCTTCGAGTTGGTAGAAATCGGTATCTTGTAGCATCTACTGCATGTTTTCATAGAAAAGAGTATCGGCTCTTAGCTGGGATCGATGGTGGACAATCAGATTGACGGCGCGATGATAGACCGTTTTGAACAGGTATTGACTTAGAGACGTTTCGAAGGTTTGCGTTTCTCGGTTTTCCCATAACCATAGCATCACATCCTGCACAATCTCTTCGGCATCTTTCAATTCTACAAACTTTGTCGCATAAGCGCAGAGTATCGGATAGTATCTTCTGAACAAGACACCATAGGCTTTTAGATCTCCATGTTGCATGGCTGAAAGTAAAAAGCGTTCTTCTGTGGTTTGTAGTTTTTCTCCTTCCATATATCTGTTCACAAAGATAAGAAACTGTTTTGACTTTTTTATGGTGGTAAAAAAATATTGAAAAAAGATGGTTTTTTGTTTAGGAATCCGTTCGACTTCTCTTGTCTAATAGGTAAACAAGGATAAATATACACATGGAAACACCGAATACAGATATGATAGAATACCTTCTTCCACGCTATTGTTCCGGCGAAGCGACAGCCGAAGAGTGTCGGATGGTTGAGGGATGGATAAGGCAATCGGATGAAAATTACCGGATTGCCAAGCAAATTCATACTCTTTATCTGGCAACGGATACGATGCAGGTGTTATCGAAAGTGGATACGGAGAAAGCATTGTCTTCAGTCTGTCAAAAGATGAGCAAAGGCAGTGCTCGTCCTAAAGTAACCGTGGTTACTTGGCTGCAACGCGTTGCAGCCATTCTGTTTATACCTCTTTTGATAGTCTTCGGTATACAGAATCTGAAACCCCGTCCGGTCGAAATAGCCCAGATCATTGAAGTAAAAACGAATCCGGGCATGACGACTACGGTTAATTTGCCGGATGGTTCTGTTGTCCACCTTAATTCGGAATCGAAACTAGCTTATCCGTCTTTTTTCGATAAGGATAAAAGAAGAGTGACTTTAGAGGGGGAAGCTTTTTTTGAAGTACGGAAAGACCCGGAGCATGGCTTTGTCATCTCTACTCCCCATGAAACAAAGATAGAGGTGTTGGGTACTTCATTCAATGTTGAAGCATTTGAAAAAGACGACTTTGTTTCTACCACCCTGATCGAAGGAAGTGTTCGCTTCGACTATATGAAAAACCGGCAGTCCACAGCCGTATTGATGAAACCCGGACAGAAACTGACCTATGACTCCTCTTCTTCCCGGATACAACTGACCGAAACGAATGGTGAGTCAGAGATTGCCTGGAAAGACGGAAAGGTTGTTTTCCATGCAACCCCTCTGCCTGAAGCCTTGCGGATGCTGGAGAAGCGGTTTAATGTAACTTTCGTATTATCCAATGACCGTCTGCGGAGTGAAGCTTTTACCGGATCCTTCAGTCATCAACGGTTGGATCGCATATTGGAAATTTTCAAAATATCATCTAATATCAAATGGCGTTATTTGGATACGCAGGATACCATAAATGAAAAAACGAAAATAGAAATCTATTAAACAATCAAAGTAAACATGAAAAACAGACCTCCTTAAAGAAAAACATCCGGAAGAATATTGGCGTATTCCTCCGGATGAAATGAGTTAACTTTAAAACGCTTGTTTGGCGACAAGCTGTAATAAACCATTTTTTATTAATTAGATCACTACAAAATTATGCAAAAACATTGTAATACCCAACAGTTTTGGGTACCAGAGTCACTTTGGTTTACCTTAAACAAAATTCCAAGAGTTATGAAGCTATACATATTCTTGTTATGCTGTTCGATCGGCTTGGCGCAAGCCACGAACAGCTATGCGCAAAAAGCAACTGTGAATCTAAAAATGCAGAATCAAACAGTCCAGACCGTTTTGGATGAAATAGAAAATCAATCGGAATTTTCGTTCTTTTTCAATACTAAGCATGTTGATTTGGACCGTAGAGTGTCGGTAGATGCGAATAAGAGTGATATATTTAAAGTGCTAGATAATATTTTTGCCGGTACTAATGTGCGCTATTCGGTGGTAGATAAGAAGATTATTCTTTCGACAGAATCGGTTTTAAAACCCGATGTACAGCAGCAGAATAAGAAAAGGGTGAGCGGTATTGTAAAGGACGAGAATGGTGAACCTGTTATTGGTGCGAATGTGGTAGAGAAAGGGACAACCAACGGTACTGTGACGGATATGGATGGTAAATACACCTTGACGGTTGCGGTGGGAAACAGCTTGCAGATTTCTTATATCGGTTTTAATGAACAGGTGGTAAAAGTAGGTAAGGAGAGTGTGATTAATATAACATTGCGTGAAGACACGAAGGCTTTGGATGAAGTGGTTGTTGTTGGTTATGGTACTGTTAAGAAAGGTAATTTAACTAATGCAGTAACTTCTGTCAAGGCTGATGTTTTGGAAAACCGTCCTGTTAGCTCTGTCGCTGATGCATTGCAAGGTCAAGTACCTGGTCTGTCTATCATTCAGTCTGGTCGTCCGGGGCAAGCCTCAAGTATGCAGTTGCGTGGTGCTACCTCATTGAATTCAGGTGGTTCACCAATGTTGTTAGTTGATGGTATTCCCACTGATGCTGAGAACTTCAACTATTTAAACGTAGAAGATATTGAGAGTGTTTCTGTTTTGAAAGATGCAGCTTCGGCTGCCGTATATGGTTCGCGTGCAGCAAATGGTGTAATTTTGGTTACGACCAAACGGGGAAAAGCAGGTAAACCTGTTTTTCGTTATAATGGTTATGTTGGTGTAAATACACCAACTGAAATGCCTAAGATGGTTAGTGCAGAAAAATACGCTCGTATGCGTAATGAAGCCATGTATAATTTGAAACCGGAAGCTGGTAAAAATCAGTATTATAGTGAGGATCAGATTCGTAAATATGCCGATGGCTCTGACTTGAATCACTATGGCAATACGGATTGGGTCGACTTGATGTTTGAAAACAGTATTACTACGCGTCATGCTATTTCGGCTACCGGTGGTGCCGAGAATATCAAATATTTTTTGAGTGCCGGTTTGGATTACCAGACAGGTGCATTGCCTGAATCACAGCACAAAGTTTATAACGTCCGTTCGAATATTGATGCTCAATTGACTAAAAAGTTGAGTTTGTCATTCGATATGCGTTATATTTTGAGGCAAAAAGATGAAGTGGATGATATGGATGGTATCATTAGCGATGTATATAAAATGAACCCTACTGATATCGCTTATTATACGGATGGAAGTTATGCCATGAACGCTAAATCGGTGGTTAACCCTATGGCTGATTTATATCAGAGGGGACATAATTTGAAAGACACTCATGATGCATCAGGAACTTTTAAGGTGACATATGATATTTGGGATGGCTTGAAGTTTCAAGGTATTGCTAACGTGAATTTTAAGTTTGACAAATCGACTACTTTCAAACGCATGGTGGGGTATACCAATTATGATACTCAGGAAGTGACTTATATGGGGCAAAATGCACTGGACGAAGGGCGTGACTTTACCCAATATTACAACTTGCAGGCTTTGTTTACTTATCAGAAGAAATTTGATAAACACAATTTGGATATCTTGGCCGGATATCAGCAGGAAAATGAAAAGTGGGATGGAATCAGTGCTTATCGCGACGGATTTCCTACAGATATTCTTCATGTACTTGATGCTGGTTCAAAAGAGAATTGGTCAAATGGAGGTTCTGCTACTCACTGGGCAATCGCTTCTTTCATAGGTAGTTTGAACTACGACTATGCCAGCAAGTATTTGCTTTCTTTGAAGATGCGTTCTGATGGTTCTTCTCGTTTGGCAAGTGGAAGTCGTTGGTCTACTTTCCCATCTGTTTCGGCGGCATGGCGTATTAGCAGTGAAAGTTTTATGGAAAAGACACAAAATTATTTGAATGACTTGAAAATTCGCGCTTCTTGGGGATTGACAGGTGCCACTACCGGTGTAGGTCTTTATCCGAGTTACTCTACGATTGGCTTTGGAAATGCGGCTTTGGGCAATCAGTATATCCTGTCGGCCTATCTGAGTGGGTTAGGAAACAAGGATTTGGGTTGGGAAAAGACTTCCATGTTTGATGTTGGTTTTGATGCCCGTATGTTGGATAGCCGTTTGGGGGTAACATTTGACTACTACATCAAAAATACGAAAGACATCTTGATCGGTTTACCTGTTCCTTTGGAATATGGTTTTGATAAACCTAATGTCAATATTGGTGAAGTGCAAAACAACGGTTGGGAATTGGAGCTGAGCTGGAACGACAAAATCGGTGAGTTTTCTTATGGTATTCAGGCAAATTTGTCTAATAACAAGAATGAAGTAAAAGATTTGGGCGGAACGAGTCCGTGGAAAGACGGCTATACGGCAGAAGGCTTGGCCATGAACTCATACTATGGTTATGAAGCGTTAGGTTTATTTCAGACGGAAGAAGAAGTGAAGAACTCGCCTGTTTATAGCCGTCGCTATGCAGCTCCGGGGGATGTGAAGTACAAAGATCAGAACAATGACGGTGTAATTGATGCTGATGACCGTGTGGTTTTGGGTGATCGCGATCCTCACTATCTGTTTGGTATCACCTTGAATGGTGCATGGAGAGGTTTTGACTTTAGTGTATTCTTCCAAGGTGTTGGCAAGCGTAACTATATTTTGAATGGTCCTAGCATTCGTCCGCTTTCCGATCAGGGGAAAGGTCCGGCTTTCGAGCATCAGTTGGATTATTGGACCGAAGACAACCGCGATGCCAAATATCCTCGTCTGCTAGAAGCTACAAGTTCATTAGGATTCAACCATATGACTTCCGACTATTGGATGATTAATGCTGGCTATTTGCGTCTGAAAAATTTGCAGGTTGGTTACAACTTCTCTAGCGGTTTGTTGAAGAGTACGGGATTCTCTAATATCCGTCTTTACTTCTCGGCTAACAATTTATTTACGATTAGCAACTTTACTCCCGGATACGACCCGGAAACACTCAACGCATATACATATCCGTTGTCTCGAACTTATTCGTTTGGTTTAAATCTACAGTTTTAATTGAATAAAAGATAGTGTAATGAAAACTTTAAAACATATCATGATGGTAACGCTTTGTATGGTTACCTTAACAGGATGCGATGACTTTTTAACGACACCTCCATTGGATAAGATTCCGGAAGATGCATGGTGGAAAAGTGAGCAGCAAGCTAAAATGATGGTAGACGGATGCTATGATTACGTTTATCAAGGTGATGGCGACAACATTATTGCTTTCCGTGATGCTTGGACCGACAACTCGACTTGGTGGGGGGTCGAACACTTTGCCAATGGAGACTTGCGTCCTACTTCCCGGGGGTTGGAGGACGAATGGAAATATAAGGCCATTGCTCAGATGAACTATGTACTTCATGGTTTGGAACTATCTAAAGAATATCTGACTCCAGATCAATATGCGCATATGCGTGCTGAAGTTCGTTTTATTCGTGCATTGAATTACTATGACATGCTTTTTTTCTTCGGAGATGTACCTTTGGTTGATAAGGTGTTGACCGTCGAAGAGTCTCGCCAGTTGACACGTACGCCTCGTGCCGATGTGTACGAATTTGTAATTAATGAGTTGGAAGAATGTTTAGTAGATATCAAAAAGGCTCCGAACTTTGAATCGGGTCGTGTCACCGAAGATGTGGTCAACGCTATGATCGCTCGTGTCTCTTTGCATGAAGCGGCTAAATCAAAATACATAAGTTTCTTGAAAAATAGTAAAAAGTCAACTGAAGATCTTTATAAAAGAGTCTTGATTGCAACTCAGGCTATTATCGACGGAGGACGTTATGGTTTATATCGTGCTTATGATGGCGATCCTAAAAAGCATAGCTACGAAGAGTTGTTCCGTCCTCAAGCCGATGGTAACAATAATGAAGTTATTTTCGAACGTCAATACTTCCCTTCCTTGAAGACGCATAGCTTGAATAATAACCTTTCCTATCCATCGTCTGTCTATTGTGGATGGAAAGGTTTGCTTCCTTTGCAGGACATTGTTGATGAATATGAGTGTATCGAAGGTCACCCATATGATCAGTGTGAAACGTTGAACTGTCCTCACGTGGCTAAACGTGCGGAATTAGACCAAGCCGGTATGTTGAGTTATGGCGAATATGAATTTCGTGATCCTCGTTTGAAATCGACGATCATACACCCGGGTTGGGAATGGATTAAAGGGGGAAAAGTTGATTCGCGTTATGGTGTGGAAGATCCGGATAGCCGTGATTATATTGGCAAAGAACCCGTAAGTACTGGTTTTTTGTTGACTAAATGGACTGATTTGGAAGGAGAAGAACCAGATAGATGGTTGGGACATAAGAATATAACGATTTTTCGTTATGCAGATATCCTACTGATGAGGGCTGAAGCCTTGGTCGAGTTAAACGAAAACTTAGGGGAAGCCTTGGGGCTTATTAATGATATCCGTAATCGTGCAGAAATGCCCGAATATCCGGCTGTGACTAGCCAAAGTGATATGATTGCCAAAGTGCGCCATGAGCGTCGTGTCGAAACAGCTTTCGAAGGATTGCGTTACTATGATATCATACGTTGGGGAATTGCACCTAAAGTACTCAATGGGCCTGCCTATGGGTGGAAACGTTGGAATCCGGAAACTCAGAAACACGATAATCCGCTTGTTTTTGAACAACGTATTTGGGTAGAAGGTGAAGGTCGTTATTTTTGGCCTATTCCTCAAGCTTCTATTGATCAGAATGAAAACATTAAGCAACAAGAAGATAAATGGTGGTTGCGTTAATCTGTAAACAAATAGTTTGATGGATTAATGGAGTCATCACTCTAAAAGATATAGCAACTTTTCGAGTATTTTGTTAGAAGCACAACTACTTCAAAAGTTGCTATTCTCATTTTTGCATGAGTTTTGTTTTAACTTCGTTTCTGTTGATTGAATTTATATAGAGTTAAAGATGGTGAGAAGGATAGTCTGAAAGCCATATGAGATGATGTTTTGAATTGAAAATACAAAGATAAGTATTAAAGGCGATGACAAGAATATGTTTATGTTTGGTCTTTTGGTGGGTTGGTCTTTGTCTGGCTCATGCCCAACAAAGCGATACGGTTTATGTATCGGATTTCGGAGCCAAAGTCTATTCGTATGAAAATTGTGTGACTCAAATACAGTCCGCTATCCAGGCATGTAAAGAAAGAAAGGCGCAAGTTTTGTACTTCTCTCAAGGACGTTACGATATATGGCCAGAGGGTGCAATTCGTAGAGATTATTTTATTTCAAATACAAGTTCTGAAGAGGAATGTCCTTCTAAAATCAAAACAGTTGGTCTTTTGTTTGAAGGGATAGAGGATTTGAAGGTAGAGGGGAATGGCGCTTTATTGATGTTTCATGGCGAAATGACAACGATCGTTTTGGAACAATGCCGTCGTGTTTCATTGTATGATTTGCATATTGATTTCCAAAGGCCTTCAGGATCGGAATTACAGTATGTACGGACGGAACAAGGAAAAACGGTAGTGAATGTTCATCGGGATACTGATTATGAGATTGTGGACGGGCGGATGTATCTATATGGGGAAGGTTGGAAATCTCATCGAAATCATTGTATAGAATTTGATCCGGACAGAGAGACTTTCTGCTATTCGGATGGTTGGCATGTCTTGTCGTCTGTCAAAGCTGAGGAACTTGAACCGGGGATTGTTTGCTTTTCTACTCCTCAAAATTTTTTCCCAAAAAAAGGAAATGTATTAACCATTCGAGATGTCATCCGTGATCAAGTCGGAATGTTTATTTTAGAAAGCCAGAATGTCCTTTTGGATGGAATGCAGATGCATTATATGCATGGTTTGGGAATTGTTAGCCAATATTCGGAGAATATTACGATGAGTAGGGTTCGGTGTGTGCCTCGCTTGGAATCGGGTAGAGTATTGGCTGCTTCGGCAGATATGATGCATTTTTCGGGATGTAAAGGACTGATTTTGATTGATAGTTGTTACTTTTCAGGAGCACACGACGACCCGATAAATATTCACGGCACCAATTTGAGGGCGTTGGAAAAAATCAATTCTCAGACGTTGAACTTGCGTTTCATGCATGGGCAGAGTTATGGTTTTCAGAGTTATTTTATTGGTGATACGGTTGCTTTTGTGAAGGCTGTCACGATGGAACGTTTGGCAACGGCCTGTGTTCGGAATGTGAAACGACTCTCTGACCGGGTTTGGCAGGTCGAGTTTGATAGAGATGTGCCGAACTGGCTGGATTTGAATAAAGATTGTGTAGAGAATCTCAGTTGTACTCCTTCAGTAGTGATTAGGGACAACTATTTTACTCGGACAAGTACTCGGGGGACTTTGGTAACGACTCCACGTAGTGTTTTGATAGAAAACAATGTGTACTGTAGGACAGGGATGTCGGCTATATTGATAGAAGGTGATGCGGAAGGCTGGTTCGAATCCGGTCCGGTATGTGATGTTTGGATAAAAGGAAATACATTTATCGATTGTGCTTACAATGGCGGACCTGGAAATGCGGTTATTGCAATTAATCCCTCCAACTCGATAGTGGATGTAGATCATCCAGTTCATAAGAATATACGTATAGAAGGAAATCGTTTTGACTGTTATGATTATCCGATTCTATATGCTAAAAGTACGGAAGGACTTTCTTTTGTGGATAATATGGTTGTACGGACTACTCGGTTCGAACCTGTTGCAGATAATAAAAATATGTTTTATTTGAATGGTTGTAAGCATGTGTCGATCCAAAGAACGACCTATGAAGGGAATGTCTTGGGAAAAAATGTTTTTTTCGAGAATATGAAAAGAAGACATTTGAAGTCTTCCAATGAGTTGAAAGTTTATGATGTAAAATAAAAACAAGTAATGATATGAACTTGAAGTTTTATTTTTTAGAAATCTTATTCCTGTCTTTGATATTGTCTGTGGCTAAAGCGCAACAAGTCTGGACTCCGGATAATGGAGATGGAACATTTACAAACCCGATTATGTGGGGCGATTGGCCGGATCCGGATGTTATTCGTGTGGGAGATGATTTTTATTTCGTTTCTACCAGTATGCATTATGTTCCGGGATGCCCGATTGCTAAGTCAAAAGATTTGGTCAATTGGGAAATTGTTGGTTATGCGGTAGATCGTTATGATGAAGATCCGCGATATGACCTTAAAGGGGGAAATCTGTATCTGAATGGCTCTTGGGCGAACTCGATACGCTATCACAATGGGAAGTTTTATGTCTTTTTTTGTACTCCTTATGGATGGGGAACAGAAACTGGACATTTTTCGGTTTGTGAAGCAGAAAAGCCGGAGGGACCTTGGAGTAGGACTATTTTCCCTGATTATCTGTATGATCCAGGTGTCTTGTTTGATGACGATGGCAGGGTTTATGTCGTGCATGGACAGAATACTCTGTATGTGTCGGAATTGAACGCAGATTTGAAATCAGTCAAGGGTGAACCTGTCGAGATTTGGAATAAGAATATTTATAATGAAGACCAGAAGAGAAGTGCAGCAATGGAAGGATCTCATGTGTACAAAATTAATGGGATGTACTACATTCTTTGCCCTGCAGGAGGAACGGAAGGGTGGCAAGTTTGTCTTCGTTCAAAAAGTATTTATGGACCTTTTGAGCATAAAGTGATTTTTAGCGATAATAGTTCTTATCCTCCTAACGGTCCTCATCAGGGTGGAATGGTGCAGTTAAAAAACGGGGATTGGTGGTTTATAATCATGCAAGATCGTGATAAGATCGGACGTGTTCCTTGTTTGTTGCCTGTAAAATGGGTGGATGGTTGGCCTATGTTAGGAGCGAATGGTAAGGATGCTGTTGTTTATCAGAAACCGAATGTAGGGAAGACATATAAAATCAAGAATCCGGCAACTACAGATGAGTTTGAGAGCAAGCGCTTGGGTTTGCAATGGCAATGGAATCATAATCCAGATAATAAACGGTGGTCTCTAGCGGAGCGTCCGGGCCATATGCGTTTGAAAGCTTCGCAAGCGGAGGATTTGAAAAGTGCACGTAATACGTTGACTCAACGTGTGCAAGGACCGAGTTCATCTGGTACGGTAGAGATGGATGTGACTGGATTGAAGGATGGAAATGTGGCTGGTTTTGGCATATTTCAATTTCCTTATGCTTATGTCGGTGTTCAACAGGTTGAAGGTAAGCGAAAAGTGGTGATGTGTAACAACGGGCAGATCGTTGAAACGGTAGTGGATAATTTGAAACAGGATAAAGTTTGGATACGAGCACGTGTAACGGATAAGGATTGGACAGCTCGTTTTTATTGTAGCTTGGATGGCGTAGCGTTTTTTCCTGTTGGGAATGTGTTGAACATGGATTTGGGGCTTTGTTTTACAGGTAACCGCTTTGCTCTTTTCAATTATTCGGTGACGGAAGAAGGAGTCGATGGATTTGTTGATTTTAATTGGTTTCGGTTTTATGGAAAATAGTCGTATTGAGTTTGGAATTTTTTTGGTAATTGCTTATTTGAATTTGATCGGATGGTCTGCTTGGGGACAACGGAACGTGTCTGATTTCGATCAGGATTGGCGGTTTGCTCGGTTCGGTTTGCAGGCGGACGGGACACGTATAGAGGAGCCGGATTCGCTGGAAGCCTACGAGGTGGATGATACGGGTTGGCGTAAATTGGATGTGCCGCACGACTGGGCTATTGAAGGACCTTTCCGTATCGATTTGGAAGGTTATACCGGAAAATTACCTTGGCGGGGAATTGGTTGGTATCGGAAACACTTTACGGTATCTCCTAAAGACAAGAAGCGGCGGTTTTATTTGGATTTTGACGGGGCTATGGCGAATGCCGAGGTTTGGCTGAACGGAAAGAAAGTGGGAGAACGTCCTTTTGGCTACAGTTCTTTTCGGGTCGACTTGACGCCCTATCTATTGTTCGGGGTGGACAATGTGGTAGCCGTGCGGTTGGATACGGAAAAGTACGATTCGCGTTGGTATCCGGGAGCCGGTATCTATCGGCATGTCCGTTTGGTTAAAACCGAACCGGTCCATGTGGCTCATTGGGGTGTCTTTGTGACGACTCCTGAAATTACGGATGCTTATGCAACGGCTTCTGTCCGTGTGGAGATTGAGAACAACCGGAAGTTTGCAGTTGACGGGCAATATACGGTTGATATTTATGAATTGGATATTAATGACGTGATCGGTAAAAAGGTGGCGTCAACAAACAAGCGTCCGTTGTTTTTGAAGGCTGGATCTTCTGAAACGGACTCGGTTTCTTTGCGTGTAGAATCTCCTAAAAAGTGGGATTTGGAACATACCAACCGCTATTTGGCAGCAGTCTCGGTGTATGACAAGAACAAACTGGTGGATAATTATGAGGTTTCTTTCGGTTTCCGTACGATTCGTTTCACGCATGATAATGGCTTTTTGCTGAACGAGAAGCGTGTGCCTCTCTATGGAACGTGTAACCACCACGATTTGGGAGCG
>DXRF01000043.1 GCA_019411205.1 Parabacteroides sp. | reverse complement strand
CTATAAAGCATATAAAAAGGAAAGGAAAAATGGGGTACGGGCAAAATAATCAGAGGCAGGAGCGGCAGGAGTTTTCTTTGCTGGAGCTGAATAACCGGGTGAAAGGGGCTGTCCTGAATGCATTCCCCGAGACGTGCTGGGTGCGTGCCGAGATGAGCGATGTGCGTACGAATGCAGCATCTGGGCACTGTTATCTGGAGTTTATCGAAAAGAACGCGATAACCGGTCAGTTGGTTGCAAAGGCACGCGGTTCCATCTGGGCAAAGACTTTCCGGATGCTAAAGCCTTATTTTGAGATGGAAACCGGACAGTTGTTTGCCTCCGGCCTGAAGGTGTTGGTAAAAGTGTCGATCGAGTTTCACGAACTTTACGGGTACAGCCTGACTGTGCTGGATATTGACCCCGCCTATACGCTGGGAGACATGATCCGGAAACGGATGGAAATCATCCGGCAACTGAAAGAAGAGGGTGTCTTCACGCTGAATAAAGAGTTGCCATTTCCCACGTTGCCGAGACGGATCGCTGTCATTACTTCGCCTACGGCTGCCGGATATGAAGACTTCCTGAACCAACTGGCCGGCAACAAGGCCGGCTATCCTTTCTATCCGAAGTTGTTTCCGGCTCTTATGCAGGGCGAACGGACGGAAGGGTCTGTGATTGCGGCATTGGACCGTGTGTACCGTCATGCTGATTGTTTTGATGTGGTCGTGATTATCCGGGGCGGTGGGGCTACTTCGGACCTGAACAGTTTCGATTCCTACCTGTTGGCGGCAAACTGTGCGCAATTCCCGCTCCCTATCATAACCGGTATCGGGCATGAACGCGATGATACGATTCTGGATATGGTTGCCCATACGCGGATGAAAACACCGACGGCCGTTGCCGAGTTCCTGATCGGGCAGATGGATAAAGCTGCCGGGGAGGTGGAAGTGTTGCAACAGGAGATCTGTTCGTTGGCAACCGATATTCTGTCCAGACAAAAGAACTTCCTGCAATCGTTGGGGAGCCGTCTGCCGGTCTTGGCAATCAACCGGATCGAACGGAATCGTTCGCAGCTCCAACGGATAGGCATGCAGTTGCCGACGGATGCCCACGCATTTCTAAACCAATGGGCATCGAAACTGGAAGCTATGCAAGTGCGTTTGGCAAGCCGTGTGGAGAACAGCTTGGCGGAGCGGAACCGCTTCATCCAGTTGACCGAACAGTTCATCAAGATGGCTTCTCCCGACTATGTATTGAAGCGAGGCTACAGCTTGACGCTGAAGGATGGCAAGATCATCAAACAGGCCGGTGAATTGGCTGTCGGCGACGAATTGGTAACCCGTTTTTCAGACGGTGAAGTACACTCGAAAGTGCTGAAGAAATAAATCAGAAATCAAAAATCATAAATCAAAAACCCCCATCATGGCAGAAACATATAATGAAGCAGTAGAGAAACTCCGTAAGATCGTCACCGACATTGAAAATGGCGATCTGGACGTTGACATTCTTTCTGAAAAGGTAAAGGAAGCGACCCGACTGATCAAACTGTGTAAGGAGAAACTTTACAAGGCAGACGAGGAAGTCAAGAAAGTTTTGGAGGAACTGGAATAATGAAAAGATATGTCCTGATAGTCGCCGGAGGTCGCGGGTTACGCATGGGAGGTGACTTGCCGAAGCAGTTTATCCCGATGGAAGGAAAGCCTGTCCTGATGCATACGTTGGAAGCTTTTCATCGCTGGGATGCGTCTGCCGGTTTAATCCTGGTGCTTCCGGAAGATCATCAGCCTTATTGGAAGATGCTTTGCCGGGAGATCGGTTGTAAGGTCCCGCATCGGATTGCGAACGGAGGTGAAACGCGTTTTCATTCCGTCCGGAACGGATTGCATTTCCTTTCGGATGAAATAGGAAATCTGTCTGGAAGGGATGAAAAGACATGGGTCGCTGTTCATGACGGGGTCCGTCCTTTTGTCGTTCCCGAGGTCATTGACCGGTGCTTTGCCGAGGCTGAAGTGTCGGGGGCTGCTATCCCGGTCGTGCCTGTGGTCGATTCTCTTCGCGAGTTTTCCGGTGAGTCGAGCCATCCGGTTGATCGTTCACGTTATCAGGCGGTGCAAACCCCGCAGGTTTTCGATTATGATTTACTTTTGAAAGCGTATGAACAACCTTACTCGGAGTTTTTTACCGACGATGCTTCGGTAGTGGAGGCTTTCGGACATCCGATCAAGACTGTTCCAGGAAACCGGGAAAATATAAAGATTACGACTCCGTTCGATTTATTGGTGGCAAAGGCGTTGCTTGCAAAATAAATAGTTGTATATGCTCGATCTCGACAAACGTTCCATCATGTATCTGCCGGGTGTTGGCCCGAAAAAGGCAGAAATATTGCAGAAGGAAGCCGGCATTTCTTCGTATGAAGACTTGCTGTTCTATTTTCCGTACAAATATATTGATCGTAGTCGTTTCTATAAGGTTGCGGAAGTGACCGGCGATATGCCCTACATACAATTGAAGGGGCGCATCTTGCTTTTCGATATGGTAGGCGAGGGACGTACAAGGCGGTTGATCGGGAAATTTACGGACGGGACAGGCACGATCGATTTGGTCTGGTTCAAAGGAATTAACTATGTTATGGACAAGATCAAGACCGGCGTTGATTATATCGTGTTCGGCAAACCGACCGAGTTCGGGCATATCTATAATATTCCCCATCCGGATATAGACACTCTGGACCAGGCGGATAAGGTGGCCAACGGGTTGACACCGTTCTATAATACGTCCGAGAAAATGAAGAAGTCATTCCTCAATTCGCGGGCGATCCAGAATTTGCAGTACACATTGTTGAGCGGTTTGAACTGGACGCTGCCTGAAACACTTCCTCCGGCTGTTTTGAACCGTATCCGCATGATGCCGTTTCCGGAAGCGGTACGAAATGTGCATTTCCCGGAATCGGTCGACAAATTGCGGAAAGCACAGTTGCGCTTAAAGTTTGACGAACTGTTTTTCATCCAGTTGAATATTCTCCGCACTTCCAACTTGCGCAAGCTGAAGTTGAAAGGGATTGTCTTTCCATCCGTTGGCGATTATTTCAATACGTTCTATAAAGAATATCTGCCTTTCGAGTTGACGAATGCGCAGAAACGCGTTGTCCGTGAGATTCGTGCCGATATGGGCAGCGGACGTCAGATGAACCGTCTTTTGCAGGGTGATGTGGGAAGCGGGAAGACTTTGGTGGCTTTGCTCTCTATGTTGTTGGCGGTCGATAACCATTGCCAGGCTTGTATGATGGCGCCGACGGAGATTCTGGCGACTCAGCATTATGCGACAGTCATGGGGTTTCTGAAAGATATGGATATAAAAGTAGCCCTGCTGACCGGCTCGACGAAAAAGAAGGAACGGAATAAGATATTGCCGGCTATTGCGAGCGGGGAGATCCAACTTGTGATCGGGACACATGCTTTGATTGAAGAAACAGTCGTCTTCTCCTCTCTCGGTCTGGCGATTATAGACGAACAACACCGCTTCGGGGTGGAACAGCGATCCCGTTTGTGGACGAAAAATGCAGTTGTTCCTCATGTCCTGGTGATGACTGCGACACCTATTCCCCGTACGCTTGCCATGACTTTGTACGGTGATCTGGATGTCTCGGTGATCGATGAGTTACCGCCCGGACGTAAACCGATTCAGACCGTGCACCGCTATGATAACAAGAAAGCGCAACTTTACGACTTTCTCCGCAAGGAAATCGGGCAGGGGCGGCAGGTCTATGTCGTTTATCCTCTGATCGAAGGCAATGAGAAACTGGATTATAAAAACTTGGAAGAGGGCTTCGAGACATTCAAAGAGGTTTTCCCGGAATATAAGGTTTGTATGGTTCACGGAAAGATGAAGGCGGCCGACAAAGAGGCGGAAATGCAGAAGTTTATTTCCGGCGAGGCACAGATATTGATGGCGACCACTGTGATAGAAGTTGGTGTGAACGTGCCGAACGCTTCCGTGATGGTCATCGAAAGCGCCGAACGTTTCGGCCTTTCCCAGTTGCATCAGCTTCGTGGACGGGTGGGACGTGGAGCGGAGCAGTCATATTGTGTACTTGTCTCTTCCTACAAACTGAGCAACGAGACACGCAAGCGCCTGGAAATAATGGTGAGCAGCAACAACGGCTTTGAGATTGCCGAGGCTGATTTGCGCCTGCGCGGTCATGGCGATCTGGAAGGGACACGCCAGAGCGGAGAGGGAATAGACCTTAAGATCGCGAACCTGGCAGCCGATGGGCAAATCCTTCAGTATGCGCGTGATATAGCCCAGGATGTTTTGAACGAAGACCCCGATTTGTTATCCGAACCTAACCGGATATTGAACGAACGTTTGAAAAACCTCTTTGCAAAGAAGGTAAATTGGGGAATGATCAGTTAATATGTTGTGAAACATGTTTTGTTTTAAAACTTTGTAAATCAGAAGATAATAAGTCGGCTTTTACTTTTCTTTGGTTTCATTGCGGAAATTTTTCGTTATTGTATTTTGCCGGCTTATTCAAAATTACGAACTTTGACGAAATGACGGTGGAATAAACTATTCTATATCATGATTTTCCGTCGTGGAATTACTGTCGAAAGTGAATAAAAATAATGAAGATACGAGCATTACTGTTTATTTGTTGTACCACTATTCTGGTATCAGCTGTTGAAGCTAAGATAAAAGAAGATAAAGGAGCTCCGAAGCAAATCGTTCATATTAAAAAGATGGAAAAGCGTGTTTCCGAATTGATGGCAGACCGTGTTAATATCCGGAAGAATATGGAACTGAAAGAACTTGCGACCCTCAGCGAGATCGAAATGGAAGAAAAGGAGAACTTGATGTTTCCGGCTGATGAACTGTACGGGTCCAATTGGGAGAACCGTTGGGTCGATCCGTTTCGGGGAGCTGTGAAGGTCAATTTCCCGGATTCGTTTGCAATAGATTGCTCCTCCTTTGTCTATCCTATCGCCATCGATTCTATGGCAAGGATCACCTCTAAATATGGTCCCCGCCGTCGCCGTATGCATAAAGGGATAGATTTGAAGGTGTTGAAGGGCGATACGATCCGTGCTGCTTTTAACGGTAAGGTTCGTATCAAGGCTTTCGAACGTCGCGGATATGGTTATTATGTGGTGCTTCGTCATCCGAACGGATTGGAAACGATCTATGGACACTTATCTAAGATTTTGGTTGAAGAGAACCAGATCGTACGTGCAGGCGAGACGATCGGATTGGGTGGTAACACGGGACGTTCTACCGGTTCCCATCTTCACTTTGAAACCCGCTTTTTAGGACAAGCCATTAATCCGGCTGAAATCATTGACTTCGAAAATGGTGTTCCTCACCAGGATACTTATGTTTTCCATAACATAAAGATCAACGGGCGCAGAAGCAATATCTATACTTCTTCTTCCGATCGGTTGGTCTATCACCGTGTGAAATCGGGGGATACGTTAGGCAAGATTGCCCGGATATATGGAACTAGTGTGAATGAGTTATGCCGTCTGAACGGTCTGAAAAGTACGTCTGTCTTGCGAATCGGGCAGTCTATTCGTTGCAGTGCCGGCGCGGTCACTTCCGCTAAAGCCAAAACGTCGAAACCGACCGCTTCTGTGGGTGTAAAGCAAACAGTGAAGACTACGGTTGCGGCAGATGCTGCAGCTGTCGCTTCTATCAACCAGACCTCCAATGCCGGGCAGCAGGAGGCTACTCCGGTTTACCATCGTGTGAAATCTGGTGATACGTTGGGGGCCATTGCCGCTAAATATGGTACGACAGTCTCAAAGCTTTGTGAATTGAATGGCATTACGAAAACGACGATTCTGAAACTGGGTCGTTCGCTTCGCTGTTCTTGATAAAGATTTAGTTGATACGATATAAAGAGCTGTCCGTTATATACGGATGGCTCTTTTTATTTCCGGCTAAAGTAGCCTCCCTTTTGGTCGGATATGGATTTATCCGTATCTTTGTACGGATGTAAATGCTAAGAAAGTATGGCTGATACGAAGGAACAATTCGAAAAAGTAATATCCCAGTGCCGGGAACTGTTTGAAAAGAAGTTGAAAGATTACGGTCCCTCGTGGCGGATCATGCGTCCGCAGTCGCTGACCGACCAGATATTTATTAAGGCAAACCGGATTCGCAGCCTTGAGATAAAAGGAGTGAGTATGGTGAATGAGGGAATCCGTCCCGAATTTGTCGCAATTGTGAACTATGGGGTTATCGGCTTGATACAATTGGCAAAAGGATTTGCCGATACGACAGATATAAGCAATGAAGAGGCGCTGGCCTTGTATGATAAATACATCACGGCAACCAAAGAACTGATGTATGCCAAGAACCACGATTACGGTGAGGCATGGCGCGGTATGCGTATCAGTTCCTATACGGATCTGATCTTGATGAAACTTTATCGAACGAAACAGATCGAGAGTCACGGAGGCAAGACAATCGTGTCCGAGGGCATCGATGCCAACTATATGGACATGATCAACTATGCGCTGTTCGGCTTGATCAAGCTGGAGTATGGGGAGAATTGACAATTGATAATAGACAATTGACAATTGAATGGATAGGAAGAAGATTATTTTGAAGATTGGGGTTGAACTGTGCCGGCTTTTGATCGGGGTTGTATTTATCTTCTCCGGTTTTGTCAAGGCGGTCGATCCGATGGGCGGGGCGATCAAGATCGGTGAATACCTGGCTTCCTTCGGACTGGATATGTTGCAGCCTTTTACGGTATTGCTGTCTTTCAACCTTTCGGCAATCGAGTTTGCGCTCGGTGTCTGTATGCTGTTGGGAGTGTACCGGCGGTATGTCTCTTTCCTTATCTTGATATTTATGGCGTTTATGACGCCGCTGACTTTGTATCTGGCCCTTTTCGATCCCGTATCGGATTGCGGTTGTTTCGGAGATGCGCTGGTGATCTCCAATTGGGAGACGTTCTTTAAGAATATCGTACTCTCTCTTGCCGCTATTGTCACGTTTATTTATAACCAGCGCTTGTTCCAGTGCTTTACTTTCCGGGCGTATTGGTTTGTTGCTTTGTATGCTTACCTGTTCGGCGTTGGTTTTGCTTATTATAATTACAATCATCTGCCTGTAATCGATTTCCGTCCGTACAAGATCGGTGCGAATATACCGAAATTGATGGAAATACCCGAAGGGGCTCCGCAGGATGAATACAAGTACACGTTCGTGTATGAAAAAGACGGCGTGAAGAAAGAATTCTCACTCGAAGACTATCCGGCAAACGACAGTAGCTGGACGTTCGTGGATTCGAAGGCGGAACTGGTCAAGAAGGGCTATCAGCCTCCTGTTGCCGCTTTCAATATTTACAACGGAGAGGGTAGTGATGTGACGGAAGAGATCATCGGAAACCCCGGCCTTGTTTTGCTGCTTGTCGCTCCGAAGCTGGAAGAAGCAGACGACGAGCAGATGGATGAGATCAACGGAGTGTATGATTATGCACTCGAACATGATATCCCGTTCTATTGTGTGACCGGCTCCTCACCGGAGGCGATCGATGTCTGGAGCGACAATACCGGAGCCGAATATCCTTTCCTGATGGCAGACGATGTACTGCTGAAGACGATCATCCGTTCTAACCCCGGCCTGGTGCTGCTGAAGGGCGGAACGATACTGGGCAAATGGCACTACAACGATATTCCGGCTGAGGAAGATGTCAAGGCGGTTATGGACCGCTGCTCGGACGGGAGCAATATAAAAAGTAAAGAAGATGGGGGCCTCGCAACCAACCTATTGACTTTTACCGTACCTTTGCTGCTCGTTTGGATGTATGACCTGTTGCGTTTCAGACGCAAACGGAAAGAAAAGAAATAACTATTTGTATTACATATTTAATTAATTAAGTCATGAGAAAGAATATTGTTGCAGGAAACTGGAAGATGAACACCACCCTTGCTGAAGGTCTTGCTTTGGCAAAAGGTTTGGATGAAGCTCTTAAAGGTAAAACTCCTAACTGTGATGTGATTATCGGTACTCCGTTCACTCACTTGGCAAGCGTTGCTGCTGCTATCGATACAAACAAGATCGGTGTTGCTGCTGAAAACTGTGCAGACAAGGAAAAAGGTGCTTACACTGGTGAAGTTTCTGCTGCTATGGTTGCTTCTACAGGTGCAAAATATGTGATCTTGGGTCACTCTGAAAGACGTGCTTACTATCACGAAACTCCGGAAATTCTGAAAACAAAGGTAGAATTGGCTTTGGCTAACGGTCTGACTCCGATCTTCTGTATCGGTGAAGTGCTGGAAGAAAGAGAAGCCGGCAAGCATTTCGAAGTGGTAGATGCTCAGATCAAGGGCTCTTTGTTCGATCTGTCTGCTGAAGACTTCGCTAAGATCGTTCTGGCTTATGAACCGGTTTGGGCTATCGGTACAGGTAAAACTGCTACATCTGACCAGGCAGAAGAAATTCACGCTCATATCCGTGCTACTCTGGCTGCTAAATATGGTCAGGAAATTGCCGATAACTGCACAATCCTTTACGGTGGTAGCTGTAACGCAAGCAACGCTAAGGAACTGTTTGCTAAACCGAACGTAGACGGTGGTCTGATCGGTGGCGCTTCTTTGGCTGTCGATAAGTTCATGCCTATCATCGAAGCGTTTAATTAATTGATAATTGACAATTGACAATTGACAATTATTCCGGGGAATTCACCGGGGAATATATTGTCAATTGTAATTGTCAATTGTCAATTGCCAATTGTCAATTGATATGAAATATATCTTGTCTTTATGTATATTGCTTGGTGCATCTGCTTTGTCTGCTCAGACGGATGGTGGCAGACAAGTGGAAGACATCATTGACGCTTTGCAGGAAAGAGTTCCCGGAAAGGGGACTGTTACGGTGCGCGGGTCGGATGCTCTTCGTAATATGCTTGGTAAACGTTTGCATGGCGAAGGAGTCGAAAAGACGGATAGCACGGCCTTTTTGAAAATACAAGGCTATCGTACACAAGTGTTTTCCGGTAATAACCAGCGTAAATCCAAGGACGAGGCTTTCCGGAAAGAAAAAGAAATTAAGGAACTTTTCCCCGATGTTCCGACTTATGTGACCTACAACGCTCCGTTCTGGCGTCTGCGTGTCGGTGATTTCCGTTCACACGAAGAGGCTTATCATATGCAGCGCCTTCTGATGGATGCATTTCCGGCCTATAGGAAAGAGATGTATATCGTTAGGGAAGAAGTCAAAATTCCATTGAATTGAAATGAGTGAAGAAATAAACGAGAAGACTTTGCTGGCCCGCGAAGAACTGGCCGGCCATTATAAAAGTATTATCAATCTGCTTGGCGAAGATGTAGACCGCGAAGGTTTGTTGAAAACGCCCGAACGTGTGGCCAAAGCTATGCAGTTTCTGACCAAAGGGTATCGTGAAGACCCTGCAGCCGTGCTTCGCGGCGCCATGTTCCAAGAAGAAGACTACAAACAGATGGTGATTGTAAAGGATATCGATTTCTTTTCTCTTTGTGAGCATCATATGTTGCCCTTCTTCGGAAAGGCTCATGTTGCCTATATCCCCAAAAAATATATTACAGGATTGAGCAAGATTCCCCGTGTCGTGGATATCTTCGCCCGCCGTCTGCAGATCCAGGAACGATTGACCATGCAGATCAAAGACTGCATTCAGGAAACGCTCGATCCGTTAGGTGTGATGGTCGTGATCGAAGCACAACATATGTGTATGCAGATGCGTGGTGTCGAGAAACAAAACTCACTGACCACAACCTCCGACTTCACCGGATTCTTCCAGCAAGCCAAAACGCGCGAAGAATTTATGAATCTGATCAAACACAACCGGTAACGATGTCGAAGATCAGAGGACAGGTCGGCATGAGTGCCGGTGTCCTTCTGTATTTCTTTATTCTGTCATATTGGGGGATAAACAGACTTTTCGCCATAATTCGCGAATTGCCTTCACCTGTATGCGCAATGGTCTGATTGTTATGACATTGGTGGGTGAAGCCGAGTAGCAAAAGTGCCTTCACCGTTTATGTTTGCGTTCATCGGAGGGCAAGCCGGATTTGGATTCCCCCATTTAAGTGGCAGTAGCCGTGTTTCTGTTGCAAAACAGCCTAATCATATACCTTTTGCCCTTGGTCGAATATGTTTTCGCCCTTGGTCGAAAGCCTTTTCGACACTTGTCAAAAGCCTTTTCGACTAAGGGCAAAAAGCAAAGGAATGGTAGCTTTTGATGTAATTGATTGTTTGTTTGCTTATTAGTTAGGGTTGTTGCACTTTTATCTTTCACTTAAATATTGTGGATGTAGTGCAGGGGAAAATGGCCAACCTGAACCAGGACGAGACACTGGGTGAAGCCGAATTCTTGAGGTGAAGGCAGTCCGGATGCTTGCATTCACCCTTGCATACTTTGACAATCAATAGATGTCAAGGGAGGGTGAAGCCGAATCTTGTTTTCTTCATAAACTTATTTTTTATCCTCCAATCGGAGGGGTATGTTGTATAAACGGTATTGTTTTGTCCTGGAATCTATATATTTTGGAAAATTAAGAGCAGTTTTTCTTGCTGATTCGGAAAACCTATTTACCTTTGCAACGATTCCGTAGTGGGCAGCGGCCTACGGAGTACGGGGTCGATTACATATTGTAAGCATTTTACGAAGATTATTCCTAAGTATAAAATCTGGAAAATTTTAAGCATAACGGGATAATGGACAGTAAATGCTTGCGCTGATTACGTTATAAGTATCCGTCATTTTAGATGGCTGGATTGTGTAATATCGTATAAGGCGCGGGCTATTGTTCTATTATTGTTATGCGGGCTATTTCCAGATGCCTATACTTAAATAATAGACAATTGGCCCGCGTTTTTTTATGCCCGTTCATAATCACTCGCGGGGATTGTTCTCTCCTTCGTGAAATTAGTTGTTGGATTTTTAAACACTATTTTATTAACAATTAATTTTTTATGATTATGAACAAAAAGTTTTCTACTCTTTTTACGATGGGCTTGTTGGCTACAGGTTCGTTGTGCAGTAGTGCTTGGGCGGCTGATCCTATTGCCGCAAAGATCAATGGTAGCAGTTTGCAGGCAGTTAAGCTTACGGATGATGCAGGAAAAGCCATTGATCCCTCCGGCTCTTATATTATTGTTGCGGATGCCAATGGCAATGGCGTGGCAGAAAAAGGCGAATATGTATTGACGGTTACTGCCAATGCTAAGAATGGAGCTTTGGAATATAAAGGACATGCTCTTTCTGCAACTGAAGATCTCGAAGACTTGGCTTCCCTTACTTGGTCTTTTTCTGAAATACCCGTAAAAGATGCCAATGGTAAGGCTGACGGTTACTTGTACTCTTTGTATAATGCAGGTGTCGGCGCTTATCTGACAACTGATGCGAATCTTGATCTTATTACAAACAAGGCCAAAAGTTCTCATGATGCCTCTAAAGATCAGTATGCACGTTTCTCCGTACAGGATGGTAATCTGCATGCTGACCGTTTTAAACAAAAGGACGGTTTGTATTTGTATAAGGCTGACAATAAAACAATTACTAACGCTTTGGAAGTTGCAGCGACTATTTCTGCAAAAGCGTCTGCTGCCAGCCCGCTGATCCTTTGTGAACTTTCCGAAAAAGTCTTGGCAGGAACTGAACTGGATGTCCTGAACGACGTGATGGGCGGTGAAGGTTTCGCTTTGACGTTCAAAGATGATGACAAGTATGAAACAAACATCTTGAAGGATCAGAACCTGAAGGTGTTCTATGTCTCTAAAGCAATTCCTATGGGTAACGGTAACATCCCTAGCGGTATGTACCTGGCAACGGATTATCCGGAATCTTTGATCGGTACGGACCAGATCACTAAAAAGGCGGATTTCGAAGCTTGTACATTCATCGCTGTCGATGGTGACAAGAACTATGACATCCACAAAGCAGACCGTGCAAACGGTATCGGTTTCGATTTTACGACCGTGAAAGGCGATGCGTTCAACTATTATAACGGAACAGACAAGAAAGAACTGTCTGAACCGGGTGAAATCTATGTAGGTAACGCCCATTTCGAAATCGTTGTAGCCAATCCATTGGCCGGTTATGAAACTTACAACCTTCGCTTGCCGGAAATTCGTGTGGCTGCAGACAAGACAACGGAACATGCCAATAAGAAAGACGTGTATGTCGGCACAATCAAGGATCAACGCAAGAACTACTTGCTGACTTCGGCTACGGCTGCCGACTTGAGCACTACTAATTCTACGTTGTATGCTCCGACAGGATTACTGAATGCAGAAGATGTTCCGGCCGTTTATACAATCCAGTTCGTAAGCGGTGAAAAGGAATTGAAAGAAGGCCAGGCTTCTGAATACGGACAGTATTTGGCTCCGATCCTGAAAACAAACGTATCTCGTTCATATTTATTTGCTTCTGTAGGAGAGGCTAATGGAAACGATCCGATGTACCAATATGTCGTAACAGCTGTAGATCAGGCTAACAAAACCATTACATTCTACAACCGTTTGACGAAAGCTAAGATCGCCATGTCTTTGTATCATAGCGAAGAAGATGCAGAGAATGTGTATACGGTATTTGCCGCCAGCAAAGATGCTGCTCATCGTGTAGAAAATTTCTATGTGGAAGAAGTCAGTGGCCCGGCAGACCAGAGTCTTGTTTATGACACGCCACTTTTTTTGCATAAGAAGAAAGTTCTGTTGACAAAGATCGATTACACTACTATCGACAAGTTTGCAACATTTATGAACCGTGAAGAAGGTGCTGGTGTCGTGAAGTTCCGCCTGGCTAAAAATAGTGTGGCTGATGGCGTGTTCTATGCTGGAGCTGCCAGAGTTGGAAAAGACAAGGAAATCGCTACCGGTGCAATGAAAGCTTGGGAAGATTATGCCGATAACTTCGAACTGATCAAATCAGATGACTCTTTATTGATCGTAACAGATTATGTCTACAACTATAAAGATGATGCAGATAATGAAAAGGACGTATGGCGTAAATCTGTAGAGAAAGATACGGTAGCTTTCTATACTTACAAGATTAAATTGTTTGATGATGAAAATGAATATTATGTTACGGCTACGGAAAATGGATTAGTTCAGTTAAGCGATGTGGCTGAATCTGCTGCAACAGACTTCATTATCCGGGAAAATCCGGATGGCTCCATCGCGCTGATTAAAGATAAAGGAAACAGAAACGGTGCAGCCCTTGCTTTCATGGAAGTGGAAACACATTATGCTTTCGTGACTGCTTTAGATGACGAAGAAAATGCTTGGCGGATGAAAAGATACCTTGACAGAGTTCCGGGTGCCAACCTGAAAACATTCATTGAAGAAGAATCCGGTGCAATCAGCCTGGAAGCTGTAGCACAGCATGTTTCTATGCAGGCGACAGAAGGTGGCTTTGTCGCTGCTAAAGATGGAGAAGGTAAGATTGCCATTGCTACGGAAGTTAGCGATGCACTGAAGTTCTGGGTTGAACCGCAGGATGATAAAGCCAATATTCCGTCATTCTATATTGCAAATGCAGGACGTTATATGTATTATGCAAAAGATTCGGCTCTCTATGCTCCTAAAAATAAGGATCAGTATACATTCGGTTCCAATGATACGAAATTGATCTTCAAAGCTGGTGAATTGGTTAATGCTGATACATTGAAAACAACAGTAGACAACAAGACTGTTTATGTTGCAGAAAAAGGAAATCCTTCCAAGAATGTAAAAGCAGGGTTGGGCAACTTCCTGTATCAGATCGTGAAATTTGAAGAAGGCAGTGATGAATATGTAATCCGTAAAGCAAATACTAATTATTACGTGCGTAACATCAACGGCCAGTTGACATTGGATTGGGGTCGCAAAGATGCCTTGAAAGTAACGATCGAATCTCAGGAAGCTCCGACAGCTAACGAAGGCGTAGAAGTATCTGAGGTGAAAGTCATCGCCGGCGAAGGTAACTTGACGATCGCAGGCGCTCAGGGTAAGAAAGTTGTTATCAGCAACATCTTGGGTCAGGTAGTCGCTAACACGGTTATCGCTTCTGACAATGCTGTTATCGCTGCTCCGGCTGGTGTGGTAGTAGTGGCTGTTGAAGGTGAAGCTGCTGTGAAGGCTATCGTTAAATAACGATTGATCCTGAATAGAACAATACTGTCCTATCGTGAGGGCGGAGTAGAATCCCGCCCTATAGGCACAATGATATTTTATAATCAAATAATTCTAAAATGTTTGGCCGTGTGCCGTTCAACCGGCAATTACCCTGCGACAGGCGAACAGGCGGTCGGATTTAATATTAATAATACTAAAGTATATTGAAAAGTTGCCTTTTTCCTGCGAAGGCCGAAGGCTGACACAAAACAAGCCCCCGAAGATGATTATCGTCTGTGGGGGCTTCGTTGTTCCAAAATAAGTTGCTCTTTCTTGCGTGGATGATTTTTATATCAGAAAACCAGCATGTAGGCTCTGTATTTGGTTTCTTTTGTGACCGGGCAGAGAGAAATATATCCTTCTCTTATTTTTCCGTCTTTCATTTCAAGCGGATAAGCCTTCTTCATAAAGCAATGTTGCTCGTAGGCTTCTCCCGGTTTGCTTGTGTAAGTGATGCGCATGTCGCCCCGGGCATTGGGAGCCAGGTATTTTTGACTGATGCGTAAGGCTACCATTCCCATGGTGTAGCGCATGTTCACTTCTATGCAGGGATGTATGGCGAATTCGCCGTTTGCTTTTTTGCGGTAGACCAGCATGTCCACGCCCAAATAACCGGTATAGATGTTTCCGTATATCTGCCGGATCGCCTCTCCGACAGTTTCTTTGAGTTGCTGGAATTTGTCTCCGAAGTTTTCAACAAAGAAGCTTTCCAGATAGCTCTGTTCGCCCAATACATTTCCGGAATAAGCCCCTCTTTTTTCAGCTCCGAATACGGAAAGCCCTTCATAGTGTATGTTTCCGTTTCCATCCGAATAAAACTCCATCGCGAAATCCTGGTATTTGTCCAGTGCACATTCTATGCTGACACATCCCTGTTTGTTCAGTGCTCCCTCGATCCAGGCACGGTCTTTTGCTGTCAGTTTGCGTTCCGGCAGCCAAAGCAGTCCTCTGCCGGAAGACGAATAGGGAGTCTTCAGCACGAAAGGAGCATTTTGGAGGATCAGGTATTTTTCCACTTCCCTCACTTTCTTGCAGAATTTAGGTGATACCGGTACATCCATATCAGGTAGGAGCTCTCGTATTTTGTCCAGACACTCGGCTGCAGTCTGGCGGCTTGTCAGTCGGGTATATTCTTCTTTCCATTCCGGGATCGTAAGGTTAAGGTTGCCGCTTTTCCGTAATTTCTCAAAAAGAGAATGGCTATGTGGGGAAAGTCCCCAGGGGGTTGCTTGCATTTCGGGCAGGCTGTCCTTCTGCTTTTCGATCTCCTTGCGTGTGATTAGCTTGGCAAACGGCCTGAACTCCTTCGGTTGTAAGGAAAAAAAACGAGGAGAAACGATCTCTTCGGTAAAAACAAAATCCTCCGGGTCTGCATACCAGACGGGAAGATAGGATAACTCCTTGATCATCCTCTGCACGTTTGCAGGCGGAGTGTAATTTTCAGAGCCTTGTAGTATGGCGGTTTCGTGTCCTGGGTTAAAAAAATGTATTTTGGATTTCATACTATATGTATATAAATAGAGA
>DXRF01000042.1:6741-16030 GCA_019411205.1 Parabacteroides sp. | reverse complement strand
CCTGCGGGACGTCCTGCTGGGAAAAATGCCCGTCGGCCGGCGCACGCTTTTCCCCATGCGCTTTCCCTGGCTGAACCTGTCGCAGGAGGAAGCAGTCAACCACGTATTGACAGCAAAGGACGTATCGATCGTACACGGCCCTCCCGGAACCGGAAAAACGACCACTTTGGTGGAAGCGATCTATGAGACTTTGCATCGGGAAAACCAAGTAATGGTCTGTGCCCAAAGCAATACGGCCGTAGACTGGATATCCGAGAAATTGGTGGATCGCGGTATCCACGTCCTGCGTATCGGTAACCCGACACGCGTAAACGACAAGATGCTTTCCTTCACCTATGAACGGCGTTTCGAATCGCACCCCGACTATGCCGAACTATGGGGAATCCGCAAGGCGATCCGCGAGATACAATCCAACCTCCGCAAAAAGAGTCACAGTGAGAAAGAAACGGCCCGCAACCATCTCTCCCGCCTCCGTTTCCGGGCAACGGAACTGGAAGTGAAGATCGACACTGAACTGTTCGACGAGGCGCGTGTCGTAGCCTGCACGCTGGTCGGATCGGCAAACCGGGTGTTGACCAACCGTAACTTCACGACTCTCTTTATCGACGAGGCCGCCCAGACACTCGAAGCCGCCTGCTGGATCGCGATCGGCAAAGCGGACCGGGTCATTCTGGCGGGCGACCATCACCAGCTCCCTCCTACCATCAAATGTATGGAAGCGGCACGCGGCGGCTTGGATCACACCTTAATGCAAAAAATAACCGACCGGAAACCCGAAACAGTCTCGCTTCTGAAAACACAGTACCGGATGAACGAAGACATCATGCGCTTCCCTTCCCGTTGGTTCTACCATGACGAGTTGCAATCCGCACCGGAAGTCAAGCATCGCGGCATCTTGGAGTTCGATACGCCCGTCGTCTGGCTCGACACGGCGGATTGCCGTTTCGAAGAAGATCAGCTCGCCGACAGCATGAGCCGTATCAACAGAGACGAAGCGACACTGCTTGTCTCGACCTTGCAGAAATATATCGAAAAGATCGGCAAGGAACGGGTATTGGACGAAAGTATCGACTTCGGTCTGATTTCGCCTTACAAATCGCAAGTTCAGTATATCCGCGGGCTGATCAAGCGCAACGCTTTCTTCAAACCTTTCCGCCGCCTGATAACCGTCCACACCGTAGACGGCTTCCAAGGCCAGGAGCGTGATGTGATCATGATCAGCCTCGTACGTGCCAACGACAAAGGCCAGATCGGATTCCTCGGAGACCTGCGCCGCATGAATGTCGCCATCACCCGCGCCCGCATGAAACTGATGATCTTGGGAGATGCACCAACGCTGACACGGCATGCTTTCTACAAGGAATTATACGAATATATCCGGGAGAACGGACAAGTGATCGCCGTTCAACCTCCTCCCCCGGCGTGATTCCCTATTTCCACAGACTACAGTAAATCATGAACAAAAACTTTCATATTCACGATTAAGCGGATGGTAGCAAAAATTATGTATATTTGTTGGATATAACAAAAAATACAGAGAGGCCATGAAGTATAAATTATTAGTTCTCGACGTAGACGGGACGCTGCTCAACAACCAGAAAGAGATCAGCCCCCGTACCCTGGCTGCCCTTCTGAAGGTACAGCAAATGGGGGTACATATCGTATTGGCATCAGGAAGACCAACTAATGGAGTCATGCCCATCGCTGAAAAGCTGGAACTGAATCATTACGGAGGTTACATTCTTTCTTACAACGGCGGTCAGATCATCAACGTACAGACCGGCGAACTATTATTCGAGAAGCGTATCGATCCGGAATGGATCCCCTATTTCGAAAAGAAAGCAAAGAAAAACAACTTTGCCATCTTCACCTATCACAAAGATTTCATCCTGACGGACAAACCGGATAACAAGTATGTCATCCAAGAAGCCAACCTGAACAAGATGCAGATAGTCGGAGTCGACAACTTTACCGAAGCCGTCGATTTCCCCCCCTGCAAATGTGTGCTGGCAAGTGACGACGAAGAAGCACTCGTCGGCCTGGAGAATCATTGGAAGAAGCGCCTCGACGGTGCGCTGGATGCATTCCGGTCGGAACCCTATTTCTTAGAAGTCGTTCCCCAATTCATCAACAAGGGAAACACTTTGGGTGTGCTGATGACCAAACTTTCCATATTGCCGGAAGAGGTGATCGCAATCGGCGACGGCATCTGCGACGTGGCCATGTTGCAACTCGCCGGTGTCGGGATCGCGATGGGAAATGCTGAAGATTCGGTGAAGGCTTGTGTAGACAAGACAACACTCTCCAACGAAGAAGAAGGAGTAGCCGTAGCTGTCGAACGGGCAATCCTGGCCGAAATACGTCCGACGGAAGTACCGCTCGACCAGCTGAATATGCGTGCCAAACACGCCCTTATGGGAAACCTCGGCATCCAATATACCTATGCATCCGAAGACCGTGTGGAAGCGACCATGCCGGTAGACGAACGTACCCGCCAGCCATTCGGTATCCTGCACGGCGGAGCGACACTCGCACTGGCCGAAACCGTTGCAGGGTTAGGATCGATGATCCTGGCCAAGCCGGACGAAATCGTGGTCGGCATGCAGGTCAGCGGCAACCATATGTCATCCGCCCATGAAGGTGATACCGTCCGTGCCGTTGGGACTATCATTCACAAAGGACGCTCTTCACACGTTTGGAACGTCGATGTATTCACATCCACAGATAAATTGGTATCTTCCATCCGTGTTGTCAACAGTATATTAAAAAAGAAATGACACCAGACGAATTAAGGATTTGTAACGTAGTCGACACATTAATCAATAAGAACCGGAGTTTTGCACTCTGGCGGATACCCGGAGAATCGCCCCGTTTCGCCATGCAGACCTCCGGTTCTGCACGTCTTCTTTATCATATCGAAGAACTGGACGAACAGAGTGGCTTCGTCATCGCCCCCTTCCATATAAGCAAACAGCATCCGATCGTACTGATCCGGCCGGACATCCAGGAACTTCCGCCCGACGAGGAAACAACAGTTTCATGCCTATGGGACAAAAAAACGATGCCTGCGGAACAGGAATTCCATCATAGTGAAACGCATGTTCCCTTCCTCGAAAACCCGAAGGAAGACTACGCCCGCCGTTTCAATACCTTCATCGAACCGCTGCGCCGAAAGCAGTTCGAGAAGCTCGTACTGTCGCGCAGCCAGACGATTCCGGCAGGCAAAGCAGACTTCTCCCCTGCCGCCGCTTTCCTTAAGGCAATCGGGCGGTACAAATATTCGTATGTTTATCTCTGCCATACACCCGAAACAGGCACATGGCTCGGGTGTACTCCCGAAATCATCCTCTCCGGCGAGAAAGGAGAATGGCATACGGTCGCCCTTGCCGGCACCCAACCGCTCCAAAACGGGGATCTGCCGACAGAATGGGACGACAAAAACAGGGAAGAACAGGAATATGTAGCCCTCTACATACGCAAGCAGCTGCAAGCGTTAGGCATCAAACCGACAGAAACTCCGCCGACCCCGGTACGTGCCGGCGAACTGTCGCATTTGAGAAGCGACTTCAGCTTTCCTCTGCCCGACAATAAGAAACTCGGCGAACTGCTGAAACGGCTTCATCCCACGCCTGCCGTCTGTGGGCTGCCCAAAGAAGAGACATATCGTTTTATCCGGGAGAATGAAGGCTACGACCGGAGTTATTATTCAGGCTTTATCGGTTGGTTGGCCCCCGAAGGGAAGAGCGATCTGTATGTAAACTTGCGCTGCATGAACATCTTGCCCGGATCATTTGTTTTATATGCAGGCGGAGGCATTCTTGCTTCTTCGGAGATAGAAAGCGAATGGCTTGAAACGGAAGCAAAAATGCAAACGATGAAGCGACTGATCAATTCAATTGACAATTGAGAATTGACAAATCATAAATAATATAACTCATGATAGCAAAAAAACTGACTGACCTCATAGGCAATACACCGTTGTTAGAGTTCTCAAACTTCAACAAAAGCAAAGGACTGAAAGCGAAAATAATCGGAAAGCTGGAATATTTTAATCCGGCAGGTAGCGTAAAAGACCGCATTGCATTGGCAATGATCGAAGATGCGGAAGAAAAGGGCTTGCTGAAACCGGGAGCAACAATCATAGAACCGACCAGCGGAAACACCGGCGTAGGACTGGCCTTCGTCTCGGCCGCCAAAGGTTACAAATTGGTGCTGACAATGCCCGAAACCATGAGTCTGGAACGTCGTAACCTACTAAAAGCATTAGGAGCCAACCTGGTTCTCACCCCTGGAGCGGAAGGCATGAAAGGCGCTATCGCCAAAGCGGAAGCATTGCGTGACGAAACCCCTGACTCCATCATCCTGCAACAGTTTGAAAACCCGGCAAACCCTGCCCGGCATGCTAAAACAACCGCACAGGAAATCTGGCGCGATACGGACGGCAAAGTCGATATCTTTATCGCAGGAGTCGGAACAGGCGGAACTATCAGTGGCGTCGGCAAAGGCCTGAAAGCACATAACCCGAATATCAAGATCGTAGCCGTAGAACCAACCGACTCGGCTGTGCTCTCAGGCGGTAAACCCGGACCGCACAAGATACAGGGGATCGGTGCAGGTTTTATCCCTAAAACCTACGACGGATCGGTGGTTGATGAAATCATTCAGGTAGAAGGAGACAACGCCATCCGCACCTCACGCGAACTGGCACAAAAGGAGGGCTTGTTGGTCGGCATTTCTTCCGGTGCAGCCGTATATGCCGCCCTGCAACTGGCCCGGCTCCCGGAAAACGAAGGGAAAACGATTGTGGCACTATTACCGGATACGGGCGAGAGGTATTTGTCTACAGCCTTGTATGCGTTTGAGGAATATCCGCTTTAAGAATGATATAAGAATTGACAATTGACAATTAAAGAAATGATCATCGAAACATTCCAATTGTCAATTGTCAATTATCAATTGTCAATTTTCCTTATACTCTTTCCGATAAGAGCAAGTAGTCTCCGTCGGGAAGTCTTTCGGGACTTTCTGGGTCACTTTTCCGGTTGCCGCCCACTCGGCGCCACGCAGCAAAAGCACTTGGAAGCCCGTACACTGCATCGCTATATTATCTTCCGGAGTAGCACCGGCATGTCCAAGCATCGTATGGAAGATGCGGGCATTCCCGTAATCGACAGTAAAAACCAGCGGTTCTTCACGACCGGAACCGTTTGTTTCCTTATCCGAATAGGCCGTGTACAAAATATCCCGGATATTACCCGGTCCCCGCATACGGTCGTAAAGTTCATCTTTGGCATGACGCCATTTCAAAGGCAGGCCTTTCACGATAGGATGCACTTTGTCACGCCCGTTCAATACATATTCGTGCTGGCGCCCGTGAGAACCTCCCGGACCGGCCGAACTGTCCTTGACCAGTTTTCCATCCTGCCAGTACACATAAGGACCGGAATTCTCATTACGTCCTTCCCAACCTCCCAAAGCACAGATCTTATTGAACTCCGGCCATTTGGAGAAAGCATTGTCGGCCGCATGATAGATGACAACACCACCGCCGTTCTGCACATATTCCAGAAAACGACGGTTTGTCTCCTCCGGCCACGAATCACCGTTATAGTCAAGCACCACCAATTGATAAGGATTGAAGTCAAGCACAAAACCGGACATGTCCTTGCCTTTTTCGGGAGAGATGGCAAAGTCCACATCAAAACGGCCGGAATTTTCCAGGATTTGTTTCAGCACAACATGGCTCACCTGCCAGTTATGGTTGTTTTGTCCTGTGATCAGTAATGTTTTAATCGGCTTACGCGCCGAAACCGTACAGGCTAATAAAAGGGAAAAGACAACAAAAAGCAGCTTTCCAAAATGTAAATGTCTCATGGTATTTTATGGTTTAAAGATTTGTTTAAGGCAAATGTACTAAATCAATATGAAATATGTACTTTTGTGGCCTCAAGAAAAAATACATCCATGATGAAATATTTATCCCGAATACTATTGATAACATTCGTATCTGTCTTTTCAGTAACTTACAGCCATGCCGACAGCTGGCGTGACAAAACAGAACTGCTCATCTATTCTCCGCGCTATTTCGGTCCGAACGCTTTCCCGATCCCGGAAATGAGAGACGGGCAGGTGAGCGAGCGGTATGAAGTGGAAGTACGGGGTGAATACCATTATTATACGGGCGACAAGACCTGGGACATCGTAGGGCGTGCCCTGCTACCGTTCTTCAGGGGGCGTGCGGGAATCGAAGTAAACTGGTGCTTCAAGGAAAAATATAAGATGACACCGGAAACGCGTGACGAACGATTTGCCGTGGAGACGGAAAGTCCGATCAAATATAACGGCGACATCGTTATCAGTTCCTTTTTCCAAGTCCTGAAAAGCGAGAAATGGGTAGATGCGACTATCAGCGCCAACATCAAGACGGCCAGCGGAGGCCGCCTGTGCGACGCCCGTTTTACCGATGCCGCATCCTACTGGTTCGACGTAAACGTGGGCCGGAACCTGTGGAAAAGTGCCGACGGGAAAGCCTCGATCCGTATGCAGGTGCTCGCCGGGTTCTATTGTTGGATGACGAACGACATGGTGCATCGCCAGAACGACGCTATCTCTTACGGAGTCGGGTTCACCGGCAAATACAGAGGTTTCACACTCGCCACCAACCTGGCCGGGTTCTACGGATACGAAAACAATGGCGACCGCCCCATACATTGGCGCAACAACCTAAGATATGAGATCAAAAAAAACATCATTTCCTTCCGTTATACACACGGAATGAAGGACAATCTGTACGAAACTTATTCGTTGGGGTACATCCGGTGCTTTTGAGAATTGAGAATCAGGAATTAAAATTTGAGAATTGAAAGTTAAACCAACGGCCTTCGCTCCCTGTTTAAGGGGAGATGAAGATTAATCGGATAGTAAAGCTGAAGCTGGTAGATGCCAGACTCTATTTCGTGAGTCTGATCGTAGGATTGCTGACCGGATTGGTGGCGGTTCCTTACCACTATCTGCTGCAACTATTCTTCAATATGCGGAAGCACTTCTTCCAGTCTTCGCCTCCCTGGTACTATCATGCCGCCTTATTCTTTGCTCTATGGGGAGTCCTCTGCTTCGTCGCCTGGATAGTCAGGCGGTGGCCTTACATCGGAGGCGGAGGCATTTCACAGACACGGGGTGCGATCAACGGACGCATCGAGTATGCACATTCCTTTCGCCAACTGCTGGCTAAGTTTACAGGCGGTGTCCTGACGCTCAGCACCGGTCTCTCGATGGGACGCGAAGGGCCTTCCGTACAAATGGGTTCCTACATAGGCGACCTGGTCAGCAAATGGGGGCATATCCTGAGCGGCGAACGCAAACAGCTCCTTGCCGCAGGTGCAGGCGCAGGACTGGCAGCCGCCTTTGCCGCTCCTCTTGCCGCCGCCACGCTGGTGATCGAATCGATCGAACGCTTTGATGCTCCGAAAACGGCTATCACGACAATCCTGGCCGGTGTCGTCGCCGGAGCGATTGCCAGTACGATTTTCCCGATCAACCCATATCACGACATACAGGCCATCGTGCCCGACCTGCCGATGGGACGGCACATCAAGCTGTATATCCTGTTTGCCGTCATCGTATCGGTTTTCGGTAAGCTCTATTTACTGCTGATGCTATACGCCAAACGGATGTACCCGGCCATCCGGCAACCCGAATATATCAAGCTGTTAGGTCTTTTGGGCCTGGCATATATCATTTCGCTGACGGTCACCGACCTGACCGGCGGAGGCGAGCAGTTCCTGGTACGACAGGCGGAAGGCGGCAACAACAATATCTATTGGATGGCAGGGATGATGTTCCTGCACATGGTGTTTACCGTTTTTTCCTTCTCCTCCGGATTGCCGGGAGGGAGCTTCATTCCGACCCTGGTGACAGGCGGACTGATCGGCAAGCTCTATGCTCTCATCCTTGTGCAGCACGGGATCATCGGAATGGAAAATGTGAGCTATGTCATGCTGATCGGGATGGGCGCCTTTCTGGTCGCTGTCGTGCGCACTCCTATCACGGCCATTATCCTGATTACGGAGATCACAGGACATTTCGAAGTCTTCTATCCTTCCATCGTCGTAGGAGGACTCACCTATTATTTCACGGAACTGCTGGGAATAAAGCCGTTCAACGTGATGTTCTATGAAGAGATGATCAACAAAACGGTCTTCCGCAAGCAAAAGCGGCTGACTTTGGACGTGGAGGTGATGGCCGGAGCCCATTTCGACCGCAAAGAGGTCGATACGCTCAAACTTCCCAACCATTGCGTAATCATGAATATCCACCGCGACCGCAAAGACATCTCCCCTGCCGGACAAACCATCCTTCCCGGTGACCAGCTCACCATCGAACTGGATGCCCAGGATATAGAGAAACTGTATGAGCCGCTGGTAAGCATGGCCAACATCTACTAAAAGATCCCGACCGGCAACTTTGAACGTCCTTTCAGCCATCTCAAATCATTGGACATAAAAACCAAACAGCCTCTCAGGGGAATTATAATCCGGAATTATCAGGTATTCATGCAAAAGGAACTTCATTTTTTTATACTTTTGCCAAGACAACAAACGCCATATTCTGCCATGAAAGCAATTATCTGTTATATCTCCTTCTTGCTTCTATCCATATGCCCTCCGCTTATGGCGATGGAAGGTACGGGAGTCGCACTGAAAATCAGCCTGTCCGGGAAAATATACAAACGTTTCTCTTTCGTTCTGGAAGAAGATATCCGTCCACGCGACGACTTCAAGGAAGCCGGCTGGTTCCTTACCACAGGAGAGATCAATTATCGCATTTTGCCGAACTTACGGGTGGGAGCCGGCTATATGTCGTTAGTCCGCTACAAAGCATCGGAGGAAATACGCAACCGGTATTACCTGTATGCTTCCGGTTCGCACCAGTTCGGGGCATTTAAAATTGCAGTCCGGGAGCGCTTTCAGAGCACGTACAAGAAAAATTGCCTGCATCCGACCAACTACCTCCGCAGCATGTTCACCCTCTCCTACCGGATTGCCTCTTCAGGATTCGAGCCTTTCATCTATGTAGAGCCTTTTAACAACGTAGGCTACAACGGAAAGATGCGTGCCGACAAAATCCGCTATTCCGCAGGCTGCGACTATTGGATGGATACCCAAAACAGCATTCAGCTCTACTACCGCTACCATACCTTTAATGTATACGATCCGATCAACTACCGTCATGGCATCGGCCTGACCTATTCGCACCGGTTCTGATCCAGAAGAGAAGACTTCTACCCACA
>DXRF01000042.1:1968-6731 GCA_019411205.1 Parabacteroides sp. | reverse complement strand
AACGCCAGGAAACGTACCGATACGCATTTATGCAGAAGTCATTTTATCGCCCTAAGGCACTTTTCTACTAAAGACAAGCAGGAAAAGAACGGAAAGCAGGCAGAAATGGTTGGCAACACCCCCATCTTCCGGTTTTCTACACCCGGATGTTACTGCCCTCTACACCCGGATGTTCGAAACAGATACACCCGGGTGTCCGGAACCATATCACACTAATCCTTTGAAATTAAGATATATACTTAGCAAAAAGATCGTATATATATGCCAAAATCCCAATCGGATGTGTGTATTTCAGGACGAGACAACCTATTTCAGGACGAGACACAGTGTGACACGGTGTGATACAGGTGTGACACATGAATCCGGCATGTATCACACCTTGCACAGTTGGAATATCAATACTTACAAGACAAAGTGTGATAGAGTGACAGAGAAATGGCGATTCTCCTTCTGTCGGTTTTAAGGCTGCTCATCGCCTCATTCGGCTGTCACATATAATAGGTACAAATAAAAATATCACTATCTTTGCCCTCGGAATACCAAAAACGTTCCTTTACATTATTCAACCGAGTGCTTGATAAACCTCGTTAAAAACAAGAAATATGCAGAAGACATCTACTGTAACCGTACCATTCATGCTGTTAGGCATCCTGTTCAACATCTGCCTGGTAGCTTCAAACCTGTTAGAAACCAAAGTCATCCAGGTATTCGGCATCACAGCGACTGCTGGACTGATCGTTTTCCCGATCTCCTATATCATCAATGACTGTATCGCCGAAGTATGGGGATTCAAGAAGGCACGCCTGATTATCTGGAGCGGGTTCGCTTCGAATTTCCTTGTAATCGGATTTGCGCAACTGGCGGTGATGTTGCCTGCCGCCCCATTCTGGGAAGGCGAAGAAGGTTTCAACTTCGTGTTCGGGATGGCACCGCGCATTGCCATAGCGAGTCTGATGGCTTTTCTTGTCGGTTCGTTTCTGAATGCTTACGTGATGAGTAAGATGAAGATAGCTTCAGCCGGAAAGAACTTCTCTTTACGGGCCATCGTCTCCACTTTCGTTGGCGAGAGTGCCGATTCGATGATCTTTTTCCCGATTGCTTTCGCCGGACTGATACCGGTAGGCGAACTCTTCATCCTGATCGGGACACAGGCGCTTCTGAAATCCCTCTATGAAGTAATCATCCTTCCCGTTACCATCCGTGTAGTAAACTATATCAAGAAAGTGGACGGCAACGATGTGTATGACGTGGGGACATCATACAATATACTAAATGTGAGAGATTTATGATTTATGATTTATGATTTATAAATCCAAACAAATGCGACCAGTCTTCGCGGGGCTGTGGTGTATAGGTATGAAATCCAAGTGATTCCGCCGTACGACAATTGGGGACGGCATCATCTATGAAAAGTGTTTCTTCAGGACGGATATCGGCATCTTGCAAAACGTATTCGAAAATTTCGGCATCGGGTTTCAGCAGATGGAGGCGGTAGGAAAGATAAATATGATTGAAAAAGTCGGAAGCATGGTGGCCTTTATAGGAAAAACAGGTCTTTTCCGACCACTCCCAATGAATCTCATTCGTATTGCTGAGCAGCATCGTATTGTAACGCTTGCGGAGGTCGAGCAAAAGATCCAGCTTATAATCCGGAACATCATCGAGCATGGCGATCCAGGCTGCATCTATCTGTTCGTCCGTCAAAGGCTGTTTGGTCAGATGGCGGATACCATCGCGAAACTCCGCTACCGTGATGGAACCGAGTTCGATCTTCATGAACAGATCCTTATGCTGGTAATTATTGACAATCTGTTCGCGTATATTCACAACACCCAGACTCTCGAATGCCTCAATACATCGATTACGGGTGAGATTGATAATCACGCCACCAAAATCTATAACCAAATTTTTTATGCCTTCCATGACCTTCTTTTAATTGACAATTGATAATTGACAATTTTGATTTTAACTATTTACTCTACCAACGACGGCGACGTCTGTGATGCCGTTGCCGCTGTTTATATTGATGTATCCTGCGATACACCAGCCAGACAAATAACACTCCGAACACGGCAAAGATCAGCAAGACGATCCCGGTATTCAGGTTATCCCCTTTCACGCGGCTCCACATCTCCAGAACCAGTTCCGTCCGATCCCCGAAATCACGGATCATGGCACAACGTTCCACTACCTTGCGGTCGGGGTATTGTACCGGATTGATCCGGATGCTATCTGCACCGGGACCGAAGAAATAGCTCAAGTCGGAAACTTTCTCGATTGTCGAATCGATCTTGGCTTCCATAATTTCGGGAGTCGCAATGGCACTGACGTAACCGATGGCGTCCATATTCCGCAAAGCGACGTCCGGGCGACAAAGATAATCAATAAAATAACTGGCCGCCTTTATATTACGGGCATATTTAGGGATCGCCCAGCCGTCGTACCAGATATTACTGCCTTCTTGGGGCACTTCATAGTCCAGTTCCATCCCGACAGCCTCCGCTTCGTCCATCGCCCAGACCGCATCTCCACTCCAGGTAAAATTGAGCCAGGCCTTGCCTTTCGTCATCATCTCCTTGCCGAAGTCAGCTTCCCAGCCGGCAATATTGGGTTTCATCTTTTTCAGATATTCCTCTGCGATGACGATGGCTTCAAGAGAATTGTCGTTCATCAGTTGCTCGACAGTCACAGTGCCACTTGCCAGTTCCTTTGCATGCGCATAGATAATGGCCGTACCGTAGGCATCGCGATAACTGTCTTTCATCAAGATCTTATTCCTAAACTTGGGGTCCCAAAGGCATTCCCAGCTTTCGACAGTATCTTCGGAAACGAACTGCTTATTATATAAAATCCCTGCCGTTCCCCACATATAAGGGACGACATAGTCGGTCGTTTTCCGCCCCGGCTGACTTAACTTGTTCAGTTGCCCACGGATATAGGGAGAGACATTATCCAGATAATCCGGTGTCTTTCCGAAATTACGGTCTATCGGGATAAGGAGATTCTTCTTCAGCATCCGTTCGATAATATATTCAGACGGGCAGATCAAGTCAAAATCTTCATGCCCACGTTCGATCTTTGTAAGCATGATTTCATTGATATCAAACACCTGGTAGATGATCCGGATATCCTCGCCGGTCTGCTCTTTGTACCAGGCGGGAAATTCAGCCAAGACATCTTCATCGATATAATCCGCCCAGTTGTAGACTTTCAGGATATGGCTACGCTCCTCGTCCGTACGTCCGCATGAAGACATTACCCCCAAAAGGAGCATACAGCCTGCTATAATTGTAATCAGTTTATTCATTTCCCGCTTTCCTCCATTAGCTTTTGGACTTCTCCGCCCGTTTATTAATCACAATCAAAAGGACAAGCACCGTCACGAAGATGATAGTCGACAGCGGACGCAACTCCGGTGTCAGACCTCCCTTGCGGGCATCCGCATAAATAAAGGTCGATAGGGTTTCCAACCCTTCGTTGCCGATCGTAAAGATAGTAACGGCAAAGTCGTCGATCGAAAGCGTAAAAGCCAATATAAAGCCGCTGATCATTCCCGGACGAATCTCCGGCAGGATCACCTTGCGCAACGCCTGGAAAGGAGTCGCTCCCAAATCAAGTGCCGCCTCATAGACATTCTGGTTCATCTTTTTCAGGCGCGGCATGACGCTCAGCACCACATAGGGCGTACAGAATGTGATATGCGCCAGCACGACCGTCGTGAATCCCTGCGAAACGCCAAAACTCACGAACAGCAGGAAAAGGGAAACACCCGTAATAATATCTGCATTCATCATCGGGATCGCATTGGCGAAGTTCATCACCTGGCGGGTCCGTGACCGCAGGTTGAAAATACCGATAGCCGCAATGCTGCCTAACAGCGTAGAGACGGTAGCCGCGATCATCGCAATGGCAAACGTATTCCACAACGCGCTCACCAACGAACGCTGCACACCTCCTGTAAACAGCGAACTATACAGTTTGGTTGAAAATCCCGTCCAGTTTCCCAAGACTTTCGCCTCGGTAAACGAGAAAATCATAATAATCAGAATCGGGGAATACAGCAGCGCCAACAGCAGCCACAGATATCCTTTTGCCATCCATTTCGTCATCATATCACACCTCCCCCTTCGTTTGAAGCACTGTCCTCTTCATTCGTAAAGAGGATGGTAACACCAATCAGCAACAACATAATAAGAGAAAGCGCTGCGCCATAGTTCCACATACCGTTATAGATATTTTCCTGCACGGTCGTACCGAACAGTTTGATATTATTCATCGTCAGCAACTCGGCAATGGCAAACGTGGAAACCGTCGGCATGAAAACCATTACGATTCCGCTCATCACGCCAGGCATCGAAAGAGGCAGGATCGTCTTCACAAAAACCTGAAACGGATTGGCTCCTAAATCCTGGGCCGCCTCAATCAGGCTACGGTCCATTTTTTGCAACGTATTATAAATCGGATAGATCATGAACGGGAGGAAATTGTACACCATACCGAAAACCAACGCCCCCTCTCCCAACGGCAGGTTCAGAAAATCGAACAAGGCCACCGTAGCCAGCGTACGGATCAGGATATTCACCCACATCGGCAGGATGAACAGCACGACCATCGTCCGGGAGGTATTGAAACGCTCCTGGCTCAGGATATAAGCAGCCGGATAGCCAAGAATAAGACAGGCAAGCGTCGTAATAATTGCAATCCCGATCGAATAGACAAACGTGTTCATCGCTTCGGGATGCACCATGAACTTACGGAAATTA
>DXRF01000042.1:0-1958 GCA_019411205.1 Parabacteroides sp. | reverse complement strand
GCTCCGTCGGCATCTGTAAACGCATACAATACGATCAACAACAGAGGCATTACGACAAAGACAGCCAAAAACAGGGCATAAGGAATCGTCCAGTTCTTACGCCGCATAAAAAAAGCTGAAATCTTATTTATCACTTCCTTCCTTTTTAGTTGATTGAACAATCCGTATATTTTCGGGAGCGATCGTGATTCCTACCCGGTCGCCATCGTCCCAAACATCATTGGTGTCGACAAAGATATCTTCGTCCCAGTCGGTAAACACCGTCAGATGATAATGGTTGCCTTTATAGAGGATAAATTTCACTTCACCGGTCAGTCGGCCGTCTTCCTCGTTGTCTTCCAGGATGACACGATCAAAGTCTACTTCGACCTGCACAGGCGTTTCTGGCTCAATACCGGAAACTTCGCGACATTCGAACGTACAACCTAAGAATTCCACATGCGTGGCGTCGACCATCTTTCCTTCGAACGTATTGCAGATACGTTCCTTTTTCATCACATGGATATCGAATGGTTTGACCAGCAGACCTACTTCCTGTCCGGCATCGAAACAATGATAGTCCTGCACCATGAACTCATAGCCTTCCGGCGTCTGCACCATCATTTCGTAGTGAACGCCCTTGAAAATGGAGGAGGTAACCGTCCCAGTCAACATGGCTGCTTCAGACGGCTCGAAAATATAAATGTCTTCCGGGCGGAGCACGACATCCACCGGAGTCTGCTCGCCAAAACCTTCGTCCACACATTCGAACTCATGTCCGGCAAAGGATACTAATTTATCTTTGATCATCAGCCCGTTCAAGATGTTACTTTCACCGATAAAGTCGGCGACAAACGAGTTGATCGGTTCGTTGTAGATGTCAATAGGCGTCCCGATCTGCTGGATCTTCCCTTCGCTCATCACAACGATCGTGTCGCTCAAAGTGAGTGCTTCTTCCTGATCGTGAGTAACATATATAAAAGTTATGCCGAGGGACTTATGCATCTCTTTCAACTCCATCTGCATATCCTTACGCATCTTGAGGTCAAGGGCTGCCAGCGGCTCGTCCAACAAGAGTACTTCCGGTTCATTCACGATAGCCCTGGCAATCGCAACACGTTGTTGCTGTCCGCCGGAAAGGGAATCCACATCACGATATTCGTAATCGGTCATTCCTACCATCTTAAGGGCCTGCTTCACCTTTTTCTCGATCACGGCTGCCGGAAGTTTTTTCAGTTTCAGGCCGAAAGCGATGTTATTGAAGACATTCAGATGAGGGAAAAGAGCATATTTCTGAAATACGGTATTAACCGGACGTTTATGAGGGGGTGTTTGCGTAATTTCTTTTCCCGCAATGGTTATTATACCCTCAGAAGCAGTCTGGAATCCGGCAATCAGACGCAACAATGTCGTCTTCCCGCAACCGGACGGCCCCAGAATGGTTACAAACTCGCCCTTACGGACAGACAAATTCACATCATTCAATACGGCCTTGTCTCCAAAGAATTTAGACACATGCTCCACACCGATGATGCAGTCAGATTTTTGCATAGACAGATTCCCCTTTACCAATACTGATTAAACATATTTCCGCTTCTTCACGTAAAAAGCGGCACAAAGGTAATAATTAATTGATAATTGAGAGTTGAAAATTGAAAATTACGGTAGGAAGAGATATATCCCTTGCTCCGGATATTCATGAAGCCAAGTTTGTTAGAAAAATCGATAACTATCAACAATTTAACATTACTTAAAACAAACGACTATACAAAAGACACATTTTATTCTAACCGCAACAAACTTTTACCCCTTTATTTTTTATATGCTTTACAACATAATAAAGGGGATATGTACATTTTAACATACCCCCTTTGTGCATCCTAAAGATCTTCCTATCTTTAGATATAAGTTTGGATATGTCAAAGATACCTAAAATCCGCAAGCAATCTCAATGGCAATCTCAATTGCAGTAAAGAGCT
>DXRF01000041.1 GCA_019411205.1 Parabacteroides sp. | reverse complement strand
AAAATATTTGTGGAAAGGATTGCAGGTTCAAAAAGTAGTTGTATTTTTGTGCAGTGAAAATGGCGAAAGAAAACGTACGTTTTTTCGCCATTTTTCTTCTTATGCCCATATACTTCTTATTAACAATGACTTACATTGTAAAAAGTACCTAAAGCTATATAAAAAAAGAGCTGTTTTCAACTACTCGCCAAACTTCTTTACATCTTCATTAAAATAAAGATAATCAATCACCTATAAGATTAACTTCCTTTATTCACATTGGAGGGGAAAAACGGTAAAAACAGCAGGTTTCGTAATTTCATCTTGGAAAAGCTCCCCCTTCTGTTAAAGATATACAAAATACGGAGTATTGGTTGCTTAGCTCAATAACGGCTTCAAGACTTGCAAAACCTTACATTATTACGTATCTTTACATCAACGTCCGTCACAGACGGATCAAACAACTATAATACATTAATGGAATATATGAAAGAAAAAATCACCACTTCCGACATTCCCGCCTCCTATCTGCTTTGCATGAAACAAGATTGCCCCAAAGCCGCCACTTGCTTAAGACGGATCGCCGAACAGCAGATCGGCAACGAGGTGAAACAGTGGCACGTCATCAGCCCTAAATACCAAGAGAAGCAAACCGACCGATGTGCCTATTTCCGCCCTGCCGATAAGCTGACCTATGCACTCGGTTTCATCGGGATGCTGGACCGGATGCCCTACAAACTGATGCAGGAAGCCATTTGCAAGCTGATGAGACGGTTCGGACGCAGGACTTACTACCGCGTGCGAAAAGGAGAACGCCCGCTCTCGCCGGACGAACAAAAAAGCATGTTGAACATACTGAAACAGTGTGGCATCAGCGATCCCGGAAAGTTCGATACCTACTTCGAGGCATACGATTGGTAAGCTTACCTGGTGCTGCTTACCGACGTGCCGGTTGTGCCCTGCCTATGTAACGACCGTTTCACGCTGGAGAAACAGTTGTGCCAAGTTTATGTAACGGGCATTTCCTACCCATGAAACAGTCGTGCCAAGCCGATGTAATTGTTTTGGCATAGCCGGAGCAGCAAAAAACTCTTGCAAGTACAAGTCCGAAGCCCGGTGGCGAACATATCCCAGAGGGAAGCGGATGAGAAACGGAGACATAAAAAAAGAAGCCTTTCTTCACAGAGAGGCTTCTTTTTTTATATCGAAAATAACCAATAAAAACTTTCCGATATAGTTAATCATCTTATATGCTTACATAATTGACAAAAGGTTTTGATATAGCGATTATACTAATAGTGTTACTTTCTTAATGACATTGCAAAGATACGGGCACTTCCCGCCTCCTACAATACCTATATGTGAGTAAAAAAACGTCTTTTACTACCTAATCAAGGTGATATTCAGGCACAATACCTACAAATAGGTAACATCGGAACCTTTTTACCTACTAATTGCGATTGCACACCGTTGGCAGCCCCTCTAATTTTGCCAAAAATTAAAAAACGCAATGAAAAGATTCACTAAACTGGTAGCAATCACTCTACTCACCTCTTGTACAACGGCTTTTGCACAGGAACAGGAAGAAACAACGACAGGAAAATCCGCAGTGGAACAGTCTGCAGACATTTATGCCGACGGATATAACAAGTTCCGCTTCGGCGGATATGGGGAAATCCTCGCGAACTTTATGGACTACGGCATCAACCGCTTCCGGGGTACGGACAACGGTAGCAAGAAAGACCATCGCAATTCGATCTCCATACCCCGTTTTGTCTTGGCTTTCGATTACAAATTCAATTCCCAATGGATATTAGGAGCAGAAATAGAATTTGAGGCTGGAGGTACGGGAAGTGCCTATGAGATAGAAAATACGGAAAACGGAGAATACGAAATGGAAGTTGAAAAAGGCGGTGAAGTTGCTTTGGAACAATTCCACATCACACGTCTTATCCATCCGGCCTTCAATGTCCGTGCCGGCCACCTGATCGTCCCGGTCGGTTTGACCAACGAGCATCACGAGCCGATCAACTTCTTCGGAACTTCTCGTCCGGAAGGCGAAACGACCATCCTTCCTTCTACCTGGCACGAAAACGGTATCGAAGTGTTCGGTACGTTCGGCCGAGGCTACACACGTTTCAACTACCAGGCTTTGGTCGTTGCCGGATTGAACGCCAACGGGTTCGACCGCAACACATGGGTTGCCGGCGGTAAGCAGGGACTGTTCGAAACAGATAACTTCACCTCGCCGGGCTATGTGGCCCGCCTGAACTATTTAGGAGTACCGGGATTGAAAATAGGCGGTTCCTTCTACTATTGCCACAACACGGGAGCCAATTCCGACAAACCGGAAACCTACGTCAAATATGGAAACATACCTTTGCGTATCTATACGGCCGACCTGCAATACAAAAACAAATATGTCACCGCACGCGCAAACATGATATACGGCAACCTGAGCAAAACCGACGTCCTCAACAGCGTCAACAACCACCAAAGCGGCGGTTCTCCTTATACACAGACAACCCCGATCGCCAAACGTGCAGTCAGCTACGGTGGCGAAGTGGGGTTCAACCTGCGTGCGGTTTGTAAAGACAACAGGAACGTGCCCGTCATCTATCCGTTCGTCCGCTACGAATACTACAACCCGCAGGAGAAAGGCGAAGGCAAGCACACGATGGACTTACGCAACAAAGTAAGCATGTGGACAGCCGGAGCCAACTGGTACGCCTTACCCAACCTTGTCGTGAAAGCAGACTACACGACACGCAAGATCGGAGGCGGTAAATATAACAGCGAAAACGAATTCAGCCTGGCCATCGCCTACATCGGCTGGTTCCTCAACAAATAAAAACAACATAAACAATTTAATAGCTTAATCAATAAAATGAAAAAGAAAAATTATTTCTATCTGGCAGCCTTATCGCTCGCCATGACATTCTCGATGGGAGCATGTAGCGACAACGACGACCCCACTCCGGACGGTGGCGATCCGGTCAACCTGGATTACAGTTCAGAAAACGCCAGTGCATGGGGTAACTATATGTATAACGTAGCCATGCTGCTGAACGACGACGCAACCACGCTCTACAACTCCTGGGTGACCGACTACGTCGATGAGCAGGGTTCACACGGTCCATACGCCACGATCTTCAAAGACCAGACTGCCGGGGCTTATCAAAGTCCGCTCTCGTGTATCGAGGAAATGATCGAAAGCGGTATGTGGAACATCGCCAACGAAGTGGGCGACGCCAAGATCAAGGACCCGTATACCAAATATACCAGCGGTGACAAGGAAGGCGGTCTTTATGCCGTCGAATCATGGTATAGCTGGCATTCGCGCGACGACTATACGAACAATATCTTCTCCATCCGTAACACATATTACGGCCGCATCGACGACAACGACGTGTCTAAAGTAGACGGAAACCTGAGCGCATTCAACTCTTACAAAGATTTCGACGATGAAGGAGACATCGCAGAGCACTCGCTTTCAAAACTGATCGCTTCAACCAACCCGGCCCTCGACGAAGAAATCAAAACACTGATTTTCGCTTCGGCAAAAGCGATCCAAGCTATTCCGCAACCGTTCCGCAACAACATCGACTGCGAAGAGTCCGTTACCGCAATGAACACTTGCATGGAACTGGCCAACCTGTTGCTGAATGAAGTAAAACCGTATGTAAACCAAACGTTCGGAGCCCCAGAGTATGACGATGACCTGGATGCAATAGCCGAACAGTTTGTCGACGCGGTCGTTCTTCCGACTTATAAAGACTTGCAGGAAAAGAACAAACTTTTACTGGATGCGGTGAACCAGTTCAGACAGAACCCAAGCAATGACAATTTCGAAAAAGCCTGCGATTTATGGATCACGGCCCGCGAACCGTGGGAAAAGAGCGAAGCCTTCCTTATCGGTCCGGTTGCCAACTTAGGTCTGGACCCCAATATGGACAGCTGGCCTTTGGACCAGAACGGCATTGTACAGGTATTGAACTCACAGAACTGGGATGACCTGGAATGGGGCGGAAACTTCGACGAAGAAGATGAAGCCATCGGAGCCGCACAGAGCGTACGTGGTTACCATACATTGGAATATCTCCTGTTCAAAGACGGACAACCCCGCACTGTCGACGGAGCAAAATAAGCATGCCTCTGAGACATAAAATTTGATAACAGATCATGACAAACCTTGAAACAGCAGACAAACGCCCGCTGTTTCAGGGTTTCAGAGTTATTACACAATGCGACTCGCGTTATTCGGAAACAAATTCAGAAAACCAATAAAATGATATGAAGCAATCTTACCTGTTAACATCCTCGCTATTCCTGCTCTTTGCGTGCGTAGCTTGTGAAGAGGACGATAAAATGGATATGGATAAAATAGATGTCCCGAACGGATATGCGTTGTCAGCAGGGACTTCAACGATTTTCCTAAACTCGTCGGTCGCCTACGATACGAACGCCGACTGGATAACAGGAGCCAACTCGATCCGTTTCAACAACGGCGACGGCCTCTACGACGATGTACGCACCAGCAACAACGGCGACGGAGGCGGCCTCGGACCTGTCTATGCCGGTTATTCCTGCGGCAGTTGCCATCGCAACGCAGGAAGGACCAAACCGACATTGTGGGAAAACGGCGGATCTGGCAACTACGGTTTCTCTTCCATGCTGGTCTATATCTCCCGCCGCAACGGTGCTTTCTTCCGCGACTACGGACGTGTATTGCACGACCAAGCTATCTACGGCGTCAAAGCCGAAGGCAAGTTGTCCGTCACATACGACAAGCAGACTTTCTCTTTCCCCGACGGAGAGACTTACGAACTATGCAAACCCAACTACACAATAACCGAATGGTATAAAGACAGCATCGCCCCGGAAGATTTGTTCTGCACCGTACGCATCCCGTTACGCCACGTCGGCATGGGACAGATGATGGCGATCGACCGCCGGGAAATCGAAGCGCTCGCTGCCAAAAGCAATTATCCGGAATATGGCATCAGCGGACGTTGCAACTATATCACCGAGAAGGGTGTCACCGGTGTCGGCCTTTCGGGGAACAAAGCGCAACATCTCGACCTGACCGTTGAACTGGGCTTCTCGAGCGATATGGGTGTGACAAACAGCCGCTACCCGGAAGAGATTTGCGAAGGGCAGGCTCAGATCAACCAGGGCAGCATGATGGGGCTCTCGTACGACCAGCTCGACATATCGACCGCCGATATGGAAGATGTAGACCTTTACATGCAAAGCCTCGGCGTACCGGCACGGCGCAACACAAACGACCCTCAGGTCATCTTAGGAGAACAAAAGTTTTACGAAGCAAAATGCCATCTCTGCCACGTCACTACGCTGCACACGCAAGCAGGCGGTTCCACACTGCTCAACGGCACACGTTTGCCATGGCTCGGCGGACAGACCATCCATCCTTATTCTGATTTCCTGCTGCACGACATGGGGTCGGAAATCATGGGAGTCGGGTTGAACGACAATTATGTCAGCGGCCTGGCACGAGGAAACGAATGGCGTACCACACCGCTCTGGGGGATCGGACTGCAGGAAAAAGTCAACGGCCATACCTATTTCCTTCACGACGGACGCGCCCGCAACCTGACCGAAGCCATCATGTGGCACGGAGGCGAAGGGGAAGCCTCCAAAAATTTATTCAAACAAATGAGCAAGGAAGAGCGTGAGGCAGTGATCGCATTCCTCAACTCCTTATAATTTATCCATAAGACAGACAAAAATGAAACAACTGATAATCATAATTGCAGCATTATTACTCTTGCCGTTGGCCGTCATGGCCCAATATGAAGAAGATACGGAAAACGGTGTCGTATCGCTAAACGGCAAAGAAGGTTTTACAATCGCTACCAAGAAGGGGGATTTCGTCTTCAAACCTTATATGTTGGTCCAGACCAGTGCCAACATCAACTACTACGACGATGAAGGACTGGACCCAGCCTACAATCAGGACAATATACACAACAGCGGTTTCTCGATCCCCTACGCCATCCTCGGTTTCACGGGCAAAGCATTCGACCGGGTGACATTCAACCTCTCCATCAATGCCGCCGGAAGCGGAGGAAACATCCTCCAGCAGGCTTGGTTCGACGTAGAGATAAAGAAGAGTTTCGCCATACGTGCCGGCAAGTTCAAGACTCCGTTCTCGCACGCTTACCTCACTACGCTGGGCGAGACGTTAATGCCGACACTGCCGACATCGCTCACCTCATCCGTCATCTTGCCTTATTCTCTTAATGCCGTGACACCGAACATAGGCATGGGATTCGACCTCGGAGTGGAAGTACACGGATTGGTAAAAGAGAAGTTCGGCTACGAAGTGGGAATTTTCAACGGAACGGGAAGCTCCGTCAATGTCGCATCCAAAACGTTCAGCGACGACTGGCATATCCCGTCATTGCTCTATGCCGGCCGCATCACGTACATGCCGAAAGGAGTCATGCCGTCCAACCAGGGCAGCCCGAACCGTTTGAAGGAAGACAAGATGCTGTTCGGTCTTTCCACGTCATTGAATGTGGAGAGCGAAAGCGAAAGCACGAACGATTTCCGGGCAGGAGCCGAATTTGCCATGTTGAAGAACCGCCTGTATCTCGGCGCCGAAATCTATTATATGAATGTAGGTTTTACCAAACGGCAGAAAATCGACGAGAGCTATAACTATTTAGGAGGTTACGTGCAAGGCGGTTATTTCGTTACCAACAAACTACAGGCGACAGCCCGTTATGACTTCTTCAACCGCAACGGGTTGGACACAAACGGTTTCCTGAATATGCCGGCCGTCGGATTCAATTATTTCTTCACCGGCTGCAACCTGAAACTGCAAGCCATGTATCAGTTCATCGGACGTACCGGACACGACACGCAGCTTGACCGCGACAACGACGACTTAGGACTGGCCATGCATTCCGGAACCGTCTTACTTCAGTACACTTTCTAATCGCAACGTCATGAAAAGAAAAGTTTATTCGTTCATCTCCGGGCTGTTGCTCTTTTCCGGTCTTGCCATCTCCTGTGACGATGGCAAGATATATGATGAAAACAATCAGACGCAAAGAGAGGGAGGAACAGTGAAGCTGACCGCCCAAATCAGCGGGATAGAATCCTGGCCGGGCGGTTACAGCGTCGTACTGGCCGGATTCACTCCCGACAATGCTTACGCCCAAACGGCAAAAGGGATTAGCCAGACGGCCGACGGGACGATAGACATGGTCTTGGCCGGTATTCCCAGCGAAGTCACGCAGATTGAAGTTTGCGTCATCAACAAACTGCGCAAAAGGATCGCCAGTTTCTATACCGCCGACTACACGGAACAGGCAGATACCATACGGCTGGACGCCGGAAAGCTGGATACCGGCATGTTCAACAGCATCCAGACCGAGATTTTCAATCGTTCCTGTACGGCTTGCCACGGAGGGAGTACGGAACCTGCTGCCGGACTGTACCTCACGGAAGGTAAAAGTTACAAGGCCTTGGTCGATGTCGTAGCCGATAAAAGCGAGGAAGGGTTGAAATTGGTCAAACCGGGAAGCGCGGAAGAAAGTTTCCTGCACGTCATCCTGCACGAGAACATTATCAAATACGATCATACCAACGTCATCACAACGTCCAGCACCCTGACGTTGCTCGACGATTGGATCAATAACGGAGCTAAAGAATAAGAAAGCACATATTACATGGATTACATCAAAAAGACATATACAGACAAAGCTGTCGAAGTTCAAATTTCTTCTTTTGCCGGGAAAGGCGGGGTTGCTGAATATCACGTCCTGCTCACTACCACGGACCTGACATTGCCGTTTTCCGGACAACTTCAGAACATCCAACAAACCTATGCGGCAATTGTCCAAGAGGCGTTGCCCGACGATGCGACCGCCGTCTTCCGACGCTATTTCCTGAGCGACGCCGCCAACCAGGCCGACCTGGTGATGGCTTGGGAATGTGAAAATTCCTATTGCCCGCTTTCCATCGTGGAGCAGGCTCCGCTGAACGGGAGCAAAATAGCCATGTGGACTTGGTTTCAGACCGATATTACCGTCGAAACGGTCAGAAACGGAATGTCGAAAGCCGAACACAACCATTATACGCAATACTGGACCGGGGGCTCTTGCAACAGGGCTTCCAACTCCGAGTACCAGACACGGCTTTTGCTGAACGATTACGTCTTGCAACTGACCGAGCAGGGATGCAAGCTGGCAAACGATTGCATCCGCACCTGGTTCTTCGTCCAAAACGTGGATGTCAACTATGCCGGTGTCGTCAAGGCCCGCAAAGAGGTTTTCATCACGCAAGGCCTGACAGAAAAGACGCATTATATTTCCAGTACGGGAATAGAAGGACGTCATGCCGATCCGAACGTCTTTGTCCAGATGGATACCTATGCCGTAAAAGGCTTGCAGCCCGGACAAATCCAGTTCCTCTATGCTCCCAGTCACCTGAATCCGACATACGAATACGGGGTGACTTTCGAGCGGGGGACAGCTGTAACCTATGGCGACCGGAAACAAATCTTCATTTCCGGAACCGCAAGTATCGACAATCGAGGCGAGATCGTCCATCCGGGGGATATCCTGAAGCAGACGGAACGCATGCTGGAAAATATCGACACCTTGCTACAAGAGGCGGGAGCCGGATTGCAGGACATCATGCAAGCGGTCGTCTACTTGCGCGACCCGGCCGACTATGTCGTGGTCAAGCAATATATCGAAAGCCGGTATCCGTCGTTTCCACACCTGATCGTACATGCTCCCGTGTGTCGTCCGGGCTGGCTGATCGAAACGGAATGCATAGCCGTCATACCGGCGGATGCACCTCAATATGCATGCTTATAATCAATCTACTATACAAACGATAAAAGATATGGGAAACATGAAGAACGGAAAATACAGGGAAACAAGTAAGATGAGCGACCTGATATGCGAGAATTATCCGATGGTTCTTGTGATGAGCCGCTTCGGTATCGATCTGGGGTTCGGAGAGAAAAACATCGGGGATGTATGCCGGCAGAATAAGATCGACACACCTACTTTCCTGACTGTCGTCAACTTTCTGACAGACACCGAGACAGTCCCGACAGCAGAGGTCCATAAGGATATCTCCATCTCCTCGCTTATCACTTACCTGCATAACGCACACGATTATTTCCTGAACTTCCGTCTTCCCCATATCCGCCACAAACTGACAGAGGCGATCGTGAGCTGCCCGAAAGATGTGGCTTTCGTGATCCGTCGCTTTTTCGACGAATATGCCGAAGAGGTACACAAACATATGTCGTACGAAGAGAGAACCGTCTTCCCGTATGTCCGCAATTTGCTGGAAGGAAAGAAAGACCCGAAATACAACATCACCATCTTCCGTAAGCGGCACGACCAGATCGAGATGAAAATTACGGAACTGAAGAACCTGATCCTGAAGTATTATCCGGGACCGGACAGTAACTTGCTCAACAGCGTCCTGTTCGATATCTTCGCGACAGAACAGGACCTTGCTTCTCATAACCGGGTAGAAGACTACATCTTCGTACCTGCCATCCTGTCTTTAGAAAAACAACAATAAACACCACCTGCCATGTCCACTAACATCAAAATAGCGATAGCCGAATCATCCGCCATCATCCGGTGCGGACTGGAAACGCTGCTGAAACGCTTACCCGGATTCCGTATCCAGATATCCGAGATAACAGTGGCAGACTGTCTGACAGAGGGCTTACGCATTTATAAGCCGGACATTCTGATCATGAATCCTTCCATTCCGGGAAACTTCAACCTCCAACACCTGAAAGACGAATGTGGCTGCCCGGATATGAAATGCTTCGCTCTTTTGTATAATGTGAGCGACCCGTTCCTGCTTCGCTCCTACGACGACCAGATATCTATATACGACAGCGCAGACGAGTTGAAGCACAAGCTGGAGCGCCTCAACGCCGAAGAGGTTCCACCCGAAGAAGGGGAAAGCGATGATCAGCAGACACTCAGCAGCCGGGAAAAGGAGATTGTCGTCTGCGTGGTGAAAGGCATGACAAACCGGGAGATTGCAGACCGGTTGTACCTCTCCACCCATACCGTCATCACGCACCGCCGGAATATCGCACGGAAATTGCAGGTGCACAGTGCCAGCGGCTTGACCGTCTACGCCATCGTAAACAAATTGATAGAGTTGAAAGACCTGAACGGTTGACAAACAGTACAGCTCCTTACCTTGTATTAAGTAATTTTCAACTCTTAATTTTCAATTTTCCATTAAATAGCCTTATTTTTACGATCTATACCGCAAAAACACAATACAGATATGAACCCGATAAGGAAAACATACGGCACAACGGAGGTGCAAATCACCTCATTTCAATCTTCCAAAGGTATAACGGAATACCATATCTTCTTCCAACAGACGGACTGCATGGAGGATTTTCGCACCCAGTTGCAACATATACAAGATGTTTACGCCCGTTCAGTAGAAGAATTGCCGGGTAATCCGGTCGCTATTTTCCGGCGTTATTTCCTGAGTGACGTAACCAACCAGACGGACGAACTGATGGAACGGGAACGGCTTTCCCCCTATTGCGCACTGTCAATCGTACAGCAGGCTCCGATGAACGGCACGAAGATTGCACTATGGGCCTGGTTGCAGACAGGCGTACAGACACAGGTGTTGCCAAGCGGTTTGTTCGAAGCGCGTCACGGCGCATACGGTCAGCTCTTAGGAGCCAACCTGTGCAACAGGGCGGCCAATTCGGAATACCAGACCCGCCTGATCTTCCGCGATTATATCCTGCAACTGACGGAAGCCAATTGCACACTGGCGGACAACTGCCTGCGCACATGGATCTTCGTACAGAATGTAGACGTAAATTATCCGGGTGTGGTAAAAGCCCGCAAAGCAGTGTTCGCGACACAAAACCTGACGGAAGAGACTCATTTCATCGCCAGTACGGGGATCGAGGGCCGCTATTTCGACCCGATGGTATTCGTGACAATGGACACATATGCCGTTTCCGGTATCTGTCCCGAACAAATCCGCTATCTATATGCACCCGAACACTTGAACCGCACATACGAATATGGCGTTACGTTCGAACGGGGCACAGCCGTCACATACGGCGACCGCCGCCATGTCTTTATCTCCGGCACGGCAAGCATCGACCGGTATGGAGAAATCGTGCACGCCGGCGATGTCATGAAACAAACCTCCCGCATGATCGAGAATATCGAAGCCCTGCTGAAAGAAGCGGATGCCACTTTAGACGATATCATGCAGGCTGTGATCTACATCCGCGATACGGCAGATTATGCACGGGTCAGACAGTATATGGACGAACACCACCCCAACCTCTCTTATATCATCGTACGTGCTCCGGTTTGCCGGACCGGCTGGCTGGTCGAAATGGAATGCACAGCGGTGACTGCAAACGGGGATGAACGGTTTGCGGCATTATAAAAAAAGGATCGAGCTGCAACTATCCGGTTTCCCGAATTTACTAATTCCGTAAGCACAGCCTGCGGAATCTATTTTTTATGTATCTTTGGCTATTCAAACACCAAGACAAGAGAGAAAAGCCTATGTATAAGAATGGTAAATATCGGGAAACCGATAAAATGAGTGATCTGATCTGCGAGAATTATCCGATGGTGCTTGTTATGAGCCGCTTCGGTATTGCACTCGGATTCGGAGAAAAGAACATCGGAGAGGTATGCCGCCAAAACGGTGTCGATCCCTACACGTTCCTGGCCGTCGTAAACTTTCTGACGGAAGAGGTATCCGCACCGATGACAAACATTGACAAATGCCTGTCGATCGAGGCTTTGATCACTTATCTGCATAACGCACACGCCTATTTCCTGGACTTCCGGCTGCCCCATATCCGCCGTAAACTGACAGATGCTATTGCAGACTGCCCGAAAGACGTGGCGTTCGTCATTACCAAATTTTTCGACGACTATGCAATGGAGGTAAACAAGCACATGTCGTATGAGGAAACGACGGTATTTCCCTACGTGCGAGGGCTACTGAAAGGAATAAAAGACCCGAAATACAACATCACGGTCTTCCGGAAACATCACGACCAGATCGAGATGAAGATCATCGAACTGAAAAACATCCTGATCAAGTATTATCCGGGACCGGGTAGCAACCTGCTGAACAGCGTTCTGTTCGACATATTTGCGACCGAGCAGGACCTGTCATCTCACAGCCATGTGGAAGATTTCCTTTTCGTGCCAGCGATCCTGGCTCTTGAAAAGACAATACAATAACAACGTATGAGCATCTTTTTGAACATAGCGATTGCCGAACCGTCCGCCATCATCCGGAGCGGGCTCGAAGCTGTATTGAAGCGGATTCCCGGATTCCGCATCCAGATCATCGAAATTGCCACTGCGGAGCTTTTACAGGAAACACTTCACTCTCATAAACCGGACATGCTGATTATCAACCCGTCGCTCCCCGGTTGCTACACCATGCAGCTTCTCAAGGAAGAAACCGGCTGCACGGAGATGAAGTGTATAGCCTTGCTGTATGCCGTTGCCGATCATGCCCTGCTACGGCCTTACGACGACCAGATCAGCATCTACGACAGCCCGGACGAAATCCGCCACAAACTGGAACGTCTGCATACGCCACCGGAAGAAGAAGCCGAAAACGAAGAACAGCAGACGCTCAGTGCACGCGAAAAAGAAATAGTGGTCTGTGTCGTCAAAGGGATGACAAACCGCGAAATAGCCGACCGCCTATTCCTTTCCACACACACCGTTGTTACGCACCGGCGCAACATCGCCCGGAAATTGCAAGTACACAGTGCCAGTGGTCTGACCGTATACGCCATTGTCAACAAATTAGTCGAACTAAACGACATCAAATTGTAACACATGAACAAAAACAAACCCGCAGTCCTTGCGTCATGCCTTGCCCTGCCAGAGATATATCTGCTGTATGCAGGCGCAGACAAAACGCCATAAGAAACCAAGGAGCTGAAAAAACAGTTCTATAAGTAGATTTCCCCAAAGAACTCCGGACAATGGAAGTTCGGAGCAGGAAGATCGATCGGACTCCAGCTGACGAAATGCGGAAATTCCGTATCGTCCGCACATTTATAGAAGTTACCCATTATCTTTTCCGGCAGATTGTCAGGATCAAGCCCCATCAACCGGAAAGGAATGGCAACCACCAACTCCCAGCTATATACTCCCAGTTTCTCAGGGAAAGCAGTATGCGGCAGACTCGAAAAGCGACGAATGGATGCATATTCTTCCGCTGTCAGCGACTTTTTCGAATCGCGCGATTCCCGGTAAGAAGCATCGCAAGTGCCGATACAGTTAAACTCGAAATTGTAGTAATTAGGATCATCTACCCGTTTCATAAAAAACTCCACGCAACTATCCGTATAGACCGGCGAGCCGTCTGCTTCATAGAGTGCTTTCAAAGAGTTTCCTTTGACAAAATAACGGATATACAGATTCACCTTCGATCTTGCAATATCGAAGGCCACGATAGGTTTGTAGGGATATTCTTCCCAGTTAATCACATCGATTGACTCCCGCCGGGCCTTTTCCATCAAAAAACCTACAGACGACAGGTCCAGTACGTCCAGCGTTTCTAAATAAGGGACTTTCAGTTTCTTCATTATCAATTATAGATTTGGAGCAATGGCAAATGTAAATAAGAAGTCAGCAATACGGATAATGCTCCGATTACAGCCAAAGCAATAATGACCGACCCCACAATCCTATTCAATAACCATATACCTCGCACGTTAAACCATTTCTTCAATTTAGCAACTATATAAGTGATTCCAAACCACCAGAGAACAGCGCCCACCCCGATAAAAGCAATACCCCCCGACAGCATCCAAACAGAATGCTCCGGCAAGACAAAGCCAAAACGGGCAAACAAACCGATATATAATAACACGATTAACACGTTGCTAAAGGTAAGAAGAAAAGCTGTAATAAAATCCTGGGTGAAGGATAACTTTTTCTCCCGCTGTTTTTTTAGATTCCGGACAGGATTGGATTGGAAAATATAATAGCCGAAAATACCCAACACGATACTGCCGATCAATTGCAAGGGAGCCTGATTCGCCTCCACAAAGTTCACCACGACTCCCATCCCCAAACAGGTCAGTGCGGCGTAGATCACGTCTGACAGAGCAGCCCCTAATCCGGTGACGAACCCGTGCCAACGTCCTTTGTTCAGCGTTCGTTGTATACATAGCATACCGATCGGACCCATCGGGGCGGAAACCAGTACGCCGATAACAATTCCTTTACTTATCAATCCCAGCATTATCCTTTTATTTTCTGCCTAATGATTTGCAAAGATAACGCAAACCGGGAGCAGAATAAAATGAACCCGTCCATTTTTACATAAAAAACGCCTGCAGGAATGTTTTTTAGATTCCCTACAGGCGTTTTCACACTTTATGTAAAAAGGCTATTTAGCTTTTTCCTTTTCCAATATAGCTTTCAACTTTGCAACGATTTCGGGATGTTCGGCCGCCAGATTCTTCTTTTCTCCGATATCCTGCTTCAGGTTGTAAAGCTGTTCTTCCTTGCTGTTGCCCAACTCGATATTCGTCAGTTTAGCATAAGCAGCACCATTGCTCGGAGCTATGTATTTCCATTCGCCGTCGGAGATAGAAAGAGAACCGGCAACTTCGACCACATAGTCACGTCCTTTCAGATCCTTCCCCAAGAATGCGTCCAGATGATCCCGGCTGTCAGGACCGGCCCCTTCTTCGAGCGGTTTGCCCATCAGGCTTGCCATGGAGGCATACAGGTCGATCTGCGACACCAATGCGTCGGAGACACCCGGTTTTACCTGAGCCGGCCAGCTCACAATCATCGGAACACGCGTTCCGGCTTCGAAGATACTGTATTTACCACCACGGAACGGCCCCCAGGGTTTATGATCACCCAACAGTTCCACGGCCCGGTCTGCATAACCGTCATCCACAACAGGACCGTTGTCGCTGCTCAACACAATCAAGGTGTTTTCGGCAATACCGGCTTTTTCGAGTGCGCCCATTATTTCACCTACGGTCCAGTCGAATTGCAACAAAGCGTCGCCACGAGGGCCCATGCCGCTCTTGCCGACAAAACGGGGATGCGGCCAGCGGGGAACGTGCGCGTCATTGGTTCCGACATACAGGAAGAACGGTTCATCCTTATGGTTTTCGATAAATTGGACAGCTTTACAGGTGATGCTGTCTGCAATGTTTTCATCTTCCCACAAGGCCTGTTTGCCCCCTTTCATGTAGCCGATACGTGAAATACCGTTCACGATCGCCTGATTATGTCCATGATTAGGACTTGGTTTCAATTTGGTAAGCAATTCCGGATGGTCTTTTCCCAACGGTTCGCCAGGGAACGGTTTTTCATAGCTCACTTCAATCGGATCATTCGGATCAAGATTGACGATCCGCTGATTCTCAACCCACACACAAGGCACACGGTCACCTGTGGCAGCCATTATATAGGAATAGTCGAACCCTATATCTGAAGGTCCCGGCGTGATAAAGCCATTCCAATCCTGTCCTCCCGTCCTGTCAGACAATCCCAAATGCCATTTACCTATAGCACCTGTTGTATAACCACACTCACGAAACATATCGGCTACTGTCGGCTGTTCGGGACGGATGACCATTCCGGCATTTCCTGCCGCAATCCCCGTGTCATTCCGTCTCCAGGCATAATGCCCCGTAAACAGCGAATAGCGCGAAGGCGTACTGGTCGCAGCCACCGCATGCGCATCCGTAAAACGGACACCCTGGGCTGCCAAGCGTTCCACATTTGGCGTATGGATCGTTTTCGATCCGTTGCAACTCAGGTCGCCATAACCGATATCATCGGCTATCAGGAAAATAACGTTCGGCTTCGGCTGCTGCTGTGTTACTTTCTCTTCCGCCTTTTGTTTGTTTCCGGAACAGGAGGCCAGCAAGGTGGCCCCAATTCCCAATACGATTGTTGATTTCATAATAATAAATTAACTGTTAATTGATAAACCCTTTCTCCATTTTGAGATTGTCAATCCGAGAATCCCGAAAACGCCCTCCACACTCCGACAATTGTTTTTTCAGCAAATCTCGCCGGGAGCTATAACCTTATTGTTGACAAATATAC
>DXRF01000040.1 GCA_019411205.1 Parabacteroides sp. | reverse complement strand
GTATGGTGATCGGTATCCCGTCGGGTAGTACGGAAGTAGAAATCCGTGCCGTACGCGACTCTGCCGAACATGCCGGTGGCCGTGAGGTATATATGGTTTTCGAACCGATGGCAGCCGCTATCGGGGTCGGCATGGATGTGCTTGCTCCGGAAGGAAACATGATTGTCGACATAGGTGGCGGTACGACCGAGATCGCGGTGATTTCGTTGGGGGGGATCGTTTCCAACAAGTCTATCAAGATGGCGGGCGATGACCTGACGAACGATATTGTGGAATATATGCGCCGCCAGCATAATATACGCGTCAGCGAACGTATGGCGGAACGTATCAAGATCAATGTCGGTTCCGCTTTGAGTATCCTCGAAGACGCTCCTGAAGACTTTGAAGTATGCGGTCCGAACCAGATGACGGCTCTGCCGATGAAAGTGCCTGTTTCCTACCAGGAAATCGCACATTGTCTGGACAAGTCGATTTCAAAGATTGAAGCCGCCGTTCTGAGCGCGTTGGAACAGACGCCTCCCGAATTGTATGCCGATATCGTGAAAAACGGTATCTATCTGGCTGGTGGCGGTGCTTTGCTGCGTGGTATCGACAAACGTTTGCGCGACAAGATGGGGATCGAATTTCATGTGGCAGACGATCCTTTGCATGCAGTAGCAAGAGGTACGGGGATTGCGTTGAAGAATATCGACAAGTTTAATTTCCTTATCCGGTAAATATAAGTTGAAAGTTGAGAGTTGAAGGTTGAAAGTAGACGAGTGGTACACTTGCTGAATGTTCAACTTTCAACTTTCAACTTTCAATTTTCAACTGATTATGCGTAAACTCCTGGATTTTTTAGTCAGAAAGAGGCATTGGTTCTTGTTCATTTTGCTTGAGATCATATCGTTGACGTTGGTGTATCGCAATAATGCGTATCAACGGAACATCATGTTCAGTTCGGCAAATGTGATAACCGGACATATTGCTTCTGTCTCCGGCTTTGTGACTTCCTACCTGAACCTGCGTGACATAAACCGGGAGCTTTTGGAACGTAACGGACAACTTGAAATGGAGCTGCTCGAATTGCAGGATCAATTGGAGATGATGCGGGCTGATACCGCTCTGTTTACCGGTTTTGCATCTGACTCGACCGAACAGTTTCCGTATAGTTTTGTGACGGCGGATGTCGTGAACAACAGTATTACGCATTTATCCAATTACGTTACGGTGAACAAAGGCCGTAAGGATGGAGTGGAACCGGACATGGGGGTTGTGTCTGAACGGGGGGTTGTGGGAATCGTGTCGACGGTTTCTGATCATTTTTCCGTTGTAATCCCTCTGTTGAATCCGAAGTTCAAACTGAGCTGTAAGGTGTTGGGAAGCAGTTATTTTGGGACATTGAGTTGGAACGGGCGTAATGCACGTTATGCTAATCTGGACGAATTGCCGCGCCATGTGGAGTTTAAGAAAGGAGATACGATCGTGACGAGCGGTTATTCTGCTATTTTCCCATCCGGGATTATTGTGGGTAAAGTTGTGAATTTCGAGAAACAGCATGATGATAACTTCTATTCGCTTGAAGTGGAACTGGCTACTGATTTCCAAGCCTTGAATAATGTGCGTATCATAAGGAATTATCGTCAGGCGGAGCAAAAAAATACAGAGCGGGAGGCTAAAAAGAATGATTAACAATATACTGCGGGGCTTCATCTATTTTGTGATGCTGGTGTTGGTCCAGGTTTTGATTCTGAACAATATCCATTTCCTGCGTGTGGCTACGCCGTTCTTGTATCTTTATTTCATACTGAAAATGCCTGTGGGGAGTTCACGTACGAATGTGGTGTTTTTCTCTTTTTTGATCGGGTTGGTGATCGATATCTTTTCAAATACACCCGGAATGCATGCGTTTGCCTGTACGTTGGCCGGTTTTATCCGCCATCCGTTGATCCAGTTATTGATGGGAAAAGACCTGCCGGAAGGAATTAATCCTTCTTACAAAACGTTCGGATATGGCGGTTTCTTCCGCTACACGTTGCTCTTTGTCGTGATTCATCATGTAGCGTTGTTTCTGATCGAGTCGTTGACATTGTTCGATCCGCTGTTCCTGGCGATCCGTATCGCGGCGAGTGTGCTGACGACAACCTTGTTAATTTGTATAATAGAAGCATTCAATATAGAGTCCCAGAAAAGTGGAGATTAATACGAAGTATACTCTTGAGAACAGGCGTTTCGTGATTGGAGGCGCTGTTGTTCTGCTGGTTCTCATCTTTATCGTTCGTCTGTTCTTTCTGCAAGTAGTGGACAGCGACTATAAAGCGTGGGCAGACAGCAATGCGTTTCAGAAAAAGACACTGATCCCTTCCAGGGGGATCATTTATGACCGCAACGGGAAGTTGCTGGTCTATAACCAGCCTTCTTATGAAGTCATGCTGATCATGCGTGAGATTCAACCGTTCGATACGCTCGACTTCTGCAATATTCTCGGTATAACAAAAGAGCTGTTTGTAAAACGTATAGCCGAAATTAAGAACAGGCGGTTAAATCCCGGCTATTCTTCCTATGTCCCACAAGTGTTTATGAATCACCTCTCTGCACAGGAATGCGGCGTTCTGCAGGAAAAGTTGTATAAATTTCCGGGTTTTTATATTCGGAACCGTACGATCCGGGAATATGAATATCCTTATGGAGCTCATCTGTTGGGGAATATTGGAGAGGTGAACCAGGGAGATATCGAGAAAGATCCTTATTATGTGCAGGGAGATAATGCCGGACGTTCAGGGGTGGAATTGTCTTATGAAGAGGCTTTACGGGGTGTGAAAGGTGTGGAGATCCTGTTGCGTGATGCGCATGGACGTATAAAGGGGCGGTATGAAGAAGGGCGTCACGATGTGGCCCCCGTGTCCGGTAAGAACTTGACGCTTTCGATCGATATGGATTTGCAGGCTTTGGGTGAGAAGTTGATGAAGAACAAGAGGGGCAGTATTGTTATGATTGAGCCGGAAACCGGGGAAGTTCTGTGTATGGTTTCTTCGCCTTCTTACGATCCGAACTTGTTGGTCGGCCGCCAGCGGGGAAAGAACCATATCATGCTTTCGAAAAATTCAGACAAACCTTTGCTGGATCGTGCCATCATGGGCCGTTATCCGCCAGGATCGACATTCAAACCGACACAGGCGTTGACTTTCCTTCAAGAGAAAGTGATTACGACAGAAACCCAGTACACCTGTGCACATGGATATACAGGAGCCCGGAACGGCAAACCGGCCTGCCACGGTCATGCTTCTCCTCTAAATGTGACCTATGCGCTGGCTACTTCCTGCAACTCCTTTTTTTGTTGGGGGCTGCGTGATATGATCGATAGCCGCCGGCGTTATCCGAGCGTGGGAGAGGCGTTTGAAGTCTGGAAGAATTACCAGGTGTCTATGGGATACGGTTATAAGCTGGGTATTGACCTGCCTGGGGAAAATAGAGGTTTTTTGCCGAACAGCGAGTATTATAATAAATATCATGGCAAACGTTGGAGTTCCAGTACTATCATCTCCATTGCGATCGGGCAGGGTGAAGTGTTGGCTACACCATTGCAGATTTGTAATTTGGCGGCGACTATTGCTAACCGGGGATATTTTATTACTCCACATGTCGTGAAGGAGATACAGGATACCCCGCTGGATTCCCTTTATACGGATAAACGGTACACGATGGTGGAACACAAAAATTATGAAATCGTGGCCGAAGGTATGCGAAATGCCGTTATAGGTGGAACTTGTCGAGGAGCGGCTATTCCGGATATCGAAGTCTGCGGCAAGACTGGTACGGCCGAGAATCCGCATGGGAAAGACCATTCGGCTTTTATCGGTTTTGCTCCTTATCGGAATCCGAAGGTAGCCATCTGCGTGTATGTGGAGAATGGCGGTTTCGGTGCGACTTACGGTGTGCCTATTGGTAAGTTGATGATGGAGAAGTACTTGAAGGGAGAGCTGTCTGAAGAGAGCAAGTTGCTGGAGGAGACGATGTCGAATGCAGTTGTGTCACCAAATGTTTTATCTTTACCGAATCGTGAGTTATAGGAAGACTGAAATATGGAAGACGGTAGACTGGTTGACGATCATCCTTTATGTGGTGTTGATCGTTGCCGGTTGGTTTAGTATTTGTGGCGCCAGTTATGAATTCGATAACGTGGGGCTGTTTGACTTGTCGGGGCGTCCCGGTTCGCAATTGATGTGGATGGGATTGTCTGTAGGATTGATCTTTGTGATCTTAATGCTTGAAAGTGAGTTTTTTGATGTTTTCGCCTATTTGATATATGCCGGTGTCATCGTGTTGCTGATTGCTACGATCTTTCTGGCTCCGAATATAAAAGGTTCCCATTCGTGGCTCGTTTTAGGGCCTGTCAGATTGCAGCCGGCTGAGTTTGCCAAGTTTGCGACGGCACTTGCTGTCGCGAAGTTGATGAATACCTATGGTTTCAAGCTGACTGTTCCTAAAAATTTCTTGCTCGTCTTGTCGCTTATATTCCTGCCGATGATTTGCATTCTGTTGCAGCAGGAGACAGGTTCGGCGCTGGTTTACTTGGCTTTTTTCCTGATGTTATATCGGGAGGGGATGTCGGGATATATTCTTTTGTCGGGCGTCTGTGCGGTTGTCTTTTTTGTTACCAGCATGAAGTTCTCGGGTGTAACGGTAGGAGCTACGGCGATGGGAGAGTTGCTTGTCTCTTCTCTGATTCTGTTGATCACGGTTATCCTGATACAGATAGAAAGGAAAGATACCCGTGCGATACAGGTGATATTGGGGGCTACGGGTGTTGCCTATTTAGGAGGATATGCTGCCTCTTTCTTTATGCCGGTCGATTATTCTCTGATATCGATCGGGTTGGTCTTGCTGGCTGCTTGTTATCTGATTTTCCTTTCTGTCCGCAGCTGGGTGTGGCACTATGTGCTGATCGCTGTCTTTGCATTGGGATCTCTGGCTTTTATGTATTCGGTGGATTATGTGTTTGCCGATATTCTGGAACCACACCAACAGATACGTATCAAGGTTTCATTGGGATTGGAAGATGATCCGAGTGGTGCCGGTTATAATGTGAATCAGTCGAAGATTGCGATCGGTTCGGGTGGACTCACAGGAAAAGGCTTTCTGAACGGTACGCAAACCAAGCTGAAGTATGTTCCTGAGCAGGATACCGATTTTATCTTTTGTACGGTAGGTGAAGAACAAGGGTTCATTGGGGCTTCGGCTGTCTTATTGTTGTTCGGATTCTTGATTCTGCGCCTGATCGTGTTGGCGGAGCGGCAAAGTTCCACTTTCAACCGGGTGTACGGTTACAGTGTCGCGTCTATCTTTTTCTTCCATCTGGCCATTAATATCGGAATGGTGACGGGGCTTACACCTGTGATTGGCATTCCGCTTCCTTTCTTTAGCTACGGCGGTTCTTCCCTTTGGGGATTCACGATCCTGCTCTTTATCTTCCTTCGCTTGGATGCATCCAGAAGGGAACGGTAGCAAGCGGATGCTTGTGTTTGGTTGTACGAAGATGCCGTCAACGGGAAGGGCGAACCGAGAATCCGATTTCTTGTATTCCTTTCAGAGCATCATCACGCATCCCCTGTCGGAAACTGAACGTATATTGTCCGGCATGCGGAAACTTATATTGTGTATGAATGGGAAAACTGCTTTGATATAAGGAAATGCCATGTCCGTGCCATTTGCCGAATTCGTCGGCAAGCATGCATTCGATGGTGTCCCGGCGAAGCGGACCGATCGGTTGTTCCTCACTGCAGAAGAGCCATAAATTTTGATAAGGGTACAAGTTGTTGTTCCTTACTTCCAGTGTCAAGTCGTAAGGAACGGATATATCTTTCACCTCGAAGGTAAAATAGTATTCCTTGTCCTTTTCCCACGTGATATTGTTGATCGCCTGGTATTGGTCGTACACAGCCGTATTTTCGCAGGAAAAGAACAGGGAACAAGTCAGTGCGGCAATAATTCCTTTAAGATTCCGGCTTTGTTTCTGGCTTGCTTTCCGGTTTGCTTTCCGGTTTGACAGAAGACTTAGCTTGTTGCTGAGGTTTGTCATTATTCGGTTGCTTATCGTTATTTACTCGGTTCAGACGCGGTCTGTTACGGTTGTTTTCGCGATTGCTGTCGCGGTTTTCCCGTTCACGGTTGTTCTCCCGGTTGTTGTTACGGTTGCGGTTTCCATTCCTGTTACCGTTTCCTTTGCCGTTTTTATTTTCGTTGCTGTTGTTGCTGTTCGCTTTTTCTCCGTTGGAAGGTTTATTGTTTCCTTCGCTACCAGTGTTGGTTACGGCTTCTTTCGGCAGTTTCTCCTTGTTGCTGTTATTTTCCTTGTTGCCGTTTCCGTTGCGTTTCTTTTTCTTCTTTTTTAGGGATGCATCGAAACGGGTAACGCTGTCCTGTCCCAAAATATCCTGTGCATCGCGTTTAGGCGGCTGTGGTTTGGTGTCGGCTTCGAGCGTGACTGGTTTCATGCCTTTCTTATTCATGTTGATCACATCAAAGGCGCGGTTGGCAGAAATCGTAACCAAATTGGCTGCGAACGATTTATCGGTAGAGTAGGTGATTTCTCGTTTGAAGATATCCGTTTTAAAGTGATAATAGGTATTGTCCTTTGTTTCCAGCACCACTTCACGGGACGGCAAACGTTTTTGCGCTTCCACATAGGCATCCACTTCGTAGTTGATGCAACATTTCAGCTTGGCGCATTGGCCGGCTAACTTCTGGGGGTTCATGGAGATATCCTGATAGCGGGCGGCTCCAGTGGCTACCGATACGAAACTCGTCATCCAGCTTGAACAGCATAATTCACGTCCGCAAGGGCCGATACCTCCGATGCGTCCGGCTTCCTGGCGGGCACCGATCTGCTTCATTTCGATGCGGACACGGAAGGCTTCGGCGAGTACTTTGATCAACTGGCGGAAGTCAACACGCTCGTCGGCGATGTAATAAAAGATCGCCTTATTGCCATCACCCTGATATTCCACGTCTCCGATCTTCATATTCAGGCCCAAGTCGGCAGCGATCTGGCGTGAACGGATCATCGTGGCGTGTTCCTTGGTTTTCGCTTCTTCGTATTTCTCGATATCGGTCGGTTTGGCTTTGCGATATACCTTTTTGGGTTCGTTGCCTTCGCCGGTGCGGACGTTGTTCTTTTTCATCTGGAGAAGGACGAGCTTACCGGTCAGCGTCACAGTCCCGATGTCATGTCCGGGGCTGGCTTCCACTGCGACTAAATCTCCTTTTTCGAGAGGTATCTTAGAACTGTTAAGGTAATATCCTTTTCGGGTGTTTTTAAACTGAACTTCCACGTAATCGGTTGCGTTTGCTGCATCGGGCACGTCGCAAAGCCAGTCATAGGTGTTCAGTTTATTATTTTGTATCTTGCTGCATCCTTTTTTACCCATGCAACAACTTCCTGTATTTAATTTAAAATCCATTTGTCTGGTATATATAATGTATTTATAATGCGTACAATTACGCAAAAATAGTCAAAATATTTGGTTCGTAGCAAATGAAGAATGAATTATAAAGAGAAAGGGCAAAACAGAATGCTCCGTTTTGCCCTTTCCAATATCGTTTCTGTACTGATTTACTTAACCAGACCGTGACTTTTAAATACTTTGTGGATTGCTTCCAATGCGTAGTCGAGCTGTTCGATCGTGTGGGTCGCCATCAGAGAGAAGCGGATCAGCGTATCTTCAGGCGCAACAGCCGGAGATACGACCGGATTTACAAAGATACCGGCTTCGAACAATTCTTTTACGATCAGGAATGTCAAGTCGTTGTCGCGGATAAACAACGGAATGATCGGTGTTGAGGTATGTCCGATTTCACAACCCATATTACGGAATCCGTCTAATGCATAGTGGGTCAGTTTCCACAAGTGATCGATACGTTCCGGTTCGCTCAGCATGATGTCAAGTGCTGCGCCGGCTGCTGCAGTGGCAGCAGGAGTATTACTTGCACTGAATATGTAAGAACGTGAATTATGGCGGAGATAGTTGATCGTCTCTTTGTCCGAAGCGATGAAACCGCCGATAGAAGCAAGCGACTTACTGAAGGTACCCATGATCAGGTCTACATCGTCAGTTACGCCGAAATGGTTACAGGTTCCACGACCGTGGTCGCCCAAAACACCCAAACCGTGAGCTTCGTCTACCATCACGCTTGCATTATACTTTTTGGCTAACGCAACGATTTCCGGTAGTTTAGCAATGTCACCTTCCATACTGAATACACCGTCGATAACGATCAGTTTCACCTTGTCGGGTTCGCATTTCTGGAGTTGCTTTTCTAAAGACTCCATATCGTTATGCTTATATTTCAATTTAGTAGAGAAGGAAAGACGGTGTCCTTCGATGATGGATGCATGGTCCAACTCATCCCAAATAATATAGTCTTCACGTCCTGTCAGGCAGGATACAACACCTAAGTTTACCTGAAATCCCGTAGAATAAACGATGGCATCTTCTTTTCCGACAAATTCGGCCAAACGTTTTTCCAACTGAATGTGCAAATCCAACGTTCCGTTCAAGAAGCGCGAACCGGCACAACCTGTACCATATTTTTTAATGGCATCAATTGCCGCCTCTTTTACTTTTGGGTGGTTTGTCAGGCCTAAATAGGCATTAGAACCAAACATCAGGACCTTTTTGCCACTGATCATTACTTCTGTATCCTGATCACTTTCAATCATTCTGAAGTATGGATAAATTCCTGCGGCCATAGCCCGCTGAGGTGCATCGTACTTTGATAGTTTCTCTTGTAAAAGTTTCATATTATAATTGACAGAGAATGATTTTCTCGCTACGTTGTTATTCTAAAAGAACCCAGGTCTGCTTACTACATAATATCTATGTCTCGGCAAATCCAGCCGCAAAAGTAGTAAAAAAATAACTTATAGTAGTTGAAATGCTTTAAAAGTTTTACAAAAGCATTATTTTTGTCCTTTCAAAGTAAGTAGCAGTAAGAATGGAGGGACAGACAATCAATATACAGGCCATTATAAATCCGATTTCGGGTGTCGGTTCGAAAAGAAAGATTCCGAAAATGATTGAAACCGCCTTTGCGGGCAGAAATTGTTGTGTGGAAATTTCCTTTACGGAGTATCCCGGACATGCCAGCGAACTGACGCAGCAAGCTCTCGATAAAGGAGCCAATTGCGTGATTGCGGTCGGGGGAGATGGGACTGTGAACGAGATTGCCCGCGCCATGCTCCATTCGGATGCTATGTTGGGAATTATCCCGAAAGGTTCCGGCAATGGTTTGGCGCGTGAATTGCATATTCCGATGGATGTACGCCGTGCGATCGATCTGATTGTAAAGGGGCATGTCTCAACGATCGACTGTTGCAAGGCGAACGGACGTATCTTTTTCTGTACCTGCGGGGTTGGCTTTGATGCGGCAGTCAGCCAAAAGTTTGCCGGGGAGAAACGTCGCGGGTCGCTTACTTATATAAAAAACACGGTGGAGGAATATCTGAGTTACCAACCCGAACCTTATGAGCTTTTGATAGACAACCGGACTGTCAAGGAAAAAGCATTTTTGGTGGCTTGTGGGAATGCTTCACAGTATGGCAACAATGCGTTTATTGCTCCTCACGCCAATATCCAGGATGGTAAAATGGATATTACGATCCTTGCCCCTTTTGGTCCACTGGACATAGCTCCGTTGGCTATCCAATTGTTTACGAAGCAGATCGACCGCAACAGCAAGATCAAGACATTCAAAGGAAAAGAGGTGACGATCATCCGCCAGAATCCGGGAGTCATGCACCTGGACGGCGAGCCGATCATGGCGGACAGCCGGATTGAAATCTCCGTTCTTCCTAAAGCATTGAACGTATTAACGCCGGAAACTGTTTCTTTTACGGAAGAGGTGCAGAACCTGTTTGGTGAAGTGACTCGTTTCTTCGATAAGAAACTCCCTTACATTTTTAGATAAAAGTCTTTAGTAAGACTGATATATTCGTCAGTGTACTGATGTCTTGCAATCTCGATGGTTAACTGGCCGGAGAGTGCGGGAGATGCGGGAGGTGCTGCCGTCAACTCGGCTAACAGCCGTTTGGGGCTGGCACCGGGCACGGGTATGACGGAGGTCTCTTTCGAAAGGAACAGTTTTTGTGTTCGGATACAATCTGTAAGACGTTCTTTCTGGTCGTAGGGCAGGATGAGAGCGATGCGTCCCTGTGGGGCGAGCAACTTGCGGCTGTCTTGCAACAAATCTTCCAATGTCAGCGTGTCGGTGTGGCGAGCAGTGTTCCGCTTACGATCGGGACATTTCAACGAATCGACGAAATAAGGAGGATTGGATACGATTAGGTCATATAAGTCTGTGCTGGCTTGTGCAAAATCAGACATGGCGGAATGTCGGATCTTTATCCGTCCGGCGAAAGGAGAGGAATCTGCATTTTCCTGCGCTTGCAGACAGGCATCAGCATCTATGTCGATAGCGTCAATGATCGCCTTACTGCGTTGTGCTAGCATCAGGGCGATCAGCCCGGTTCCTGTTCCGATGTCCAGTATGCGGTTGCACGATTCTGTTTCGGCCCATGCGCCGAGCAGGACACCATCGGTACCTACTTTCATCGCACATTTATTATGATAGATGGTGAATTGTTTGAATTGGAAAAAAGGATTTGACATAGCAATTGACAATTAATAGTTGACAATTGACAATTGGAGTGGACTGAATAATTGTTTGTTGTCAACTATTAATTGTCAATTGTTTTGTGCAAAAGTAGTCAGAATTGAGTTAAAAATAGTAACTTTGGCACGTTTATTGTATAAATAGAATGGCGGTCGATAAAAGAATATTCCGCAACTATGACGAAAAATATATGAAGAAAGATAAAGTAACGATGTTTGCCGAGGAGTCGTACAACGACCTGGATGATAATATTGGTATCGTAATGCCTATCCTTACGGATTGTGATGTTGATGAAGATTTTACCGAAGGAATGGAGAAGGTGGGAGAGGAATTGCCTATTCTTCCGCTTCGGAATATGGTGCTATTTCCAGGCGTAGCCATGCCAGTGATGATAGGTCGCCCTAAATCCATGCGTTTGATTAAGGAGGCTGCCCACAAAAAGAGTCTGATCGGAGTGGTTTGCCAAAAGGATATGAATACGGAAGATCCGAAGATAGAAGATTTGTATACGACGGGGGTCGTGGCTGATATTGTCCGTGTGCTCGAAATGCCTGACGGAACGACGACCGTGATCCTGCAAGGTAAGAAGCGGTTTCAACTGGAAGAGCTTTCCGCTTATGATCCTTACCTGACCGGAAAGATCCAATTGCTCGAAGATGTCATGCCAGACAAATCCGATCGTGAATTCGAGGCGCTTGTTTCGACCATCAAGGATTTGACGATCAAGATGCTCGGAGCTGCCTCCGAACCGCCTCGTGACTTGATATTTTCAATAAGGAATAATAAAAATATTCTTTACTTGATCAATTTCTCTTGTTGTAATGTTCCCAACGGATCGTCTGAAAAGCAGGATTTGTTATTGATCGGTAATCTGAAAGACCGTGCGTATCGTCTTTTGTTTATCCTAAACAGGGAGTATCAGTTGGTGGAGCTGAAAACGTCCATTCAAATGAAGACGCACGAGGATATTAACCAGCAGCAGAAGGAATATTTCCTCCAGCAGCAGATCAAGACAATTCAGGAAGAACTGGGAGGGAATATCAACGAATTGGAGATAAAGGAACTGCGCGAGAAGGCTGCTAAGAAAAAATGGCCGTCGGCCGTGGCCGAAACGTTTGAGAAGGAAGTGCGTAAGTTGGAACGCCTGCATCCGCAATCTCCGGATTTCTCCATTCAGACGCAATATGTGCAGACAATCATCAATCTGCCTTGGAATGAATACAGCAAGGATAATTTCAATTTAACCCATGCTCAGAAGCTCCTGGATCGTGATCATTATGGGCTGGAGAAGGTGAAAGAGCGCATCATCGAACATTTGGCAGTATTGAAATTGAAAGGAGATATGAAGTCGCCCATCATCTGCCTGTACGGACCTCCGGGAGTCGGTAAGACTTCGTTGGGAAGATCGATCGCAGAAGCCTTGCATCGTAAGTATGTTCGGATTTCGTTAGGTGGTCTGCATGATGAGGCGGAGATACGTGGCCATCGCCGTACCTATATCGGTGCGATGTCCGGACGTATCATACAGAACCTCCAGAAAGCCGGAACTTCAAACCCTGTGTTTATCCTTGATGAGATCGACAAGGTAACGAATGATTTTAAGGGCGATCCCGCTTCCGCTTTGCTTGAGGTGCTGGATCCGGAGCAGAACAATGCTTTTCATGATAATTATCTGGATATAGATTATGACTTGAGCAAAGTTATGTTTGTCGCGACCGCCAATAACTTGAATACAATTTCCCAGCCGTTACTGGATCGTATGGAGTTGATCGAGGTGAGTGGTTATATCATGGAAGAGAAAGTGGAAATCGCAGCCCGTCATCTGGTCCCGAAACAGTTGGAGAATCATGGTTTGTCGAAAGGGAAAGTGAAGTTTCCCAAAAAGACGTTGCAGGCGATCATCGAATCTTACACCCGTGAGAGCGGTGTCCGTGAGCTGGATAAGAAGATAGCCAAGATTATGCGTAAGTTGGCTCGTAAGCTGGCTTCTGGAGAGGAACTTCCCGTACAGATACGTCCCGAAGATTTGCACGATTACTTGGGAGCAGTCGAATATACCCGTGATAAATATCAAGGAAATGACTATGCGGGTGTTGTAACCGGACTTGCTTGGACAGCTGTCGGTGGGGAAATCCTGTTTGTGGAATCCAGTTTGAGTAAAGGAAAAGGATCAAAGCTCACTTTGACAGGAAACTTAGGTGATGTGATGAAGGAGTCTGCCATGTTGGCGCTTGAATATATTCATTCGCATGCCGGGTTATTCGGTATTGACGAAGGTATGTTTGAGAACTGGAATGTCCATATCCATGTGCCTGAGGGCGCGATTCCGAAAGACGGTCCGAGTGCGGGTATTACGATGGTCACTTCATTGGTGTCTGCCTTTACGCAGCGTAAGGTCCGCAGTAATCTGGCTATGACAGGCGAGATTACGTTGCGTGGCAAAGTCCTTCCGGTAGGTGGCATCAAGGAAAAGATATTGGCTGCCAAACGTGCTGGAATTAAGGAACTGATCCTCTGCCAAGAGAATAAAAAAGATATCGAAGAGATCAAGTCTGATTATCTGAAAGGACTAACTTTCCACTATGTGGATGATATCCGCCAAGTGGTCGATCTGGCCTTGTTGAAGGAAAAAGTTGCTAATCCGCTGTTCTGAAGATAAATAATTTTTCTATATATAACCCTATAAAGGGGAGGCCAAATATTGACATCTCTTTTATAGGGTTTATTTTATGCAGGCTATATTCATCAGATTCCGGAAATTATGTTTTAGTAAGCCGGATTTTGTTTCGATACGCCTTCCTATTTATTCTCCATAAAAAAGTCTCCGTACCACTTGATACGGAGACTTTTTTATGGAGAATAAATGGATTATCCTAAGAATCCTAACAGGATACCGGCTGCTACGGCAGAACCGATTACACCTGCTACATTCGGCCCCATGGCGTGCATCAACAGATAGTTGGTCGGATCATATTCCAGACCTACGTTCTGAGAGATACGGGCGGAGTCAGGTACGGCAGATACACCGGAGTTACCGATAAGCGGGTTGATCTTATTACCTTCTTTCAGGAACAGGTTGAAGAACTTCACGAACAGGATACCTGCACAAGTTGCAATCACGAATGACAACGCTCCCAAACCGAAAATCTTGATGGAGTTCAGTGTCAGGAACTGGGTTGCCTGAGTAGAGGCACCTACAGTAATACCTAACAGGATCGTGATCGTATCGATCAGCGGCCCACGGGCTGTTTCAGCCAAACGACGTGTTACACCACTTTCTTTCAACAGATTTCCGAAAAACAGCATACCTAACAGAGGCAGACCGGAAGGAACTAGGAAGCAAGTTAGCAACAGACCTACGATCGGGAATACGATCTTTTCCGTAGAAGAGACGGCTCTCGGTGGTTTCATACGGATCAGACGTTCTTTCTGAGTAGTCAACAAACGCATGAACGGAGGTTGGATAATTGGAACCAGTGCCATATAAGAGTATGCCGATACCGCAATAGCTCCCATCAGGTTTGGAGCTAACTTGGAAGAAAGGAAGATCGCTGTCGGGCCGTCAGCACCACCGATAATACCGATAGCACCGGCCTGGTTCGGTTCAAATCCCATTTGAAGGGCGATGATATATGCACCGAAGATACCGAACTGAGCTGCTGCACCGATCAACATCAATTTGGGATTGGAGATCAAGGCGGAGAAGTCGGTCATGGCCCCTATACCGAGGAAGATCAGCGGCGGATACCATCCGGAGGTTACACCCTGATAAAGGATGTTCAGCACAGAACCTTGTTCGTAAATACCCACCTGCAATCCAGCATCTTTGAACGGAATGTTACCGATCAGGATACCGAATCCGATAGGGATAAGGAGCATAGGCTCAAATTCATATTTAATAGCCAGGAAGATAAACAACAGACCGACAAGTATCATGATAAGGTGACCCGGTGTCGCGTTGTAGACTCCTGTATAAGTGAGGAACAACTCCAAGTTTTCTCCCAAGAACTGGAGAAAGCTTTCATGAGCCGCACCTGCTGCCTGTAATAATACTGATCCTAACATAATATTTATCCTATTACGACGAGGTCAGCACCTTCCAGTACGGAATCCCCTTTGTTTATTTTTATTTCAATGATTTTACCGTCACGGTCGGCGTTGATGTTGTTTTCCATCTTCATGGCTTCGAGGACAAGTAGATTCTGGCCTCTTTTGACAGTATCGCCGACTTTACAGTTAACCTGCAGGATTACACCTGGCAGCGGAGATTTGACAGCACCTTTAGTGGTTGAGGCTGCCGGACGGGAAATAACCGGGTCGCCACTTGCTGTTGTAGGAGCCTGAGCCGGTCGTTTCAGTGTAACCATCTGTTTTTTTGCCGGTTTCTCCATTTTTACTTGGTAGGGAGTTCCGTTTACTTCTACTTCAGCGATGTCATCCACTACCGAGTTGATATGTACTTTATATACGTTACCGTTAATGGTATATTTAAAACTTTTCATTCTTGTTTGTTTTTAGAGATAATTACTTTTTGGGGACTTCACGCAGACCGTAAATCTTGGAGCTCCACGGAGAATAAGATCTTTGAACTTTGCGGATCGTAAGTACCGTATGTTCGATGTCATGGTTATCATCGCTCATTTCATACAGGGCAGCGCCGATAGCAGCAAAGATTTCTCCGGATTCCTGACCTGCATTATCTGCAACGACAGTTGCTCCGGCTGCTTTTTGTGCATTGCGTTTACTGGCGGCGATTGAGAGTTTTCCGATTTGTTTAAAGATGATGAACAACAGGAATAATCCGGAGAACACGACTGCCATGGCAGTCAAGGTCATACCGATACCCCAAGAGTCATTATTTTTAAAATTTTCGATTTTCTCGTTAGAGTCCAGTGTTACGTTATTGGTGCTGGGAGTAACTTTTGTCAGAGCAGTCCATTCCCCTTCTCCATCTAACGTTCTACCATAGCTGATATCCGCTTTTTGTGAAGCCGGAACAACGATCTCGTCGATCAAAGTTTTACCGTCTGCATCATACAGTGCGATGTAATTTTCTTTTGATGGGTCAAGAGTGAAATTAACATGGAATGTTCCTCTATTAGGTTCTCCGTCCGCCCAGAACAAAGTGTGCTGGCGGGGAGGAATCACTGTCAAAACGTCGCCCTTCGGAATCGGATATTTTTTCGGGTTACTCTTGTCGTCAGTCAAGTAACAACCGGCGATATTGACCGAACCAGCCGAATTGTTGAACAATTCGATCCAGGCATGGCGTTTGCCGTAATCATCAACAAAGTTATCTTCGTTGATGACTAACACTTCATTTATTCGCATGGAGGTTGCCCGCTGCGCTTTTGCTCCGAATGAAACGAGCAAGGCAAGCAGCAGTAATACCCCTATTTTCTTATTGATCATATTCATTTTCTGTTTTAAGAATTATAGAGGCAGATTGTCATGTTTCTTGGCAGGATTGCTTAACTTCTTAGTCTGCAATTGCTGCAAAGCACGAATAATGCGGAAACGAGTGTTACG
>DXRF01000004.1:9845-35703 GCA_019411205.1 Parabacteroides sp. | reverse complement strand
AGCTCTTTACTGCAATTGAGATTGCCATTGAGATTGCTTGCGGATTTTAGGTTAAATAATCCTTTTTGTAAATAACTCCAAAATATTTCACGTGCTTTTGGATTATACACATCCATTACTTTATAACCTGCCCACGTCGGCTCGTCAAACAAAACACCTGCAGTATCCATTGCCCGGTAAACATCCGTTTCTTTTCCAAATCCTGGCCATACAGAAAGCATTAATTTTACATGGTATTGATCGTGAAGGCGATTTATGACTTCTTTCGGATGATTAAAACGAGCTGTATCAAATTGCAAGCTATTCCAAAAAGGACGATCTCCCCAATATTCCCAATCTTGGACAATATTGTCTAATGGTATTTGACGACGACGGTATTCAGCAACAACTTCAGTCAATTCATCAAACGATTTATACCTTTCTTTTGATTGCCAATATCCAAAAGCAGATTTAGGAAACATAGGAACCTTGCCTGTCAACGCATGATAATTGGCGATGACTTTATCCATATTATCACCCGCTATAAAATAATAATTAATCTCATCTGCTACTTCAGACCAAAAAGTAGCTCCATGTTTATTATCCTCAAAAAGTGTTTTAGAATAATTGTCCCACAATATTCCATACGAACGGGTCGAGATCAAAAAAGGATTGACGATATCTTTATTTGCTTGAAGAAGTTTAACCTTTTTACCTCGATAATTCATAGCCCCTTCCTGATATTGGCCAAGACCATAAATAGCCTCTTCCGAACTCAAAGAGAATACCTGCCGAATATTCCAAACATCTTCCCCACCAACATTTTGCCTGACAAAGTCACGCATCTTCTCTTTCAGTAACAATTTTCCACATATTCTATCAGTAAATGAGATACATTTGTCTATTGTAGAATAGTTGATTGTTAATTTGGATGTCGACATACTAATTCCTTCCTCGTTCTTTTGAATAGAACAAAAAGTAGGTTTCAAGACATGGTTCTTCAATATAACCAATGATTCCTTCCCAACTGCACCTTCAGGAGTCGCCTGAACATGAATAATCTGGTCACTTAAACAAGAAACCGTGATCTTAACCGAATCGGCATATACTTGAAAAAGTTGCCGATTGGAATTCATTTCCCCTTTCACCGATTGTAACAAGAAAAAGAAAGATATAAAAAAGAAAAACTGATATTTCATAATGAATCAAGTTTATATGTAAAAAAGCATTATGTCAAACCTTTTATCTGTCAAATATCTTTGTCATAATGCTTCTCTATCATTTAATATTCAGGATTTTGATCCAAATTTGGATTAGACATTATCGCAGAAGTCGGTATTGGGAAAATTCGTCGATATTCCTCTCCACTTGTAGACGGCTTAAACAGAAATGGATCTTCAAACTTTCCAAACCGTATCATATCAGTCCTTCGATGCATTTCCCAGACAAATTCACGTCCTCTTTCATTATACAAAGAATCCAAATTAAACGAACTTTCCTTGAAAAGTTGTTCCGGATTATTCGGAAACGCACGTCCTCTAATCTGGTTTACCAAATCAAGAGCCATTGACAAATCCTTTCCTTGACGTATAAGCGCTTCTGCTTTCATCATCAAGACATCACCATATCTAAAAACCACAAAATCGTTGTTTGCCCATCCGCCAGTACCATCTTTATCCGGATAATATTTGATACAACGAGCTCCAACTAAACGTCCCTTATCATCGGCACCTCCCACATCGAACGCATCAAAACCATATGGATCCAACCATACATTCACACCGCTATATTCCATCGGGTTCCCATTCGCATCATATTGTTGTCCCCACAAAAATACTCTCTTTCGAATATCTTCTTCTTGATAACTGTCAAAGAAGCCAGGAGCTACACACCATCCATTATATGGGGTAGCTGTCAAAGAGAATGTATTACGATGACTAAAATGTAACGTTCTTAACTGCCAACGATTCCCCGTCGCTTTATTCGAATCAAAGGGTACTGCAAAAATAATTTCTTTTTCATCAGCTCCATTATCGGGTTTAAACATCTCAAAATAATCACCTAATGCATATTGATTCAATTCTATGACCTTATTACAAAACTCTTCAGCCTTTTCCCACATCGGTTGCCCAACATAAACCTCTGCATTCAAATATAATTTGGCTGCTAACGCATAAGCCATTCCTTGTGTCGGACGTCCATAGTTCAATGCTGTTGCTTCTGCATCCAAAAGCATCGCATTCTCCTCAATCTCATTCGCAATGAAGTCAAACACCTCTTTTCGAGGACTAACAGTTGGAGCATCTACAGACTGATCAAACTTTGTTACAATCGGAATATTACCATAAGCATCCATCATATTATAATAGAACCAAGCTCTCATAATCTTAATTTCAGCAACCGTTTTTTCTTTATTGTCTGTATCTTCCAGATTTTCAAACTGATTCAACACTTGGTTACAAGTACCAATCGCATTAAAACCTGTATTCCAAGCATTTGTTACCAAAACATGAGAAGGAGTCCAATTATGATAATGCATATCCACATAACGTCCTCCGTCATACCAGTCTCCACCACGTGTTGGAACAATAATCTCATCCGTTCCCATTTCTTGCAACTCATAAAGATTATTATCAAATAACTTTTGGGCTGCCACATAAATTGGACCAGTCATTGATGCGTACTGCTTTGGAGAAGATGGAAAATTTTCATCTGTATAGGACGAATAAATCGTTTCATCCAAATTTGTACATCCCGCCAAAATAGCAGTACCCATTAGAACAAATACTTTTACTCTCTGTTTGATATTATATGATTTCATAATTGCCTCCTATTAAAAACTAATATTTACACCTAATAAGAATGATCGAGTTTTCGGATAATAATTTCTGTTATCGATACCAGGAGCAAGTCCGCTTAAGCTTACCTCGGGATCAATACCTGTATACTTCGTAATCGTGAACAGATTTTGTCCGGTAACATACACTCTTAAATTATTAATACCCGGCATCTTTTCTGTATCAAACTGATACCCCAACGTCACGTTATCCAATTTAAGGAACGAGCCATTTTCCAACCATCGACTTGACGGTTGAGGCGCTTCCATAATACCATCTTCAACCGCTTCATGCGAAATATTACATATTGCCGCCTGTGTCAACCGAGAAAGATCTGCACGGCTGGCATTAAATATCTTATTTCCGGTAACACCCCTTAGGAAGAAATTCAAATCCCACCGTTTATATCTGAATGTATTGTTCCAACCAAATGTAACTTTAGGAAGGGCGGAGCCAACGACCTGATAGTCATCTGGAGATTTCAATTTATCGATTGTAACAATTTCACCTGCTGCATTTTCATACAATGTTTTCTGTTGTTCTACATCATATCCCATATATTTATAGGTATAGAATGTTCCTATCGGAAGTCCGGGCCTAACAATTGAAACCGTTTGAGCCGTCCATCCTTCCAAATACATCGTTCCTTCATAACGTTCGGAAATACTCAAATTATCAACGTTACTATCCAATGAGCCGATTTTATTTTTATTGTAAGCCACATTGAAATTGGTCGTCCAACTAAAATCCGGTCGATCAATAGCCACCACATTCACCATAAATTCCACGCCTCTATTAGTCATGCTTGCTCCATTTGCCAATAATTGGTTATACTGGTAAGGAGGAGACGGAACATTGTATTTATATAGCATATCTTTTGTTTCTTTATTATAAAAATCCAATGTACCGGAAACACGACCACCCAAAATAGTATAATCAAGACCGATATTCGCCATAGCAGTCGTCTCCCATTTCAGATCTGGATTCGGATTTTGAGAAACCCCATAACTATTAATCCATTCACCATTATACATGAATTGGCTGGACTGAGGACCATACAAACGTTGAGATGTATACGGATCAATATTCTGATTTCCAGACTGCCCATATCCTATTCTTAATTTTAAATCTTGGAAAACTGACTGTCCTTCCATAAATTTCTCTTCTGAAACACGCCAAGCCAAAGATACAGAAGGAAACATTGCCCATTTGTTATTCGCACCAAACTTAGATGATCCGTCTCGACGCAAAGTAGCAGTCAACAAATAGCGATTATCAAAATCATAATTAATACGTCCGAAAAAAGAAACCAAAGTCGCTTCCTTTTTCAAAGGGTAGTCCTGAAAATGAGTAGATTGGTCTCCATTTCCGGAGGCCAAATTATTCGACCCTGTAACATCAGAAGTAAAATAATCGTTTGTTCCTCTGATACCATCGTCCATGATATTGTTTTGATAGGAATACCCTGCCATTATTTTCAAACCATGTTTATCATGGAATGTTTTTGAATAATTAAGCGTAGCTTCCAATACCTTATCTCTATTCTTCAAAAACTCACGCATAGCATATCCTTTTCCTATCACGGATATATCAGTCGTCTGATAATATACAGACCGGTCTGTTGTCTCTATCTGCATAGAACCAAGCAAATCGAACCGAAGTCCTTCAACAATATCCCAGCCGATTTTTCCTATACCTTGCAAAGTATTACGATATCTTTTATCATCCTGCTGATTCAATAATGCCACCGGATTATAATATGTCATACGTCCCGGCACTTGAAAATAGCCACCATATTGCTCATATTCAGGCGCATCCGAATAAATAGGGGACTCAGGTAACCATCTTGCCGCATAATTAAATATACCATAATTGATATGATCTGTATTAACATGACTACCGGATAATGAAAAACTCAAATGAAGTTTATTATTCAACGCTTCTTGATCCACACCTATTCGAGCCGTCAACTTTTCGTATTGGCTTTTTTTGACAATTCCTTGTTTCGACTGATAATTGACAGATGCATTATATTTTGTGTCTTCACTACCACCGACAAGACTTAAATTATGATTATGAGAAAAACCTAAATCCCTTGTCAGTTCCTTCTGCCAATCTGTGCTATATCCGTCATCGCTGGCAGCCAATTCCATATTATGTTCTGCTAAAAACATACGATGCTCTTCTGCATTCAAAACATTCACCCTACCCGATACACTTTCGATAGCAGCATACCCACTATAGTGAACCTGAGGTTTTCCCGTACGCCCTTTACGAGTTGTAACCATAATCACACCATTAGCAGCTCTTGAGCCGTAAATCGCAGTCGCTGAAGCATCTTTTAAAACGTTCATTGATTCTATATCATCCGGAGAAACCAAATCGATCGAGGCACCAGGTACTCCATCGATTACATAAAATGGAGCGGTAGAAGCAGTCAAAGAGGACGGTCCGCGAAGTTGCATTGTTGCACTGCTATTCGGATCTCCACTACTTCTATTGACCATCAATCCTGGGATTTTTCCGGAAAGCAATTGATCTGGGGTACTTGAAATTCCCTTATTAAAGTCTTTTGCTGAAATCGTTGATATGGAACCTGTCAAATCTGATTTTTTCATTGTTCCATATCCAACGACAACCACCTCTTCCAATGCCTGCGTATCCTCGCACAATTGGATATTTAAAACAGTTTTTTCTTTACCAACAGTAACATTTTGATCCAGATACCCAATATAGGTTATGCTTAATTGAGAGCCTTCGGATATTGATAATGAGAAATTTCCATCCATATCCGTAATCGTACCATTGGAAGTTCCCCTTTCGACTACATTGGCCCCTACAATCGGCTCGCCTTTTTCGTCTTTGACAGTCCCTTTTACTATAATTTGCTTCTGTTGAAGAGTAGATGAGTCCGTTCCTTCTACTTTTTTAGAGATAATGATCATCTTTCCTTGAACAGAATAGGTTAATTCGTTATCTAAGATCACTGACAAGACTTCTTCCAAGGATGCATCATTAAAATCTCGCGTAATCTGCTTCCGTTCATTTACCTCGTCTTTCTTATAAATGATGGAATACTGTAGTTCTTTCTCTACTTCCGCCAAGACTATTTTTAAAGGAACATTTTTAAATTGTCGGGTGATCCGCTGTGCATTCATGGAGGTGGCTCCAGAAAGCATCAAGGCAAGGATTAACGCCCTTCCTACATGCTTTTTATACATAAACCAATAAATTAAAGAATTAGATTTAATAATATATTAACAATTGCGCTATTGTTTTCGAATATAAATATCTCGGCCCCGCCGTTCATAACGGATCGGAATAATCTCGGATAAAGCTTGAAAGACATCTCCGACTGTCTCTTCATTGCGAAGCGATACGCGGAAAGCCATATCTTTTTCCAAGTCGTCTCCCAAATGAATCTGAACATCATATTTACGGGATAGACGGATTGCCAGTTCATTGAGAGTGATTTTATCATATTCAACTCTCCCTTCTGTCCAGGATTTATATTGAGATGCTTGAACCCTCTGACGGGAGAAACTTCCGCTTTGTTTGTCAAGACTAAGCAATTCTCCCGGTGCAACCGGAATATGTCTTCCTTTATATAAAATATCGATAGAGCCTTCCAATAATGTCGTTTTGGCAGAAACATCTTCGGGGTAAGAAGACACATTGAATTTCGTTCCTTTCACCAATACACTGTACTGATCCGTTTTAACCACAAAAGGAGTGCCATCAGACTGTTTGGTTACTTCGAAATAAGCTTCGCCGGTTAAAAAGACTTCTCTGTTTTTAGAATTGAAGTTACCAGCATATTGTAAAGAAGAACCGGCATTCAACCATACAACTGTTCCATCCGCCAGTATCAACTTACTTTTTTCTCCATAGGCCGTTTCTAAAGCAAACCGATTATCGGCGGTTTCCGTATTTCGATAAAGATAGAAACTATATGTTCCACTCAATAATAGAACACATGCAATTGCAGCAACAGCGATAAACCGCTGCAATTGCATGTGTTTAGTACTAAACACACCATTCAGCGATTGACGTACCTGCATCCGGCGTTGCAACTGTTTCCACTCATTCGAAACTTCAGGAATCAGTTTATAGGAAAGCATCCACTCCTCTTCCCATTGGCGGAACATTCTTTCATTAGAAGGAACATCATTCACAAACCGGAAAAGAATCTCTTCTTCGGAAGGAGTAATGCGCCCTTCAAAATAACGTATTGCCAATTGGTGATTATCTATCTCCTGCTCTTTCATAACTTTTGCTTTCTATATGATGTAACAACTCAAATGAATTTTACCCAACCCCCTTTCCTAAAAAAACTCCTCAAAACAAAAGAAACAGGATCTCGTTCATTCGGAAAGTAGCCAAGCCAGTATGCCGATATAGACATCCAACGGATATTTGTCTTTAAAATGTGCGGAAAAGCGTGCTAAGGCTTTGGCTATATGTTTTTCCACTGCAGTAGTCGATATTTGGAGAGCATCTGCGATCTCTCGGTTTTTCATTTTCTTAAAACGGCTCATTTCAAATACTTCACGGCAACGGGAGGGTAAATCATTCATAACAAGACTGATCTGTTGCTGCAATTCCTTATACAGAAGCGTATATTCTGGACTTAGATTAAAGTCCCAATAATAAAGTTCTTCCTGCCCAGCCACTCTGTCCAAATGTTCTAGGTTATGTTGCTCGACCAGTTGCAGATGCTTCAAATAGTTCAGACAGGCATTCCTCACCATTGCGAAAAGAAGGGATGAAATAGAAACAGCTTCTATCAAATCACGTTTTTCCCAGAATCTCAAAAAACTTTCCTGTATGATATCCCGGACCGCCTCTTCATCTGTCACAAAACGAGCGGCATATCCCCGCAACCGAGGATAATAATTATTGAACAGAAATTCGAATGCTTCACCGTTTCCGTCCTTTACCTCCTGAAAGAGAACCTTCTCGTCTGTGAAGTTCTTCATACTGATTATCTATTATGTTTCATCTCCTTATTCTTGCAATTATAGAATCCCTCTACATAGAGATTCAAATCTTTGTCTATCTCGATGACGGCAAAGCTGTTATTTTCAGGAAGGTTTCCTTCGATCATTCCTTTCATCGTAAAATAGTGGATTCCATGCTGGAAACTATAGTTCCCGGCATGATGGTGCCCTTGGATCACAGCTATGACCTTGCCGTTTTGTTCAAGTATCGAAACGATCTCTTTAGCATTGCCGATACAAAGTTCTTTATCGATCCCGGAGAAAGTATCCAACAATTCGTGGATAAAGATCACAACCGGCAAATCGTCTTTCTTCAGTTCTTGCTGAAGCCATTCTTTCTGACCGGCCGGAATAAACGCTTTAGTCCAATCGAAAGCACCGGAATCATAATCGGAACCATCTTCGTTGCAATTGCCATCCAACACGATAAATTTAATCTGGTTTCGTACGAAGGAATAATAAGGCTTTCCCTTGGCATCTCCGTAATTAACCGTATGAGCAAGAAATTCAGATTTCGAGATACTATCCATATCGTGATTGCCCAACACATGGTAGACAGGACCATCGAAGGTCCGGAACTTTGCTTCTATCTCATCCAGAAACGATAAAGTCTGCCCTCTTTCAGGGGGATCTCCCATATCCTTCAAGTCTCCAAGTTCAATCATGAAATCTAATTTCCGCTTATTAAAAACGTCTATCGCTTCCGATAACTTTGTGATGGATTGTTCATAATAGCGAGTTCCGTGTACATTCCGATGAGCAAAATGTATATCCGTTACCAAGCCGAAACGCAATCTCTTTTCATTTTCCCGCGCCAACAAGCCCGGACAAGATAAAAGTAATGCTCCTGCACATGATTTCTTAAAAAACAATCGTCTATTCATGGTTTATCAGATTGATTTGGGCAAAAGTAAACAATATTCTCAGAAATTAGATAAAACTGTTTACCTTTGCCTTATAAAATAAGAATCATACTATATGAAACTAAAAGTAATTATTTTGCTGATCGGTCTGTTATCCGGCTCGCTCAAAGCCCAGACAATTCATTACAATGCTTTCTCACACAACGATTATGAACGGCCCCGCCCGCTATTCGACGCTCTTTCGTTCCAATTCAATTGTGTGGAAGCCGATTTATGGCTAATCAACGGCGAACTGTATGTGTCCCACGACTCGGTCGCCCCCAATCCGGATATTACTTTCGAAAAACTATACCTCTTGCCATTAGTCGAACGGATCAAAAACAATAACGGCAAAGTATACCCGGGAAGTGACCGACCGTTTTACCTGATGGTCGATTGCAAGACAGACGGCGAAGCAATGTACCCCATCTTGAAAAAGAAACTGGAGCCATACGAATCTCTTTTCTGTCATGAGAAAGACGGCAAACTGCAAGAAAGCGCAGTATTATTCTATCTGTCTGGAAAAAGTCCCCGCAAAGCTATTGCTGCCGAAACCAACCGCTTTATCTTTCTGGACGGCACGATAGAAGATTTGGGAAAAGGTATTCCGGCCACCCAAATGCCTGTTATCAGCGATAATTATTCCAAATATATCGGCTGGAAAGGTCAAGGAGAGATACCCGCCGAAAAGCTAGAAAAGATGCGCGAATATATCCGTCAAACCCATGCGGAAGGCAAACTGTTCCGCTGGTGGGGTGCACCGGACACACCACAGTTCAAGAAACTTTTTATCAAAGAAGGGGTGGACTTGATCGGGGCCGACGATTTAAAAGCGTTAATAGGAATATTAGAGTAAATCGAAAGAAAAGATTATCTAAGCTCTATATTTAATTTTAGTGTATAGATAGGATATTCAAATCTAATATACAACTGTTCTTCACAGGTAAAAAATACGACAAAAAACACTGTTTCCAAGCTGTTATTTTTTTACAACCAGGAAACAGTGTATCATATTCTTCACTATTCCGAATGAAAAGTTATATTTCCCTTATTTTACTTTTTCGAACCAAGGCAGGCGTTCCAGAGGAGCCGTCACTTCGATCGTTTTCGGTCCCTTGAACTTTTTGCCCGTATCATCCACCCATACGCCTTTGGGTAACATCACTTTGCGCGTATGCTCCTTGGTCAATACCGGGGCAACCAAATATTTGTCACCCAACATGAACTGATCCTTGCAATCGACAAATCCCTGGTGAGGAAATGCATATTCCATATGCCGGATGATCGGCTCACCGGTCTTTGCAGCATAATGTGCCTGCTCCAGGATGTATGCTCCCATCTTCTCATGCAGACGGGCATAATCACGGCAAATTGCCAAATGCTTTTCATCGAGGATGCGCCATGGAGCCACCGAAAACTGCATCATCGGCATCAAGGCGTGTACCTGGCAGGATCGCACGATCAGCCCCTGATCGAGCTTCGTCTGATCCACTCCCAGGAAAGAACCGAACTGGCCTCCGCCGATCATATCCGGGCAAGCATAGGCATACCCCAACAGACCGGCAGCAATCATGTCAGGGATCAGCAGGCCGACCGCATTCCAAGAGTAATCTTTATCACCCAGACGCTGAACCAACGCCTCACCCCCCATCTTCCATCCGGCACGATACTCATTGAACGGGAAATCCAACCCGATTTTCGCCCAATACTGGCACATATCCACCGAAGTAGCCGACTTATCGTAAAACTCCAGTTCCGGATCGTTATAATGGCCGATATCACCGGCATCGAACTTGAAACCATCCACTCCGTATTTCTCCTGCATGCCGCGCAACTGTTGTTTCAGATGTTCGGCAGCAGCCGGATTACTCAGGTCATAGCAGGCACTATAGCCATTCCACCACTGGATGATGGCCGCTTCATTCGTCCCTTTCTTTTTGATCAGGAACCCTTTCTGCTGAAGCTCACGAAACTCCGGGCTGTCCGGACTGACGAACGGGCAAATCCAGAACATGATCTTGAATCCTTGCCCGTGCAAACGATCGATCATTCCTTTCGGATCAGGAAAACGTTCGGGTTTAAAGTCAAAATTACCATAATATTTCTGCCAGTTGTCATCTACCATGAACACACCGACCGGAAAGTCATTCTCCAATACATGATCCGCATATTTCAGAATATCCTCCTGATTCTGATTATACATCAGTTCGATCCAGGTATTATACTGCGGCATGGAAAAGAACAACGGGTCCGGTAAATCGCCTGAAGGCGGGAAATGTTTGGCCGAAGCAGCCATATAGGCATCCTTCAACGTACGCCCCGCCAATACCGGCTCCATCTTCTCATAATCGGAATACAAACGCAGTTCTCCATTCTCGACCCGAAAAGAAAACGGCTTGTCACTCCAGATATACCGTCCCTCCGAAGAAAGCAGAAGCGGCACGTTCTGATTGTTCAGATTTTCGGCTGAAAGGTCGAACAAACGCAAGTCACCCTCAAAAGGCATCTTCGATCCCAAGCCGACTGCACCACCCCACCATTTCTCTCCTTCGAGAGACGTTATTTTCGATTCGTACTTGCTCGCGGCAAAGCAGGGCAATGCCAAGAGAGTCAAGAAAAGGAAATAAATTGATTCACGTGTCATAATTATTCAATGTGTTATGTTATTTCCCGAATATTTCCACAAATATACGTTTTACCGTCGGAATACAATCTCCTTCCGGTTCGCTCGAATAAACATTTGTTGCTTTCGTCCAAGGTTCCTCGATTGCATAAAAGTCAATCGCTACCGGTTTCTTACCATCCAAAAGCTGAGTCTGATAATCGAACCAGGCTTTCCAGCGCATATAATAGAAATCTTTCAGGATACCGTTCCATTCACGATGGGCGTAATCGCGCAAACCGCCTTCGTCAGCCGCCAACCGATTACCCCAAGTCGTAATCTGCACACGGGCATTCCACTCGTACAATTCCTTTTCTTCAAGGGTATTTCCGAGGTTGCGAGCACGAGCGATCCAGGTTCCGACCTTAAATTCGGGACGCGTTGCCAACAATTCGTCTTGCAACAAGATCAAACGCAGGAAACGGTCGGAAGCATCCTTATACAGCTTTTTGTCGCCAGCGGTAAAAGCGGCCTCAACAACCTTCTCCGTAAGACGTCCTTTCTCGGCGATCGCCTGGCGGACGATATCGACCAAGTCATACTCGAAATTATTGTTTCCCTTGAATTGATCAGCAACAGACACCATCATGGAGGCAGCACGGATCACATCATTCGGATCATAATAGTCTTTCATCTCCGACCAGCTCGAAACCTGATACGGATGTTCAGTAGGACGGGCACAGAATACAGACTCATGGGTTCCCTGCTGCGTATTTGCGTCCGGGCAGTTATAGATGGAATTGCTCAGCAATATCCAAGCATCCTGCACAACAGGGTTGCTCTTCCCATAACGGGCACCCGTATACTCCTTCAACCACTGGTCCTTGTCGAAACGCTGCGAACGCCAAGGCAGTTCCGTCAACAGTTCGAACATAACCGGATTATTTTCACTTCCTTCCATCGTCATACCGACCCCTTTCAGCGTTTTACCGAACGAACTTTCCTTCGCCTTATAAAACTCGTCGATCACGTGCTTCATCTTTCCGTGTAATCCAACGTTTCCACCATAGTTCAGCAACATACAATAAATCCAATCATGCTGTCCGAACCCATCCTTCCGGTACCAAGTAGATTCAGGATCTCCCCACTGCGGACGGCTTTCCGCAAACAGATCCAACACAATCAGATCTCCTGCCTCCAAATTTCCGATCATCTGCGGACGCGGGTTCGCCTGCCATGCCTGGGCCACCCAGACGGCTTTCGGATTATTCTTCTTCATCGCCTGCATAATGGCCTTTCCTGCAGCATCCAGATCCACACCGGCCACACTTCCACCTTCGTGGAACGGGTCCATGCTGTAATAGTCTGCTTTGCCGTACAGTTTGTTCATCTCTTTATAATATAAGGAAGCGATCTCTTCGAAACGCGGATCTGTCGGTTGCAAAAATGCAGGACGGCGATACCCGTTCCATAATCCCGGATCAGAAACATTTAAACCTAACTTTTCTTTTGCGTTATGAGGAACCATGCCGGAATATCCGGGGAATACCGGTTCGATTCCGTATTCACGCATCCGCTTCACAATCCGTTTCTGTAAAGCGACCTGCTGCTTATACCAACTATCAGGATTCGGGCCGCCCCAACCTTCCAAGTTGTTCATCAACCACCAAGCCTGGAAGCCAGGACCAGCTACAAACTCGTTGATTTCTTCCTTCGTATAGCCTAACTTGCTCAGCACATTGTACCAAACGCCATCCGTCCCGACCATCGCCAACGGCAAGTTAATACCATGTAACGCCATCCAGTCGATCTCTTTCTCCCAACGCGCCCAATCCCAAAAGGCCATCGTATAGGAGAAGGTACAATAGTTGAAATCATAGCGGTATTTCATATCCGTCTCATGACGTTCTTTCTGCTTCACTGCCGGCAAAACCTCCGGTAACTTGGCCTGCATGCCGTTCCAGGAAAGATGAATTCCGGCATGATATTTCAGATACCAGTTCAACCCGGTCGCGATACTCACATAATTATTACCCCGGATCACGACCTTGTCGCCTTTCTGGTCGAGTTCGAAGAAGTCGACAGGAGATTTCACCTGTTCAATCACAAATTTACGCGACGCACCTTTATCGATACGTTCCAGCAACCCTTCGATAGGGGAAACCGCTTTTACGGCAAGCGCAACCAGCAGCATGCCGAGGATATGGATAATTTTCATTTGACAGAGATTTTATTCATTAAGATATTGATACCATACTTTCCATCAGGAGACACCCACCATTGCGTATCGCCGTTTGCACAACGGATCGCAAAACGATTGTCATACTGCAAACGGGCAGAACCGTCGGGAATCCATAGGCCAAGGCTGTACATCCCCTTTGCCAGACCGAGTGGAATCTGCAAGTCGGTAGAAATCGTATGCAGGAGCGGAGTACAGGAGTTGTCGCCCGTTTCATACGGTTGCCAGTCATTCACATTCGCATCCGTCAAAGTGACATGGCAGACCTTATCGGACTCGTCAATCAAGACCAGATAGACAGGATGTTCATTAAACAAAGTCGAGAAACCCCGATTTATCAAAGATATTTCGACGGGATTAGCCTGTCCGGCAAGCAAAACCGCCGGAGCCGTCATCTCCTGCAACTCGATACGGTAACCGAGATGATCCCGGATATAATCGAATACATTCCGTTCCGCTACAGAGCCATCTTTCCTGATGAAATACCCATCCGACACCGGCATCTTGTTCTCCCGCAGGAATTCTGCGGAAACAGGAGTTTCTTTCCAATACATCATCGAATACTTATCTTTCGTATTCTTTTCCTTATAGTTATGAATCACGCTAAGAGAAGTGAAATGTTGCAGGAACAGGCGGCGTGCCGTTTGCAATCCATCAATAATCCACCCAGCTTCGGGATTATCGGGGTCCTCGTTCATGCTCCAGGTGCCCCAAGGCAGCTCTCCATCGACCGGAAAACCAGGAGACTCACGCACAATCTGCTCATAAGCAGGTGTACCTTCTGACATTCCACCATCCCACTGATGCTTTTTGATTACAATAAAGTCATCATGGAAAGAAACCCGTTTATAATCGCTAGAAGCCGTATCCAGCAGATTCTTATATTCGGGGACCCGTATCTGGACAGCCCGCCCTCCCGGGGTCATCCGGCAGATGTGTTGCAAAACAGTCCGTTTCGTGTCGTCCGACTTTTCGAGACCATGAAAAGAACTGTGCCATTCTCCCCAAGCACCGATCATGCCAGCCTGTACAACCTGGATCACATCCTTATTCTCTTCAAGGAAAGGTTTGAGCTGTTCCGTATGGCGAATGATATCTTCTAATGTAGGACCAGTGGTTGCCCGACCCAGAAACTGGGTTTCATAAGCAAAACGGAGGACTGCTTTCTTGCCTAAGGACCTTAATTTGTCAAAGAAAATACCCATTGTCTGAAAATCCTCTCCTGTCAGCTCTTTTCCGACTGCTCCCGTCAGATAGAAATAGGTCTGAACCAGTGATACGCTATCGGAAGCATAGAGTTCGGACTGTTCTTCTAAATAAGAAGTTATATCAGGATATTCTTTGGGAGCCCAGACATAGTTCTTTTCCGTTACATCCAGTGCCACTTCAAGTCGGAATCCTCTTTCGGGGTTATACAGCCCTTCCATACCAGCCGGATCATCCGCATAAATACCCCGGAAAGTACGATGCTGCACACCGGAATCGCAAGAGGTGAAAAATCCAAGCATCAATGCGGAAACCAGCATAAAGGTCGCAATGTTTTTCATATCAATTGTTTTTAGCTGTTGTTATAATCAATGTAGCCTCCTGCCCTTTCAGCAAGTCATCCGGAAGACCGGTAATCTTTCCATTCACGATAACTGTTCCGGCATCCTGAACCAAGCGCAAGGCTTTATCATCCAACGGTTCCCATTCCACAAACTGTTGTGTTATCGTCCCGTCGTTATAATGCACATTTACAAACGAAGGCGTATATAACAATTCGCGTGTCACATGTCCGTCAATATTGCGCAAGGTAGCTTTTCCTTCAGAGACCTGCAAGCGTGCCGGCTCGATAGAAGTGATGCGTAATTCCTTTTCTGATACCGCCTGACAGCCTTCGGGTATCTTCTTGTACATGCGGATATAGTCTATATCGAAACTCTTCGGATACGGGACGGAAGGATCATAAGTCCCTGTCCAGCCGTTCTTCGCTTTCCGATTGTCATAGAAAGAGATAATCTGGATCAGCGGATAAGTGATCGCCGCCTTATGCGTCATCACCTGTATGCCATCCACATACACAGTCACACCTTCCGGTGTCCAGTCGAAGCCATATACATGAAACTCTTCTGCCAATTTCTTGTTGGCAAACCAGGGATGTTCCGTGTGATACTGGATCGTCGAGTCTTTCCAGCTGTGTACGGTGGACCAGATACGGTCGACATCAGTCCCCAATATTTCAAAGATATCGATTTCGCAACTTTGGTTCGGATCATCTTCAAACCCGATCAACCACCAAGCACAATGCACACCGCCCCCAACTTGCATCTTGGCACGCATTTCGTAATAGCCATACTGGTTTATTTGTGTAGCTTCCGTCTTAATCGGATGAAGGGCTTTCCTTTTCGGATCATAGTGATGCATACCGGTGCGGCTGGCACTCATAAAACCTGATATATACATTCCCTTATCAAACTCATTTTTTGAATCCCGGTCGATCGTCAACCGGACCACCCCGTCTTTCATCTCATACGTCGGTGTACAGACAGTCCGGTCTTTCGGCCAGGATGGTAGATACTCTGGAATCCATTTCGTTCGGTCGATCTCTTTCCCTTCAAATTCATCGTGAAAGATCAAACGGTAACCTTCTTTTTCCAATGGGCTGGCGGGATAATCCTGTGCCTGTATGTTCTGTAAGCTGGACTGCAAAAGGAAACAGGTAAGAAGTGTACTGAATAGATATTTATTGCTCATGATATTTATTTATTAACGGAGAGAAAAAAGGCCGCAAATGAAGCGGCCCTTTCTCAATTAAATATAGACTCTAAAAGAATCGGATCAATAACCTGGATTCTGAACGATTTTGCCCTTACCTTCGTTGATTACAGCTTGAGGCAACGGGAATAAAACAAACTCATCTTTAGTCGTCGTACAACCACGATCTCTTGCATTCTGGATAAATTGTCCATGACGGATCAAGTCGGAACGGCGGACACCTTCGAACCAAAGCTCATGTCCTCTTTCATCCAATACTTTCTGCAAGAAATCATCTACTCCTTTTACATCACCTATTGTATATGGATTCAGCTTGGCACGTACACGAACTTGATTCAACAGATCCAATGCTTCGGAAGTTACGGCATTTCCCTTACGGACAATTGCTTCAGAAAGCAAAGTCAGAACGTCTGCATAACGATAAACAACCAAGTCGATCTGACTACCGTCACCTGTAGATTCAGGGTCTTCGCCATATTTTACAGGAACAGCTCCTGAATAAAGGTTACCATGTTTGGCAATATCAGACTCTTCATTAAACAGTACGCCATCAGTACCAACATATTCACCAACCAAAACAGACAGACGGTCATCACCTTCCTCAAAAGTACGGTAGAAAGGCCAAGGAACTTTATAACCATCCCATTTCTGGATAGAAGCATTCTTAGTCGGGTAGTTTCCCGGTAAAGCATGATCATGCCATAACTGAAGATTTGTACCTCTTTCTTCCGTACAAGCAAAGATAATTTCCTTGTTCCCTTCATTTTCAAGCGTAAAGATATCTGCATATCTGTCCATCAATCCATAACCGTATTCGGCTTTCAACAATTCACGACCGCATTCTTCCGCTTTCGCCCAGTTCTTCTCATGCATATAATACTTCATTAGAATCGTATACGCCAACCCTTTATCAAAGCGTCCGAACTGTGTCGTACGAGTAGGCAAACCTTTCAAAGATTCAGTCAATTCCGTTTCAATGAAATTTGTCATCTCTTCTTGGGTCGCACGCGGCTCAATGACTTCATCTAACGGATTCTTCAAATCTTCCAGTGTCGGAATTGGAATAGGACCATAGAAATCATACAATAAGAATGCCAGCCAACCACGACCTAGATGAGTTTCAGCTACCAGTAAAGCCTTCTTCTCGTCACTCATTTCTACATTTGAGATACGATCCAATGTCAATGTCATTGTACCCAAATATTTGGCATAATCTGTATAATTGAGGGTCGTATAAGAATGATTCGGAGTCCAGTTATGAGTTGTCAGCGGAATCCAGCTATCATTCACCCAACAACAAACAGCAATATCGGTTGACATATCTCCAATAACCTGGAAACTGTGAGCCGTACTGAATACACCACTATACCCCGCACTACGGAAAGGAGCATAAACACCTCCCACGACAAGTGCCTCCGCATCCTTTTCATTCGTCGGGAAAAAATCCGGATTGATCGCATCATATCTTTCCGAATCCAAATTAGTACATGAGGCCAATGCGCAACAGCACATTACTGTATATAATAATTTCTTCATGACTTTATCTTTATTTTTAACTGTTTATACTATTAGAATGTAATATCCAAACCGAAGCTGTAAGTACGAACATTCGGGTAAGCCCATTGCAACTGAGATGGAGCACTTGCTGAACTTGAAATGTCAGTTTCCGGGTCAAGACCTGTATACGGAGTGATTGTAAACGGATTGTTCACGTCAAAATACACACGTACGTTAGACAGAATATGTTTGCTGGTCTTAATAGGAATATTATAACCTAAAGTAATGTTACGACAACGGATGAACCAAGTCTTTTCATAATAATAATCACCAACTCCATAAGCACTTTCAGTCTGGAAATATCCGGGTAACGCACCGTTCGGATTGCTGGAAGACCAAAGATCCGATATTGAAGTAGGCTGATTATAACCACGGCGCAAGTCATTAACGTTATTACTCAACCATTGTTTCTTATAACTTCCGGCAGAAAGCTTATCAAACTGTCCATAGAAATAAACATTGAAATCAAAGTTTTTCCAACGCAAAGTATTATTAAACCCAAATAAATATCCAGGGTCAGCAGATCCGTAAATCACTTTATCTGCATCATCCAACTTACCATCAGGCTTTCCGGTCTTCATCGGAATACCATGCTTATCAACTTTAATGGAACCATCTGATTCATAAACATATCCGTCAATATCTTTGATCTTCACCTGTCCGGGTAATGCACCAGGCATATGGTCGATCGTTTCACCTACTTGAACCAAACCATCTGACAAATAACCGGAATAGTAACGCATCCATCCGTTATACTCATCATAAGCATTCGGTTTCCATTTCGGATCACGTTCTTTCCACTTGTCACGATAGAGAGAGAATGTCAAGTCTGATGTCCATTCAAAATCCTTATTACGGATATTAGTCGTATTGATCGTCAATTCAAAACCCTGGCTCTGAGTCTTACCCACGTTCGCAATGATTTTATTCACCTCGTTATAAGACAGCAAAGTCTGTTCATTCAACAAATCGGAAACGACTTTATGATAATATTCAGCAGTTACATTGACACGTCCATCCAAGAAACCTAAATCCAAACCAACGTTCCATTCACGGGCTGTTTCCCAAGTCAAAACATTGTTTCCGAATTGACTCAAATAGACACCATTGATCATGGAATTGCCAAAGATATTATTGTTACCTACTTTATAATAGCTATAAGCTTTATCTCCTACGTTGGAGTTACCTGTTTCACCATAGCTCAAACGTAATTTACCATTAGACAATACATTTCTCAAAGGAGCCAAGAACTCTTCTTCCGTAAACCGCCATCCGGCAGCAACTGAAGGGAAGAACCCCCAACGTTCACCCGAAGCAAAATTTGAAGAACCATCGGCACGCAATGTCGCTGTCAGCAGATAACGGTCTTTAAACGTATAATTCAAACGACCGAAGAATGAAGCCATACGAGATTTGGTCGCACTCGATCCTACAGTCGGACGTTTTGCATTACCCGCGCCCAAGTTGTTATACAAGAAACCGTCTGTAATGAAGTCATTGCTTTTTCCTGAAAACATTTCATATGTAAACAACTGATAAGAATGACCAACCAAAGCGTTGAAGTTATGGTCGCCTACCTGTTTCGTATAATTAGCAGTCAATTCCATCAAGTAGTCGGAATTATCACCCTGCGCAATAGAGGCCGCACCATTTTCACGTTGTCCATAAAGCGTTGTCGTTGGCAAATATTGTTTCAGTTTCTGATAGTTACGGTCGATACCGAAATTTGCCTTCAACAATAAGCCATCTATCGGGCGAACTTCAAAAAATGCATTTGCCAATAAACGCTCTTGAGTCGTCTTATCTGTAATGTCCAGCAATGAAACAGGATTCGGCAAGAAAGAAGCATCGGAGTTCATCGAATAATTGCCATTCTCATCCCGAATGGGCAAAGCCGGATTAAACTGAGCCGCAGAAACCAAAATTCCTGCATTCTCATTCTGGCCACTACCTAAAGGCACGTTGTCATATTCATTACGTGTCGCCGTCAAATTAATCCCCATCTTTACATATTTGCTCAACTTCTGGTCCAAATTGGCACGAAGAGAGTATCTTGTCATTCCATTATTTTTAATCACACCATCCTGATTAAAATAGTTTCCAGAAACCAAGTACTTCGTATTATCGTTACCTCCTGTTATAGATAAGTTATGAGAAGTCTGAAAACCTAAACGGGATATTTCATCAAACCAATTCGTATTATTAGCCGGATTGGAAATCTGAGCATCTGTATAAGGCAATGTCAAAGCCGGCAGGGAAGGGTCTGTCGCCTCTTTTCCTCCATAAATGCCAACACCGTTCGTACGCATCCATTGTTCACGAGTATAATCGTTTGTTGCCCGCATAAAACCGGAAGCGTCCAACATCTCGTAAGATTTGGCTATCTGCTGTACAGAAGCCGATCCGGAATACTGTACCTTAGCCGCCCCGCTCTTACCTCGTTTTGTCGTCACGATGATCACACCGTTACCGGCACGAGCACCATAAATAGCTGTCGAACTTGCATCTTTCAGCACTTCAATAGATTCAATATCGTTTGGATTGATAGAAGCCAGGATATTATCTTTATTACCTCCTGAATATTGATTACCACTATCCAATGAACCCGGAGAATTCACAGGAAAACCATCAATAATGATCAACGGGTCATTCCCCGCCTTATCAGAAGAAGCGGCACCACGAATACGGAAAGTTGATTGTCCACCCGGCTGGGCACTAATCGTGCTGACCTGCAAACCGGCAGCCTTACCAGCCAAAGCATGACTAACTGTAGACACTGTTGCCACAGGAGTGTCATCCATCTTGACAGATGCAACTGCACCTGTCATATCCTTCTTCTTCATCGTACCGTAACCTACAACAACCACTTCTTCCAAAGCCTGTGTATCTTCTTTCAACAGAACGTTGATCACATTCTGGCTCTTCACAACAATGTCCTGTGGGATGTATCCGATAAAGGAAATCTGCAAAGTCGCGTTAGCCGGAACTTCGATGGAAAAGTTACCATCCATGTCGGTAGTAGTTCCGTTAGTCGTACCTTTCTGGATAACGTTGGCACCGGCAACAGGACCGAATGCATCGCTTACAGTACCGGTCACCTTACGATTCTGCTGTGTGGCGGCGATAGAAGTCGGAGCCGGTTCGGAAGTCAGAACAATGTGACGATCTTTGATAGTGTATTTCAGACCTGTTTTAGCAGCAATAGCGTCCAACACAGTCTGAATATTAGCATTCTTTTCATTGATAGAGATCTTTTCATTCTTGTTGATCTCTTCCAGATTATAGAAAAACAGGAACTCGGACTGCTTTTCGATCTGTTTCAATACTTTTTCTAAAGTTTCATTCTTAGCTGAAACATTCAGAGTAGCAGTTTGCGCATAGGTGGAAGCAACCACGCTTGACAAACAAACAGCCAACATTAACACGGTTAATTTCATGATTTTTATAGTTCTTTTCAGGTTAAGAGAAACAACTATACGTTGATTATTCATACTTTTGAATGTTTTTAAGATTAAACATGATCCCACGGCAATGGGAGTTTAATTGTTCACACTTTTAGAAGAGAAGATCCGGCAAGATTTTCTCTTCTTTTTTTGTTTAAGACTAACTGGTGTTCATATTTTTTACTAAGATTGGCAATTTGTTTTTATTTAGATTTCTGATATTGTCACGTGATGATCATCGATCTTATACCGGACCGGGATTGACAAATGGATAATCTCCATGATGTCTTTGATACTCTGCCCCCGATAGAAAGTCCCGGTAAATGTCCGGCGCTTCAGTGCTTCCGACTTGACAGTGAATAGCACGCCGTAAACATGGCTCAACCGGTACAGAATAGCTTCAAGACTTTGTTCGGGGAAATAATAATATCCGGTCGTCCACGAAACAAACCGGTTGGAATCAACCTGTTGCAGGAGGGCTGATCGTGTTCTTTTGTTATAGACAAACTGTTCGTTCGGCTTTAAGACCGTAGGATGTAACAGGTTCTGCGTGGTCAGCAGGACAGACCCCTCCAGCAGTGTCGTAGTCAAGAGCGAATCGGTCGGATAAGCGGAAACGTTAAACTTCGTCCCGAGCGCCTCGATAGATTGTTCTTTAGTCTTGACAATAAATGGCTTATCTTTATCTTTGGCTACTTCAAAATAGGCTTCTCCTTCCAGTTGCACGATACGTTCGGATTTACCATAACGGGAATCATAAGAGAAAGAAGTCCGGGTTCCGAGACTGACGCGGGTTCCGTCTGGCAAAACAACAACATCCGCTTCAAGCCCGTCTCCACCGACATAACTGGTAATCCGGCTGTCATATTCCCTCGAAGAAAAGATAAGCACAGTAGAAGTAATGGCTGCGGCAAACATTGCCACAGCCGCATAAGTACTTATGCGGGTCAATAGGGAATATCTTTTGCGCTGGCGAGACTTTCTCTTATCGAGAAGGCGAAGCCAGCTATCATGTATTTCAGAAGCATCACGGGAAGGAGCACAGGCTTCATAAAGTGCTTTAGTCTCGAAAAACAATTTCTTGTTGTCTGCACTTTCATTCACCCAGGCATAAAAATCGTCCAAAGACCGACCTTGCAGCCGTCCTTGCAAATACCCGATGATTAATTCCGAATGTTCGTTTTCCATTTTCACTTAATTATTAGATGTAGATACAAAGTCGACACATGGTTAACTTGGTTCTTACATAATACACAACGAATGGGAAAGAAAAAATACTCACAAGAAAAATAATTTTTTTCGTCATAATCCGGAAATTGCCTTCACCTATATGCGTAATAATTTAATTATAAGAACCTTAACAGATGAATGCAAAGAATAAAAGTGCCTTCACCGGTTCCGGTTACCTTCACCATGTGTCTCGTCCTGAAATAGGTTGACTGTGTATTAAAAAAATTCTGTCATAGGTGGTCTATAAAAGTAAAAAAACAGACAAACCAGTAAATGAGCCGGGATATGAATATGAAAAGTATCATAGAGTAGCAACTGCCATACTTCTATCGTCAGACTATAAAGTCATAAAGCTTTTGACCTACGTCGAATATCTTTTTGACTAAGGTCGAAAAGGCTTTTGACACTGGGCAAAAAGGCTTTCGACTTAGGCCAAAAACGCAAGGAGCTATAATATAGGTCTTAATTTTTTGTATATTAGGACATTAAAAAGTTTCTATAACTCCTTTATTTTTCACTTAAGAAATTGTTTTGATTTTTCGTCTCATGAATTGAGATGGCTTTGGTCAGATTCGTCGCTCTAATGGGTGAAGGCAAATTTTTAAGGTGAAGGCACTCCAGAGGTTTGCCTTCACTCTTCTATACATTGATTTTCAACATATAGCAAGACAGGGTGAAGCCAACACACAAATTCTTTATAAAAGAAATATCAGTAGGAACAGATTTGAACAGTTCTTACGCAGATAAAGGAGGGAACGATAAAGCAGGTTCTCAACCGTACGGACAGAGAGATCCAGACGTTCTGCTATTTCGGCCGCTTTCAGACCTTCGAGATAGGACATACGAAAGATTTGCTGGCTTCTTTCAGGCAGTTCGGCAACCTTTTTCATCAGCAGATCGAGCAAATCCTTTCGCATGAAAAGTTCGTCGGATGCCTCAAAGAAGTCAAGCTCTTCCAATTTTAACTGAAGGGCGCGGTGATCGATGATCTCCTGCTCCATATTCATACGGCGGAGACAATCCAGGCAGGCATTCCGGACGGAGACATAAAGCACCCGTTTCAGATCACTCTCAGGAAGGCGGAGCACCTGCTTGTCCCACAATTTCAGGAATACATCGTGAACAATATCTTCGGCAAAGAAACCGGAAACGAACTTCTCCGCAAAGCGCATCAACATCGGGGCATACTCCGTATAAATATGCCGGTATTGATCTATGTTCAAAGATGTATTCCCCATATTTGCAAATATAGAAAAAAAATCTAATTATTCATTAACAAATACGTCATGCACGCCCGCCTCATCGAATTTTATTGGTTCGACCTTTCCGGTGACAGCATTCATACATTGAACAACATCGTTTCCGGTAGTCTGGACCTTGACCACCCAGCCGTTCTTTTTCTTGCAGACAGACAAAATATCCGTCGTATTGGAAGCCGGCATGACAGCCAAGCCGTCAGCGCAATGGATGGTTTCAATATGATAACGGCGCACAACAACCGGAAACTTTTTACCTTTATAGATAAAGGTGGCCGGACGCTGGTCTTGATCGCTCGCCCAATCGGTATTCAACAGATAGATCGTACGGCGGTCCGAATGATCCCAAACCGTGAAACCGACTGAAGGAGCCGCCTCCATCCAGCCTTTGCAGGTTTCCTCACCGACAGTCCTAGCAGCAATTTCTTTCATGGCTTCCACATAATCAGCTTTCAACATCGTTTCGGCTGGATAGGCTTTCTGGGGGAAATAGATGATTTTTCCCGAACCGCAGGCGATCTCCGTCTTAGTTGTCAGTTGCCGGTAATTTTCTCCCAACATCTCACGGATTACCGCATCGTCGGTAGGGAAACGGACCGGCTGGTCAGGCTGCAACTCTTCGTTCAGATGGGCTGCCGTGAGCAAAAGCGTTCCACCCTTGAATACAAAATCGCGGATACGCAGGAAGTCATTCGCGTCGTAACTGTTCCATCCAAGGAAGATCATCGCCTTATACCGGTCCATCACGTCTTGCGGCGCTTCGACAGGCAGCAGATCGACCGTACCGTAAGGGGTGGAAGTGAACCACCCTTCCGGCCCGCATCCATCCACGATATTGTCCGGATAAAAGACATTCAGCAGATCGAAACTTTCGCATGCCTTGTTGAACTTCCATTTATCGCCTTTCTGCGACCAAAGGCTGCTGCGACCGAACGACTTCCAGGCGTCGTTACGTCCCTGGATCACGGCAATATTGCTTCTCAGGTCGCCACGGCGGGAATGCGTTTCCACGAAATCGAGCATCTGATGCTGGGCGAACAGATGTTCCTTGCCGGAAACGGAATAACGGTCATTCATATATTCATCCGTCCACAAGGCCTCTTCCGTATTCATATGAGAAGAACCGTGCATATAAGCAACGGCCAGCGACATATACAGGCGCAAGGAATGTTTCGGATCAGTAAACGGCCCTGAGCCCCATTGCATGGCATGAAGCGTCCCGTAAAGCGGACGGCTGTAGGCGCGGGATGCACCACGCAGAGAAGAGAGTATGATCTCTTCCGGCCCGTACATCTGTTCGGCTCCCAGCCAGTCGTAACCGGCTTGATACAGATAGCGGAACAGCGTGGACGGTCCCGTATGGCGCGTGCTCGGACCTTTGGAATAGCGGAAATTGGCAACGAGCTTGCGGGCGCCGTCGGCCATGTCCGTCACCCCTTCCGGATCATAATGGATAAAGACACCGTGGTCGGTATAAATCGGACGATGTTTGGCAAAGATTCCACCATAAGGGCGGTTGCGTGCCGCCATATCGGAGAAGACTCCCTGATACTGGAAATGCTGCCAGTAATAGTAGCCGCCGTCATTCTCATGTGCCTGTTTACCACGGAACATCGGGGAAGCCAATGTTTCCAAAGAAGGATTGATCCGGCTTCCTGCCAGCGTACGTCCTTCGACTTGCCAGGCATACGGGATTTTCAACTGATCCAGCAACCGAGTGTAATGGCCGATGACAGCAGGATCAGCTACTCGGAAACCGCTCCATTGGTAAGACGGGCGGAACTGATACCAGTTACCGATCCGGTTGGAAACATACCATTTGAAGAAATAATCATACGGCGTATATTGCTTGTCGATATAGATTTCGTCACCAGACGAAAGATAGATCTGCTCTGCCTCCTTGTCGATCACCTGGCGGATTTGCGCCTGTTCCGTACGGCTGCCGTCGTCAAACACCAGCGGGATGGCGTGACCGGCCTCGCCTGCACGCATTTCCACGACATGCAGGCCGGGGGTTTCAAACAGGCATTCCTGCTCAGCGGGCGTGGCAGTGCCG
>DXRF01000004.1:0-9835 GCA_019411205.1 Parabacteroides sp. | reverse complement strand
GCTTGTTCGTTTCCACCAATACGCCGAAAGAGGCGTTTTTGGCAACATATTCAGGAACGGAAACGACTTCGAAATCGCGTGCGGTCTCTTCGATGATCTCCAAGCCGCGCAGTTCATACGGATAAGCCGCGCGATGCGGCTCTTTCCGGAGCGTCAGCTTCATCTCTCCACTGCCATGCAAGGAAGACGGAAGCGGGATATAGAAGTCCGCCACATTGGAAGCGCGGTCGAAGATGTTTCCTTCGAAAAGCGTCTCCCCGTTAAATTCGAGCTTCCACATCGGCCAGCTGCGAGTTGAGAGGTTACAGCCGATCCAGTAGTTGTAGTTGTCCGGTTTTTGGGCAAACTTGGTGAATGGTATGGAACAAACCGCTTTCTTATTCTGTATCAAGCGCGGAGCTTCCACCCAACATTCGCCGCTGAAATGCGTCCCGCCGATACGCAGGAAAGCACAAGCCACATTTTCTGGCAATGTGAATGTCTCAGACACCGCCTGATATTTTCCCGTACCTTCCGGGACCGGCATGTAAAGCACGGTATCCGGCTTGTCATAGATATCGTCAGCCGCCCGTCCAGGTTTCCGGTAAAACAATTCGATCTCGACTCCGAAATCACCATTCCCTGAAACAGTCAAACCCTGTTTCTTCACGACCGGCAGCGTAACCGTCAGTTCACCCGGCTTCAGTAACTTACCGGAAATGCGGTAATAGGCATGGCGCTCGAAATTATCATCTTCGCCTTTGAAATAAAGCGAATAACGATCCTTTTTACGGATCACCGAATCCAAGTTGTCGTCAATATAAAACTCGGACCGGCGAAACATTTCTTCACCTCTGTTCTGGAAAGGAGCAGGCATCTTCACTCCTCCAATCACACGCAAGAATTTTCGCGTCGGGATTCCGGACTGTCCGAAGGTAACGGTTTCGGAAATACTCTGATCGGGTTGGAGCAGATGTGTTTTTTCACTTCCTGAGGGAGTAAAAACGACCGTTCTTGTCTCTTTCCAGGAAGATGCAGCATATGCCTGAAGTACGGCAAATACGATTAGGCATAGGGAGATACATGTTTTTTTCATATAAACTTAATACAAATGTTTTTTGTTCAAATCACTTTCCAAATGTACGATTTATTTCCGTATTATTATTACTCGCAGTTTTTATGTACTTTTGTAGATATAATTATAAGCACTTAAGACTGCAAAGATGATAGTTGTAAGAGACACGGAGACATTGAAAGGGAAAAGGCTGGTAGCCACTATCGGCTTTTTCGATGGAGTTCATCTGGGACATCGTTTTCTGATTCACGAACTGAAGCAGGTGGCCGAAGCCGCCGGATTACCTTCCGCCGTCATCACATTTCCCGAACATCCCCGCGCAGTCCTGCACGCCGACTATCAGCCGAAGTTGCTCAATTCGTTCGAAGAGAAATTGAAACAGTTGGCTACCACCGGGATCGACTATTGTATCGTGCTGGACTTCACTCTCGAATTATCCCGCCTGACAGCAAGAGAGTTTATCACTACCGTATTGGCAGACCGGTTGCATGCGGATACATTGCTGATCGGCTATGACCATCGTTTCGGGCATAACCGCGAGGATGGCTTCGAGCAGTACGTAACGTATGGCGGGACTTGCGGCATACGGGTTATCAAGGCTTCACGATACAGCGAAGGCGAGGCGGCCGTCAGTTCGTCCGAAATACGGAAACTCCTTACGGAATGCCGGGTGGAGGAGGCAGCTCATCTGCTGACTTATCCTTACGGGCTGAAGGGAAACATCGTCAGCGGTTATAAGGTAGGCCGGAAATTAGGTTTCCCGACCGCCAATATCCAAGTGGACGAGCCTTGCAAGATTATTCCGGGTATCGGTGTATATGCCGTTTGGGTCTATCTGAACGGACAGCGCTACAAGGGAATGCTGTACATCGGTAATCGCCCGACGCTGGACAACGGAGACAACATCACACTGGAAGTGAACATCCTCAATTTCTCCGGCGACATCTACAATAACGAAATAACAGTCACGTTCATACAACACGTACGAGGTGACATCAAATTCAACACCCTCGACCAACTGATCGACCAACTGAAAAAAGACAGGGAGACGGTAAATAAGATATTAACGGAATAAAAACATATCATGTACTACGACGCAATAGACCTATTAAAAGGGATGATCTCACGTCCTTCTTTCAGCAGGGAAGAGGGAGCAGTGGCGGATTTTCTCGAACAGAACTGGGAAAAGGCCGGATATAAGGTGAACCGCAAGGGGAATAATTTATGGCTGATTGCTCCCGGTTTTGATCTGGACAAACCAACTCTGCTGCTCAACTCGCATATCGACACTGTCAAGCCGGCTTCGGGATGGACCAAAGACCCGTTCAATCCGGAGGAGACAGAAGACGAGCGCCTGTACGGTCTCGGCAGCAATGATGCCGGCGCAAGCGTAGTCTCTCTTTATGAGGCTTTCAGGGTGTTGTCCGGTAAAGAACAACCCTACAATCTGATCTTCCTGGCTTCATGCGAAGAAGAAGTTTCCGGCAAGAACGGGTTGGAAAGCGCCCTTGCCGACCTTCCTCCTATCGCATTCGCCGTTGTCGGCGAACCGACCGGCATGCAACCGGCCGTAGCCGAAAAGGGATTGATGGTGCTGGATTGTGTAAGTACCGGCAAAGCCGGACACGCCGCCCGGAACGAAGGGATCAATGCGATCACGCTTGCCATGAAAGATATCGAATGGTTCAACACCTATCAGTTCCCGGAAAAAAGCGATTTCCTCGGACCGGTGAAAATGAGTGTCACGATTATCCATGCCGGGACACAGCACAATGTCGTTCCGGACCGCTGCGAATTCACTGTCGATATCCGGACAAACGAATTCTATCCCAACGAAAAGCTGTTCGAACTGATCAAGCCGCAGGTCGGCTGCGAAATAAAAGCCCGCAGCTTCCGTCTCAACTCCACCCGTACGGATTTGCAACATCCGTTCGTACGCCGTGCCGTCATGATGGGGAAAGAGCCTTTCGGTTCGCCTACTTTGAGCGACCAGGCCCTCATGCACTTCCCTTCTGTAAAGATCGGACCGGGAAACTCCGCCCGTTCCCATGCAGCCGACGAATATATCGGCCTGATGGAGATACGGGAAGCAATCGATATGTATATCAAGCTGCTTGACCAATTGACGGTTGAAAAGCCATCATCACATGAATTTCTTTAATTGTCAATTGTCAATTACCCATTGTCAATTATCATGAGGGATCTCTTCACAACCATCGGCACACGTTACCTGATTGCTCTCCTGAACCTGGCACTGATCTTTGTCAATGCCAAGGTATTGGGGGTTGAAGGAGTCGGACTGGTCGGGCTGATTCTGGCGATAGTAGGAATCGCCACCATGTTCTGCGGAATATTGGCGGGAAATACGATCGTCTATTTCATGAACCGCTATTCCATGCAAGCCGTATTTTTGCCCTCTTATTGCTGGACACCCGCCGGAGCAGGCATCGCTTGCGGCATCATGGCCATCCTCGGAGTGCTTCCCGAGGGGTATGCCCTTGATATTTATATTCTTTCCATCCTGACCTCCCTCGTTGCCGCGAACTCCCGTTTCCTGTTGGGAAAGAATCAGATTTTCGGGTTCAACCTGACCTTTGTCCTGCAGGGAGGATTACTATTTTTTGTATTGCTATTCCTCTATTACGGATTGGAGATACAGAACGTAACCGCCTACCTGTGGGGAATGTATTTCACAAACGGCATTGCGTTTCTCGTCAGCCTTGTCCTACTCCTGCCGCTTCTGAACAAAAAAGAGGCAGATCCCCGGAAGGGACGCTCCCGATATGCTCTTTTGAAAGAGATGTTCGCCTACGGGCTTTGGGGAAGTGCGGACAACATTGCTGATGTTCTGACTACCCGTCTCAACTATTTCCTGATCCAACGATTTGCCGGGTTGGGAAGTGTCGGATTGCTGGATGCGGGAACCAAAATTTCCGAAAGCGTCTGGCATATCAATCGCAGCATCGGCTTTATCGCGTACAGCCGCGTTGCCCAGACACATAATCCCGGCGAACAAAAACAAATCACGCTCCGGTTCCTCAAGCTAACTTTTTGTGCCATAACACTTGCGACCGGCTGCATTCTTCTGATACCGGAATGGTTCTATACGGATTATCTGTTCAGCGCCGAGTTTGCAGGGATGCGCAACGTCATCACGGGATTGGCAGTCGGAATCATTGCGCTGGCCTGCAATAGCATACTATGCCAATATTTTATCGGAAGCGGTAAAATACGTTACAGTGCGGGCAGTTCTTTTGTCGGTTTGATAAGTCTGCTTGTTTCGGGCTACCTGCTGATTCCGCACTACGGAGTGTTCGGATCGGCCGTCAGTTCCAGTATCGCATTCAGCACCATGCTGGCATTCTCCATGGTTGTTTTCTGCAGGAAAACGGAAACTCGGCCGAAGGATTTTCTGATCAATAAAGAAGATGTGATATTTGCACTCCGGAAACTCCGGTTGATCCATGACGACAGTCGACACCCTGATGCACATCTCTGATTTGTCCTGACACACTTCCGAATCCAACCCTAATGCATCTCTTCGTCAATCCAGCCACGGAGCCGGATTCAATTTCGTTTTTTCTTTCCAAAGCTGAAAATGAAGGATCGTGGCATTGCCGTCCTCGGTATCGGTAAAAATCTTTCCGATCACCTGGCGGGTGCTTACCTTATCGCCTGCCTTCACATAGACTTGGCTCAAGTTGCTATATACCGTCAAATAGTTACCGTGACGAATAATGACCGAATTGTTATATCCCGGAACAACAAACACACGCGTCACCTCGCCATTGAACACGGCACGGGCATCCGCACCTGGAGCGGTCTGGATGTCAATGCCACTGTTATTCGTACGGACATACTTCAGTTCCTGATGCTGCTGCTCGCCGAAAGTGGCGACAATCGTATGGCGACCGGACACAGGATAAGGCAAACGGCCCTTATTGCTTGCAAAATCATCAGACAAGCGCTTCTCAGCCTTTGTCATGGCATAGCCCCCTTTGGTGTCGGCGACACGTTCCTCGCGGACCGGCTCGGTCTCCGGTGTGGTATCGGGAACTTTCTTTCCTGAAGCGGCCGCCTTTTCACGTGCCAGACGGTTCCTTTCAGCACGGGCCGCCCGCTCGCGGGCAGCTTTGGCCTCGGCTTCGGCACGGGCGATTTCTTCGGCTATCTGCTTTTCTATCTGGCGGTTCAGGGCATCAGCCTGCTTCTTCTTCTTTTTCAGGTCGGCCTGTAACTGCTTCTGTTTCTTGTTTAACTGCTGCACCTCCTCTTTCTGGTTCGATTCCTCGGTCTGGAGCTTGCGGCTTTCATCCTCACGCACCCCCAATAAGGCGTTCTTCTCGGCACGCGTCTTTTCCAGTTCTTTCTGCTTGCCGGCAATTTCCTTCTGCTTATCTATAATTTCGGAAGCCTGCTTCTTCTGCCAGTCAGCATACTCGCGAAGGTAACGCATACGGCGAAAAGACTGGGCAAAATTGTCGGCTGAAAGGATAAACAGCAACTTATCCTGCGAACTGCGGCGCTTGTACATGCTTTGAACCGATTTACCATAATTTTGCCGTTTATTTCTCAACTCTTTTTCCAACTGGGAGATGTTCCGGCGGGAAGAGGCGATTTGTTTGTCTATTTCTCCGATCTCCTGGTTCAGGAGGCTGATAACCTGTTTACGGGAAAGGATCTGTCTGGAGAGCAGGTTCAGCCGGTTCAACGAGTTACGCGCCGTCTGCCGCGTTTCGTCCAATAGCTGGCTGGTCATCTCGATCTCGGCAAGTGCGGCTTTGCGCTGCTTTTCGAGTTCGCGTACTCTTGCCGAGTTCTGTGCAGAAACAGAACCGATCGACAGCACGAATATGACGAACCAGAAGTATCTCATCCTACATTTTATTACTACTCAGCGATTTGATGATCTGGGCCAATGTGATACGTTTATATTTGGCAGGAATGGAAAAATCCATTTTCACCGGGACGTCTGTCTGCATACGGGAGAAATGCAATGTGATTCCCCCTTGCGAAACACCGTCCTTCATCACCTTCACATCCATCTTCATCGGGAATGGCTGCCCGTCTGCCAAGCGAAAATCGGCATAGTCCCATTGCAGGGCGTAACGGTCCGAAGGTTCGGCGATACAGGTCGAAAGAATCTTCTCCTCTCCGTCTGCCATAAAGGTGTACAGCAGCCCCATCACGTCCTTTACCTGTATTTCGGCTGCGGGTCCGTCCTGCTTCAACTTAAAACGGCTATACTGCTTCGGGCTGATCCCCTGCTGTCCGGGAAGGAACAGACAGTTGGTGAACAACGCCTGCAGGTTATAGAAATTGAACTCGATCGGCGTCTGCCCTTTCAGATTGGCATAATTATCGGCTACATAGCGCTTGTTCATGCGATCGATCACCTTTACACTGTCCACACTGATCTCGGCACGGAAAACCTCGATACCTAAAAAGGGTTGCACGGACAACTGGAAAGCACTGTCTTTTACCATCTTCAAATCCACACGCGAACTCATATTGTTGCCCGGCAGGTTCAAATCCACGTTCAGGCGTGCGGTCAGGGTTTCATACTTAAACGCCTGCTCCTGCATAAGCGCAAAGAACTCGTTATGCGCTTTCGCTCCACCCGCATCGACCGTACCGACTTTCTTGGTCGATTTACACCCCGTGAACGACAGGGCGATAAAAAAGGCCAACACAAAGACAAGGCTTATCTTATTCATTCTTGACCTCCTCTTCTATGTAGGTTCCCTCTGCGATCTTACGATCCAGCACATCGCTTTCTTTTCCCATCTCCTTCGCTTTCTTCCACTGTTCAAGCGCCTTTTCCTTATCGCCGCTCATAAAGAGGATATCGCCGTAATGGTCTACCAGCTCGGAGCTTTTGGTCGTATCGTTAGCAAGCGCGCTCTCTATGTATATCTTGGCAAGCGTATAGTTTCCCTGTACAAAGAAGATCCAGGCATAGGTATCGAGATAAGTCGAATTGTTCGGTTCCAGTTTGACCGCCAACGCACTCATCCGCTCCGCCTTTTTCAGATCTTTCTTTTCCAGCGAGAGGAAATAGGCGTAATTATTGAGGACGACCACATTCTTGTCGTTGTACTTCAGCGCTTCGTCATACGCTTTGTAGGCTTCCGGCATATTCTTGATCTGATAGTAGATATCGCCTATCTGTCCGTAAAAATCTGACTTCAGCCCGACGTTCGTCTCCGGGATAATCTCCAAACCGGCCTTGTAGGTATCCAATGCATCCTGATACTTCTCCTGCTGGAAATAAGCGATCCCAAGATAAAAGTAATACTCCGGCGCATTGGGGAAAAGCTCCTGGCAACGGGTACAGATACGGATCACTTCGGGAATGTCTTCCGATTTCAACGCCAGGTTCAGGAGTTGTTGCCAGGCAGCAGCATTCGAAGGCTCCATCTCGGTAATCAGCTGAAACTGGAAACGGGCTTCGTCAGTCTTTCCCTGCGTGACCAACAGGCTGCCGTACATCTGTTTCAGATCGATATCTTCCGGATGCTGTTCCAGCAATGTCTGGAAAAGGGCATTCGCACTCTCGGTTCCTTTCTTCGTCTGCTGCAATTTGAGAATATAACGGGACAGGACACCAACTTTCGTATCGACATCCAACTTTTCATTCACCAATGCATTGCGTATCTGTGTCTCAGCGGCGTCCTTATTACCAACGGCCTCATAATAGTTTGCCATAGAAACAATGTAATAGGGACTTCCCGGATCGATCTCGTGTGCTTTCTGATAATATTTCAATGCTTTGACCGTATCGGCCTTTTCCAAGTGGAGATCCCCCAAAATGATCTGATAGCGGGATTCCATCGGAAACTTGGCGGCAAGCTTTTCCACCTCTTTGAACGCGTTATCGGTCTGCTCCAACGCGTTATACAACTTATATTTCTGCATGGAGAGCGCTTCACTCATGCCTATGGACGATTCGAGAGCGTCATAAGCATCGATCGCCTTCCCGATTTCACCTTCCTGCGTAAGCGCATCCGCCAAATAATAGTTCAACTCCGGCTTTCCGGGATAATCTTTTACAAGCTTCTCATACTCATCCGACGCCTCGCCGAACATACCGAGGTTGCGGCTCATTGTCGCCAACGCCAGCCGGTAGGTAAAATTGTCCGAACTGTAGGCCACTGCCCGCCTCAACATCTCCAGCGACTTTTCCGGGCGGTTCAGTTGGGCATAAAACGAAGAAAGTTCGTATAAGACGGCCGAGGCAGTCGAATCGATCGCCAGACAATGGTTGAAGGCATCATAAGCGGCATCGAATTTCCCGGCTGCCTTCAGGTTCAGCCCTTCATAGAAGAAGTAATCGAACTTCCGCTGATCCCCGGCACTCACTTGATTCGGCTTCGACGATATTTCCACCTTCACCTCCTGGTCCTGTGCCCTCAACGATTGCGGACTCCCGATCAGGAATAACAGAAAAGATATAGAGATCAGAGACTTTAGCATCCCTCCCATATTTTTTAATTCTTAATTTTTAATTTTCAATTATCTCCCCGTGTGGCCGAAACCGCCGGCTCCCCGTTCGGTGTCGTCCAGCACTTCCACCGGCTGCCAAACGACCTGGCTGTGAGTCGTGATCACCATCTGGCAGATACGCTCCCCGTCGTTGACGGTAAACGGTTCGGATGAGAGGTTTATCAGGATTATGCCGATCTCGCCGCGATAGTCGGCATCGATAGTGCCCGGCGTGTTCAGCAATGTGATGCCATGCTTCAATGCCAGGCCGCTACGGGGGCGCATCTGTGCCTCATAGCCTTCCGGCAACGCGATATACAATCCGGTCGGAATCAGTTTCCGTTCAAGGGGTTTCAACACTACCGGTTCCGTCAGATTTGCACGTATATCCATTCCTGCCGACAGCGGAGTCGCGTATCCCGGCAGCGGATGGTGTGACTTATTTATGATCTTTACTTCCATAAACTCTTTTATTTCCGGGCAAATTTACATAAATATCCCTGATTACCATCTCCCGGAAGTTCCATTATTCTTTAAATTATACTAAGTACACCTATATACATCCACACCGGAGTGTTTTGGTTCCCTTATGATGCTTTTTCTTCAAAACAAGCAAGAAAAGTACCGAAAACAAGCAGAAATGATCGCAGACACCCCCATCTTGCTCCTTTCAACATCCGGGTGTAGCCGCCCGATACACCCGGATGTTTTGTTTCCGGACACCCGGGTGTCCGGAAACAAAACATAGCAACTGATTGATTAATACATACTTATATCACAAAACAAAGACTATGCCTTTCTGAAAACCGGTGATACATAAGTGATAGACAAATATGGCATCTATCACTCCTACACACCATGATTATCAAAACTCGCATGGTAAAGTGTGATAGAGTGACAGAGGATTCTGCAAAAACAAGTTCTGTGCCCCAACCCTGTTCCTCTTATTCACCTACCTTTATTTCCACGATTGCATCCGGCAGGCCTTCCGCCGTGGCTTTCAACCGGATGGTTCCCGCCTTGCCCGTGTTTTGTACGACCGCCATTGCTTTTCCGTAGAAAGCGTGACGTTCCGGTTTCTTAAGGCTGACAGGATCATTTTGGTCTCCGTTATCTGTCCCGGCAATAAAGCCGTCTCCCTCAACCGTAAAGTGAAGCAGGTTGTCGGCATCCGGCACCAAGTTTCCGTCTTTGTCCTGTATTTCCACGGTCACGAATGAAAGATCCGTGCCATCGGCGTGCAAGGCAGAACGATCGGGGATCAGCATGATCCGGGCTGGTTCGCCGGCCGTACGG
>DXRF01000039.1 GCA_019411205.1 Parabacteroides sp. | reverse complement strand
CGGCAAATTTAAAAAAGAATATTTAATACACTACCTTTATCGCGAAAATTATTACAATCAAAATGATAAATAGTTATTTAAGCCGCCAAATTACACAAAATTTTCCATATGATCCGACCGAAGACCAGGTTTTAGCATTAAATCTCCTATCCGATTTCCTTCTTTCGGAAGAACCGGATTCGCTTTTATTGCTGAAAGGATACGCAGGAACCGGTAAAACATCCTTGGTCGGAGCCTTGGTAAAAACAATGGCAGAGCTAAAACAGAAAAGCATTCTGCTCGCCCCGACCGGACGGGCGGCAAAGGTATTTTCCGGCTATGCCGAACAGAAAGCGTTTACGATACACAAGAAGATCTATCGCCAGAAAGCCTTTTCAAACGAACCGACAGGTTTTCATCCGGCAGACAACTTGCATAAAGATACGTTGTTTATTGTAGACGAAGCCTCCATGATAGCCAATGAGGGACTGGACTCGTTCGTTTTTGGCACCGGACGCCTGCTGGACGACCTGATCCAATATGTCTATTCCGGAGAAAACTGCCGCCTGGTCCTGATGGGCGATGTGGCACAGTTACCTCCCGTCATGCAAACCGAAAGCCCGGCCCTCAATCCGGAAATACTGCGGGGATATAATTTAAAGGTACAGGAAATCACCCTCACCCAGGTGGTCCGCCAAAGCGAAGACTCCGGGATACTGTTCAATGCCACCCGCCTCCGGGACGCCTTACGAAACGAGACGGTCGAGATTTTCCCCAAACTAAGGCTGAAAGGCTTCACCGACTTCAGAAAGGTAAACGGAGATGAACTGATCGAAGAAATCTCCTCGGCCTACAGCCGGGACGGGATCGAAGAAACCATGATCATTTCTCGCTCCAATAAGCGGGCTACCCTGTATAATAATGGTATCCGCAACCGCATCCTATACCGGGAAGAAGAGCTTTCGTCCGGCGACCGGCTGATGATTGCCAAGAATAACTACTTCTGGACGGCCGGCAATAAAGAGATGGACTTCATTGCAAACGGTGAGATCATACAAGTGCTGCGTGTACGAAGGACTTACGAGCTCTACGGTTTCCGTTTTGCCGGCGTATCGGTCCGTTTTCAGGACTACGATCTTGAAACGGATGTCAAGATTCTTCTCGATACCTTGCAGACAGATGCCCCCGCACTGCCGAAAGAACTCAATGACAAGCTTTTCTATACCATCCTCGAAGATTACGACGATGTCCCGACAAAAGCGGGGAAGATGAAAAAGATGAAAGCCGACCCCCACTACAACGTCCTGCAAGTCAAATTCGCCTACGCCGTCACCTGCCACAAAGCGCAGGGTGGCCAGTGGATGAATGTCTTTCTGGACATCGGCTACATCACGGAAGAAATGCTTGGAGAAGACTTCTACCGCTGGCTTTACACCGCCTTTACACGTGCGACCCACCGGCTCTATCTGGTGAACTTGCCGGAGGAGTTCGAAGAATAGAATGTCTCGTCCTGATTTTGATTGGCCACACCTTCCCGGTTCCACCTCTTCTATATTCAAGCGAAAAATAAGGAGGCTACAATGTTAATCAACAAACAAATGCACAGGTATTAACAGCGATCACTATCACTCCTTTACTTTTCGCCCTTAGTCAAAAAGATTTTTGACCAGTGTCGAAAGGGCTTTTGACCAAGGGCGAAAAGGTTTTCGACCAAGGTCAAAAGCTCTGTGATTGGGCTGTTTGACAACAGAAACATGGCTATTATCGCTTAAATAGAACCTTCCGGGGCCGACTCGATCTCTGATAATGGAATATTTTAGTACGGTTGTCCTACCTTTATAACGGCAAGGAATAACAATATTTCATACAATAAATACGTTACATATATAAGAAATGCCTATTTTTGTTGCAATATAAACGAAAACTTGCTTGCAGGTTTCCATGAATGGTAAAAAGAATGGCGAATAAAGAAAAAATAGATTATCTGCTTCTGGATATCCGGGAGCTTGAAACGCTGGTTGCCGGCATGCGGGATGCAGAAGTGTATCCGGTGTCTTTTTTCGGCCAGACTTTCGACCTCACCCATAAGATTCTGAAGGATCTGCATGCTTTGGAAACGGCTCAGATCGAAATGCTACGCAAACAGATGGAAGAACATCAAGCATTGATCCAGTCTATCCCCCCATCGGTCGCCATCCCGGTACAGACGGTACAGGCAGAGACGGAGCCAATCCCCCAAGAACCGGAAAACAAACGGGCCGTAACGGAAGAAACCGCAAAAGAGGCCCCCTTGGAGGAAAAGCCTGAAGAAGAACCGGCAGTTGTTCAACCGGCCCCCATAATGACTCCCGCAGAGGAAACCAGACAGGAACTTCCTGCTGAAAAGGAATCCCCGGCCAAACCGGAGCCAAATCTCGTTGAAGAATCAGAGGCTCCCGCAGTGGAAACACCCGAGAAAGTGATCTCCGCAGAGCGTCCCGGATTATTTCTCAACGACCTGTTGGAGAAGAAAAACCTTTCGGACTTCCGTAAGGCATTCAGCCTGAACGATCGTTTTCGTTTCCGCCGCGAACTGTTCGGAGGAGATGAGGCACGGATGAACAAAGCAATCAACGACCTGAACGGTCTTCATTCGTATGAAGACTCGGTCACCTATTTAAATAACGAATTAAAGTGGAATATAGAAGATGAAGCGGTAGCAGACTTTATCAAGCTGCTTGAAAAACGCTTCCTCTAAGCAATAGACAATTGACAATGGGCAATTGACATGTTTTTTGTCTTTGTCTTTTAATTGTCAATTGTCAATTATCAATTGTCAATTAAAAAGTGCTATGGCAAAATTAACAGTAGTACCCACTCCCGTCGGAAATCTGGAAGACATGACGTTCCGGGCAATCCGCGTGTTGAAAGAGGCCGATCTCATTCTGGCGGAAGACACGCGTACTACAGGTATCCTACTCAAACATTTCGAGATACAAAACAGGATGCAGTCGCACCATAAGTTCAACGAACATAAAACAGTCGAACAAGTAGCTGCCCGTATCAAGGCAGGCGAAAACATTGCATTGGTGTCGGATGCCGGTACGCCCGCAATATCCGATCCCGGATTCATGTTAGTGCGTGAATGTGTGCGTCAGGGGGTAGAAGTGGAATGCCTGCCGGGGGCCACAGCTTTCGTCCCGGCATTAGTTGCTTCAGGATTGCCCAACGAGAAATTTTGTTTCGAAGGCTTTCTTCCCCAGAAAAAGGGAAGGCAGACACGTTTGAAAGAACTCTCGACGGAATACCGCACCATCATTTTCTATGAGTCACCTTTCCGGCTGGTCAAAACATTGACGCAATTAGCCGAGTTTTTCGGGAATGACCGCCCGGTTTCCGTATCACGTGAAATATCGAAGATACACGAAGAAACCGTACGCGGCACACTGGAAGAAGTGATCACCCACTTCACCGTGAACGAACCTAAAGGTGAAATTGTTATTGTATTAGCAGGCTTAAAAGATAAAAAGGACAAAGAGACAGAGACAGGTACAGAAGTTTAACGTAACAACAGAAAGAACATGAAGAAAGTATTAATTGCAACAACGATTTGCACAGCCATGCTGGCCTCCTGCGGACAGAATTCAGCAGAATACAAGAAGCTGAAAGCAGAAAACGACTCTCTGAGAATCGAAAACACTAAAAGCAATGCCGAAATGGATGAAATCCTCAGCACTCTGAACGAGGTTGAGGCGGATATCCAGTCTATCCGTGATGCAGAAAATTATCTCAACATACAGCAGCAAAAAGGAGATCTGAATAAGAGCAGCCGCGAACAGATCAAAGAAAACATGCAGTTGATCAGTGAAACACTGAAAAAGAACAAACAGCAGATCAGCGAACTGGAAGAGAAACTGAAAAAGAGCGGAATCCAATCTTCCGCTTTGAAAAAAACAATCAGCCGCCTTTCTTCCGAACTTGACCAGAAAGCCAATATGATCGTCATGCTACAGGAAGATCTGGCTAAGAAGAATGTTCGTATCCAGGAATTGGATGAAATGGTTGCTTCTTTGAATGAAGACGTAGAAGACCTGTCCACTACGACTGCGGCACAGTCCGAGAAGTTACAGGAACAGGACAAGAAACTTCATACTGCTTATTATTGCTTCGGCACGGCGAAAGAACTGAAAGACCAGAAAATCCTTTCCGGCGGCGGTTTGTTTGCCAAATCCAAAGTGTTGCAGAGCGGTTTCAACAAAGACTATTTCATCTCTGTCGATATCCGCGAAGTGAAGGAAATCCCGTTGTTCGCAGGTAAGGCAAAACTGAAATCCAATCACCCGGAAGGTTCTTACGAATTTGTAAAGGACGAAGACGGCAATATGACGTTGAAGATCACAGACGAAAAAACGTTCTGGAGCCTTGGCAAGTATTTGGTGATTGAAGTAGGATGATGAAATACAAAAGTCTTTTCATTGATTTGGACGATACCCTTTGGGACACGTACCATAATAATAAGGAATGCCTCGAAGAAGTATATACCGCTCACCACTTTGACCGGTATTATGCCTCCTTCGAGGCTTTCTTCGATATCTACTGGCCACACAACAACCGGCTATGGGAGCAGTACCGCAACAATGAAATAGACCGCCAGACGTTGATCATCGAACGTTTTCGCTATATGCTCCGCCCCTTAGGAATAGAAGATACAGAGTCGGTACTGGCGATCAACAACGACTTCCTGCAACGGACAACCCGTAAGACGCGCTTGGTACCGGGTGCAATCGAGCTATTGGAATACCTGCGCCCCTCCTACCGCATGTATATCCTGTCCAACGGTTTTCGGGAAGTCCAGTTCAAAAAACTCAGCAATTCGGGCCTGGCTCCTTATTTCGAAAAGATGATCCTTTCCGAAGATGCCTGCATCCAGAAGCCTCATAAGGGTATTTTCGATTTCGCCCTTAAAAACACCAACTCCCGCCGAAGCGAAAGCCTGATGATCGGCGACAGTTGGGAAGCGGACATTATCGGTGCCCACAATTCCAAAATCGACCAGCTATGGCTGAATCCGAAAAGATTGCCGGCAAAAGGGTTTACGCCGACTTACATGGTCGGAAGCTTGGAGGAGATCAAACGGATCTTATAACTTACACCTAAAAGAAAAGGAACCGGAAAAGCCGTCTTCCTGCCCTTTCCGATTCCTTCTCTCTCTCTTCAGGATGCCTCCTGTCAAAAATTATAATGGAAACCGATGCTGATATTTTCCGTGTCGAAGTTCACACCTGCAAAATCAGAAGCTCCGTTATACGAATCGCTATAACCAAGAAATCCGACTTTAGTGACAAAAGATATATGTTCCGTCGCTTTCAAAGAAAGTCCCGGACGCAATCCCAACCGGAAACCGGTATCACCGTCACCGGCGGCAATCCCAATCGTCCCATCGACAAACAATCCCACAATACCCGTCTTATAAAACGTGTAGCGAGCATACGGAGCAAACTGGAAACGGTTATAACCATCGTAATGCGTATAACCGATTTCACCTCCCACGGCCCATTGGTCAGTCAAATGACATCCTACTTCCGGTGAGATCTGGAAAATAAACTCACTATCTTCACTACCGACTGTAAAACCACCGCCAATATACACCTCCTGTGCACCGGCCGAGCAAATCGCCATAAAGGCAATCATGCATGAAATAAATAACTTCTTCATTTTACTTTATTATATATAAATATTATCAGAACTCTGAGGTAAAATGGAATTTGATATCGGGGAAATCCTGCTGTGCCATCATCAACACATAGCTGGAATCGGCCAGATAGACATCGCGGCCCTCTTTGTCGAGCGCCATATATTGAGCTTTACGGCGTTTGAAGTTTTCAAGGGCGGCAGCATTGTCACTTTCTATCCAGCAAGCCTTATAGAGGCTGATCGGTTCCCACTTACACTGTGCGCCATATTCGTGAAGCAAGCGGTACTGGATCACTTCGAACTGCAACTGTCCGACTGTTCCGATAATCTTACGTCCGTTGAACTGGTTGGTAAAGAGCTGGGCGACACCTTCATCCATCAACTGCTCGATCCCCTTGTTCAGCTGCTTGGCCTTCATCGGATCGGCATTCTCGATATACTTGAACATTTCAGGAGAGAAACTCGGCAATCCCTTGAAATGAAGTTCTTCACCGGAAGTCAACGTATCACCGATCTTGAAGTTGCCGGTATCAGGCAAACCGATGATATCGCCGGCAAAAGCCTCGTCCACCACTTCCTTCTTCTGCGCCATGAAAGCCGTAGGACTGCTGAAACGCATCATCTTTCCGAAACGGACATGTTTGTAGTTGGCATTACGTTCAAAACGGCCGGAACAGATCTTCACGAAAGCAATACAACTGCGATGGTTCGGGTCCATATTGGCATGGATTTTGAAAACGAAGCCGGAGAAAGCATCCTCTTCCGGATCGACCACCCGTTCCACTGCCGATACGGGACGGGGAGAAGGAGCGATATTGATAAAGCAATCCAACAACTCTTTCACCCCGAAGTTATTCAAGGCAGAACCAAAGAACACGGGAGCGATATCTCCTTTCAGGTAGGTATCGACATCGAATTCGGGATAAACCCCTTCTATCAGCTCGATATCGGAACGGAGCTTCTCTGCCTGCCCGGCCTCGATATAGTTTTCAAGTTCCGGGCTGTTGATATCCTTAAATTCCACGTTCTCCGTCACATACTGCTTGCTCGGAGTATAGAGGTTCAGTTTCTGTTCATATATATTATAGACGCCACGGAACCGCTGTCCCATGTCAATCGGCCAGCTCAGCGGACGCACATTGATATGCAGTTCCTCTTCAATCTCGTCCAGCAAATCGAACGGGTCCTTACCGTCGCGGTCCATCTTATTGACAAACACGATCACGGGAGTCTTACGCATACGGCAGACTTCCATCAGTTTACGGGTCTGGGCTTCCACACCTTTTGCGGTATCGATCACGATAATAACGCTATCCACAGCCGTCAGCGTACGGAACGTATCTTCGGCGAAGTCCTGGTGACCGGGCGTATCGAGGATATTGATTTTATGGCCGGAATAGTCGAAAGCCATCACGGAGGTTGCGACGGAGATTCCACGCTGCTTTTCAATTTCCATCCAGTCGGAGGTAGCAGTCTTCTTGATCTTGTTAGACTTTACGGCACCTGCCACATGAATGGCACCACCAAAGAGCAACAGTTTTTCGGTAAGAGTCGTCTTACCGGCATCCGGGTGGCTGATAATAGCAAACGTTCTTCTTCTCTCAATCTCTTCTGAATACTGACTCATTGTTATTTATCTTATTTTGTTATTCTTTTCATACATTCACGCAGACTCGCTTCCCAATGGGATATACTGATCTTATAGATCGTTTTGATCTTAGCCTTGTTCAAGACACTGAAATGCGGACGGGCAGCCTTCGCCGGATAATCTTTGGATTCGATCGGGAGAACACGGCAGGGGGCATTGCCCAACTCCATAATCTTCACGGCAAAATCATACCAACTGCAAACCCCTTCGTTGGAATAATGATAGATACCGGGAACGAAAGCACCCGCCTCCGCCTGCACCAACACCGCTAAAATGGCAGCCGCCAGATCCCCGGCATACGTCGGCGAACCAATCTGGTCGAACACGACAGACAACTGTTCCCGTTCATTTCCCAGACGCAACATCGTCTTGACAAAATTATTACCGAACTCGGAGTACAACCATGCCGTACGGATGATTACCGCATCCGGGCACACCTCCTGCAAAGCCAGTTCACCGGCAAGTTTCGTACGCCCGTAGACAGAAGCCGGACAAGTCTCGTCCGTTTCCACATATGGCAAATGATTCGTACCGTCGAACACATAGTCGGTAGAAACATGGATCACCCTCGCTCCTGTCGTACGCGCCGCCTCGCCTAAGTTCCGTACGGCATCCCGGTTGATACGAAGGCAAAGAGCCTCGTCATCCTCCGCCTTATCCACAGCCGTATAGGCGGCACAATTGATGATATAATCGACTTGCTTCTCCTTGACAAAAGCCTCTACGGCTTGAGCATCGCAGATGTCAAGCGTATCCACATCCGTAAATACAAACGCATAGTGCGGATATCCGGTAGCCAACCGGCGGATCGAATTGCCCAGTTGCCCGTTAGCCCCTGTTACTAAAATCGTTTTCATCTTGTCTTATTCTTCTAATTTCAGTTCCCCGTTCATATCTTCACGATACTTCTCGGCCAGAAGTGCCAGGAACGAACTGATCTGTTTGATCCCCTCCATCGTTTCGGGGCTGATTTCTTTCCCTTGCATCTTCAGCATCAGGAAACCGTAAATAGCATTGAAACAAGTCTCCAACTCAGGCAAGTCCTCGCCGCCCGATTTGGCACGGAGCTGAACGATAAAAGGGAGTGTTTTATAATAGGCCGCCCCGTACACCATTTCCTTCGGCGATTTCAGAAGACGGAGGTGCAGGTCGGTCAGGGCAATGATCACATTCTTGTTCAGCTGGATATGTCCCTTTTCCATCACCCCTTCGGAACGCATCATCTCGATCAGTTCCTCATACCATTTGGCAATCTCTTCTTTTACACCGTCCGGCTGGTCGTAACGTTCTACGATCGTGCGGCGGATCGAATCCATATCGAAATTGTTGGCACGTATCAGGTCTTCCACCTGCCACATGTACAACAGATATTCGGCTATATTTTCCTTTCTTTTTTGTCGCGCTATAATCATGGGAGCAAAGATACACTATATTCGGATAACGCCTGATAAAAATCAGCATCTTTTACACCTAACTGGCGGCAGGCCAGGCGGGCAGCATTCAGATTGATCAAGAAAAAGCGGTCCGGAATATAGACAGGAAAGTCCCCGTAGCGAGTCTGCAAATAAGTCTTTCCATCTTTCTCGACCACGACATGCTGGTCGTAAGGCATAGCCGTGATGTCTTCGCGTACCTCTTGCGCAAGCTGCTTGACAACAGGATCGCCGTCGAAATAGATCAGCTTTCCCCCACGCTCGATAGAAGAGGCGAACGTACGGAAAGTCGTGTGATAGGCTTCCGGTGTGGCATGGTCGGTCGCGGAAGTCCACATCAGGTTGGTCAGAATAGCGATATGCGGACGATAGAACTCAAGCTGGAACCGTTTCTCCAAAGCGGACGTAACATGTTCATCCCCTTCGATAATCGCAATCCGGGCTTCATAACTCAGATGCACACGATCAGGCAATAAGGGGACTTCGCTGGTCAACGCATAGTCGAACGCAAGTTTCTGCCGCTTCAGGGCACAGACAATCATCGAGATGATCGTCTTCTTTCCCCGGCTGCCGGCAACAACAACCCGCGTCTTCTCTTTCGTCCGCTGAAAGATGAATTCAGGTATCGAAAGCACTAATAATCCCAGTTCTTTTGCGCGTATCAGTTCGGGGTTGTCCTGCCGGACTGCAGCCCCTAATACCACAAAATGTATATCTTTAGTTAATCTCTCCGGAAACCACCCGTCTCCATGACAAGTACACCCCTCCCTTTCCAATCTGGCAAAGATCGTATCAGTCAATCCAACACCGGATACACTTACTTCATATCCTTTTTGGTGAATAGCCAGGGCTAAGTCAAACAACAGAGGCTCGGTTACGGAGATTAAATGAACTTTTCGCATCACTCAGATTTTGCCTGCAAATGTACACAAATTCATTCACCCTTCACATGGGTTTGAAAGAAAAAACTTCCCTATCTTTGTTGGAAAAAGTATAATTCATGGATATTCAACTTATAGACACGGGCTTTTTCCAAGCAGACGGAGGCGCCATGTTCGGTGCAATTCCCAAAACGGCCTGGAGCCGCCGCTATCCAAGCAACGAACAGAACGGATGCATCTTAGCCATGCGCAATATGTTGGTTCGTGACGGAAACGGGAAAATCGTACTCGTCGACAACGGGGCGGGCAACAAACACCTGAAACAACTCAGCTATTACAACTTCTTCGACCTGGTCGACCTAAAGGATGAACTTCAAAGACGAGGTGTTGCTTGTGAGGACGTTACAGATGTCGTACTCACACATCTCCACTTCGACCATTGCGGATATACGACACAAAAAGAAGAGCAGGCCGGTGGAAAGCCTCTCTTCAAAATGGCCTTTCCGAACGCCATCCACTGGGTAAGCCGTGCACAATGGGAGAACTTCCTTCACCCGAACGCACTCGAAGCCGACTCCTATTTCATCGAGAACATGCAGGCCGTCTACGAGAGCGGCAAGCTTCGCCTCATCGAAAACGACACGAATCTCTGCCCCGGCATCGACCTGCGGCTGTTCGACGGACATACGCCGGGGCAAATCGCACCTTATATCACGACGCCTGAGCGCACTTATGTCTTCGCCGGCGATGTCATCCCGTTGGCGGCAAGCGTCTCGCCCCTCTGGATCTCGGCATACGACACCTATCCTGTCGTTTCCTACAACGAAAAAATGCGGATGCTGGAAGAGGCGGCCTCTGAGCAGCAGGCGGTCATCTACTGTCACGACGCCTATACCCAGTGCACTACCGTGAAAAAGGTGAACGACTTTTTCAAGGCAGATCAAAAAGTTTCACTTTCTTCCATAGGGTGAAAATAAAGTCTCCCGCAGGTAAAAATAAAGTTTCATCGACAGAAAACTAAAGCGACCCTTACATGAAACTACAACAAGATTACTACCGGACTAAAGAAAAAGCCTGTTGTATTGTAGGGCAGTCTACTATTTATCTTTATCTTTGTCTGGTTATAATCATATAATTAATCCTGGTCATCATGAAAAAGACAATCTTCGCTTCACTGACAATCCTGGCATTCTCGGCCCTGATGTTCTGTTGCAGCAATGCTCCCAAGCAGGAGAAAGTGCTTCGCCACGTTGTCATGTTCGGTTTCAAACCAGAAGTATCCGCCCAACAGATCAAGGAAGTCGAAGATGCTTTCTGTGCACTTCCCTCCCAAATAGACCTGATCAAAGGATACGAATGGGGAACGGATTGCAGCCCCGAAGGATTGCAGCAGGGATTGACGCACTGCTTCTTCCTGACGTTCCATTCGGATGCAGACCGCGATGCCTATCTGGTCCACCCGGCTCATAAGGCTTTCGGGAAAGTATTGGGGAACAAGGCTTCGGCCGTCACGGTCGTAGACTACTGGACCAAATGAGAATCATTATTTTTTCACTTATAACATTTTAAACGCATGAACAAACTAACGAAGTATGCATGTATCCTGACAGCCCTGGCTGGAGCCGTGGCTTGTTCGGATGGTAAAAAAGCACAAGGGAATTATGCCATTATTCCGCTTCCGCAAGAGGTGGCGACACAAGGCAGCACCCCATTCCTGCTGAAACCGTCTACCCCGATCTCCTATCAGGAAGGAGATACGGAAATGGAACAGACCGCCCGTTTCCTTGCCTCCTACATTAAAGAGGCTACGGGATATGAACCTGAAGTGACCGCCGGAAACGCAGACAAAGGCATTCATCTGTCAATCGCTTCCGACATCCGGAACCCGGAAGGCTACCGCCTGCTGGTCAGCGAGAACGGGATCGAGATTGCCGGAGCTTCCAACGCCGGTATTTTCTATGGCGTGCAGACCTTGCGCAAGTCTATCCCTGCCGTGGCCGAAGGAATGGACATCGAGCTTCCGGCTGCCAGTATCAACGACTATCCGCGTTTCCCGTATCGCGGTATGCACCTCGATGTTTCCCGACATTTCTTCCCGGTAGATTCGGTCAAGAAGTTCATCGATATTCTTGCCTTGCACAATATGAACCGCTTCCACTGGCACCTGACAGACGACCAGGGATGGCGCATCGAGATCAAGAAATATCCGGAACTGACCCAGATCGGGACGCAACGCAAGGAAACCGTCATCGGCCGTAACTCCGGCAAATATGACGGCAAGCCGTATGGCGAAGGCATGTTCTATACGCAAGACGAAATCCGTGACGTGATCGCTTACGCCCAAGAGCGTTTCATCACGATCATCCCCGAAATAGACCTTCCCGGACACCAGCTGGCTGCCATCACGACCTACCCGGAATTAGGTTGTACGGGCGGACCCTACGAAGTGTGGACACAGTGGGGAGTTTCCGACGACGTGATCTGTGCCGGTAACGAAAAAGCCATGACCTTCCTCGAAGATGTGCTTGGCGAGGTGATCGACCTCTTCCCGTCCGAATATATCCATGTGGGCGGTGACGAATGCCCGAAAGTACGTTGGAAGAATTGTCCGAAATGCCAGGCACGCATCAAGGCGGAAGGCATCAAAGGAGACAGCAAGCATACGGCCGAAGAATACCTGCAAAGCTATGTCATTTCACGTATGGAGAAATTCGTCGAAAGCAAAGGGCGCCACATCATCGGCTGGGACGAAATCCTGGAAGGCGGACTGGCCCCGAACGCTACGGTGATGAGCTGGCGCGGCGTAGACGGAGGTATTGAAGCTGCCAAACAGAAACACAATGTGATTATGACACCTAACTCTTACCTGTATTTCGACTACTACCAGTCTACCGACACGGAACACGACCCACTTGCCATCGGTGGTTACCTGCCGTTGGAACGCGTCTATTCGTTCGAACCGACTGCCGGAATCCCGGAAGAGTATAAGAAATATGTAACGGGAGTACAAGCAAATCTGTGGACAGAATATATCCCGACATTCAGCCAGGTCGAATATATGGTGTTGCCGCGTATGGATGCATTGGCAGAAGTGCAATGGACAAACGCCCCGAAAGATTTCAAGGCGTTCCTGCCGCGCTTGGTCCGCATGACCGAACTTTACGACCGCTTGGGTTATAACTATGCCAAACATATCTTCGACATTCGTGCCTCCTTCACCACCGACGGTGACAAAGGCGAAATCGTCGTGACACTCGAAACCGAAGGTTCCGCCGATATCCATTATACACTCGACGGCAGCGAACCGACGGCAACCAGCCCGAAATACGAAGCGCCTCTCCGCATCAAGCAAAATGCAGAAGTAAAAGCCGTAGCTGTCCGCCCGACGGGAAACAGCCGCATCTTCTCCGAAAAGATCGACTTCAACAAGGCAACGGCCAAGCCGGTCACATTGAAAGTAGCCCCCAGCAGAGGGTATGACTTCAACGGTGGCCCGGAACTGACTGACGGTCTGAGCGGCAACGACAACTACAAGACCGGACGCTGGTTAGGATTCCAAGGCAAGGATTTGGATGCCGTTATCGACCTGAAAGAACCGGCCGAATTCAGTAAAGTTTCTTTCAACACGAATGTTGTGAAAGGAGACTGGATCATGGGGGCGGCAGGCGTTACCGTAAAGGTATCGGACGACGGACAGAACTTCAAGGAGGTAGCATCCAAGACAATCCCGTCTTTAGGTAAAGACGATAAAGACGGCCTTTATCCGCAAGAAATCTCCTTCGAGCCGGTAAAAGCCCGCTATGTCGAAGTCATCATCAAGAGCGACAAACTTCCGGCATGGCACGGAGGTGCAGGTAATCCGGCGTTCTTGTTTGTGGACGAAATCAACCTCCAGTAAATAGATATTTAGAGGGTATCAAAACATACTTGTCCTACGTCAAGCGCAAGGACAAGTATGTTTTGATACCCTCTAAAAAAATATAATAACGAAGTTTTGCTATTCTAACTATTCCTCATGAAAAGAGACATACTTATCCTTTCTGCCCTTTGTACCTGTTGCAATCTTTTTGCCGAAGAGGTTCCCGTCAAGCAATTCAGGTATGCAGGCCCTTATGAAATAAAACGTCCGTTCATCGTCGACAGCCTTGACGTGAACAGTAAGAAATTTACAGATGCCGAGTTATTAAAAACCGCCATCCCCTTCAGCAACGTCCGGGAAAGCAACCGGATGCTGGATGCCGCCACTCCGGCCGGGCAAAGCAAAAACAGTTCTGTCAGCCTTGCTTCCTTCTATCTGAACAGCGACCGCTATACGGACGGGACTCTTCAGATCAGCGGACCGGAGCATTACGAAGTATATATCGACAACGAGAAACAGACACCAGCCAACGGCGAACTCAAGCTCACGCTCGAACCCCGCCGCTACGAGGTCGTAATCAAATATCTCACAGCCCCGGACGGAACGAGCCACATTCCGAAAGCTACCTTTAAGACGGACAGCAAAGCCGTTGTCACGGCAACAACCGATCCGGAGAAGCATTACACTTTGAGCGATGTTTTCGATGGCACACGCATTCGCTCCGTCAGCCTCTCTCCCAACGGCAAATACCTGCTGACCGCCTACCAAACGACTTATCCCGGCGGCGATACCGAATCTTTCCAGCAAGTGACCAACCGGTCCACAGGGCAGGTTCTAATGGAAAGCAACAGTCATCATTATAGCTGGATGCCCCGCAGCAACCGTCTTTACTATACCCGCAAAGGCATACAGGGAAAAGAGCTTGTCACGATCGACCCTACAACCCAGGCAGAGGAAGTCCTTGCCCGCAACCTTCCCGACGGTTGGTTCAGCTTTGCCCCGACAGAAGATTTCCTGCTGTTCAACATCACCGAGGAAGGACCGAAAAAAGGGGAAGACCTTCAGGAAATCCTTGTGCCTGACGACCGCCAGCCGGGATGGCGCACCCGTTCGTTCATCCATAAATACGACTTGGCAACCGGAGTGTTCCAACGTCTTACCTACGGACACACTTCGACTTCCATCAACGATATTTCCGACGACGGCCGCTATCTGCTCTTCACTTGCAGCGAACGGGAACTGACGAAACGTCCGTTTTCGACTACTTTGCTCTATCGGATGGATCTGCAAACACTGGATACGGAACTCCTTCTGAAAGATCCGTTCATCAGCTATGCCCAATTCTCGCCCGACGGCAAGATGCTGGCTATTGCCGCATCCGGGGAGGCTTTCGATAAAATCGGTTTGAATATAGCACCGGGACAGACTTCCAACATGGCTGACGGGCAGCTCTTCCTTTACGATCCGGCAAGCAAACAGGCAAATCCTGTCACCAAAGATTTCAATCCATCGGTTCAAAACTTCGTTTGGAACAAAGGGGATAAACAGATCTACCTGCAGGGAGAAGATAAGGATTGCGTACGCCTGTACGTCTTGAATCCGTCAACCGGGAAAATCCTCCCCATCCCGTTAAAAGAGGATATCCTCTCAGATTTTACGATTGCCGAAACAACTCCCGAACTGGTCTATTTCGGCGAAAGCGCCTCCAACTCGCAACGCCTCTATTCCGTCAACCTGAAAAAGAAAAACTCTGTCTGTCTGAAAGATCTTTCCGCCGGCATCTTGAAAGATATCACCCTCGGCGAGGTGCACGACTGGAATTTCCGGGCAGCTGCCGGCGACACGATCTACGGTCGTTATTACCTGCCGCCCCATTTCGATCCTAACAAGAAATATCCGCTGATCGTGAACTACTACGGGGGAACCAGTCCGACGGAACGTTCACTCGAAAACCGGTATCCGTCGCACGTATATGCGGCATTGGGCTACATCGTTTATATCATCCAGCCCAGCGGGGCAACCGGCTTCGGCCAGGAGTTCTCCGCCCGCCACGTAAATGCATGGGGACAGCGTACAGGAGACGAGATCATCGAAGGAACAAAGAAATTCTGTGCCGAACACAACTTTGTCGACGCTAAAAAGATTGGTTGCATAGGGGCATCCTACGGTGGCTTCATGACACAATACCTGCAAACGAAAACGGATATCTTTGCCGCCGCCATCTCCCATGCCGGAATCAGCGACATCACCAGCTATTGGGGCGAAGGTTACTGGGGCTACTCCTACAGTGCTCTGGCAAGCGCGAACAGCTACCCCTGGAACGCACGGGATATGTACACATTGCAAAGCCCGCTGTTCAATGCCGACAAGATCAACACCCCGATCCTTTTCCTGCATGGCACGGTCGACACGAATGTCCCGGTAGGTGAAAGTATCCAGATGTTTACGGCCTTGAAACTGTTAGGCAAACCTACAGCCTTCGTACAGGTGGTAGGACAAAACCACCAGATACTGGACTATAAAAAACGTGCCGAATGGAACAAAACCATCTACGCTTGGTTCGCCAAATGGCTCAAGGACCAACCGGAATGGTGGAATGCCATGTATCCGAAAAAGTCTTTGTAAAAAAGTTGAAAACAAAGCCCCGAAGACGAAACCGTCCCCGGGGCTTGTTTTTTATCTGCCTTACACCTTCGCAGGCTTACGGC